>NZ_JADCKV010000003.1:0-80673 GCF_014982105.1 Enterobacter cloacae complex sp. P18RS | reverse complement strand
AAGTCCCCCCCCTCGCACCATAAATCACGTTGATATTGCTCGCACTGGGCGAAGGTGGCGGAATTGGTAGACGCGCTAGCTTCAGGTGTTAGTGTCCTTAGGATGTGGGGGTTCGAGTCCCCCCCCTCGCACCAACGAGGCGATATCAAACCAGTAAGATGACTGTGCGAAGGTGGCGGAATTGGTAGACGCGCTAGCTTCAGGTGTTAGTGTCCTTACGGACGTGGGGGTTCAAGTCCCCCCCCTCGCACCAATTATCTTACATCCCCTCAGCAGTGCCTCCTGTTTTTCCCTTTTATTTCAAACTCATCAGAATCACCAGCAGTCCACTGATTAGCGCAACGCATGATGGCAGCAGCACGTAATGCCGTAACTGTTTGTGCCAGATCATTGCGGATGTCACCAGCAAGCCTGAAACAATCATTGCTTTCCAGACATCAATGGGGAGATCGGCAAACATTAGCCCACCGATAATGGAACCAGGCAGTAATATTCCCCACCCACTTCCCAGCGCTTTGCTCAACATGGTTTCACCTCTCGCACTGATAATGATAACCAGTATCATATGATAGTAATTATCACTTGTCAGCATGCGACGTAAGAAATTGCGCCAGCAATTGCTTTCCCATAATGACAGAGAATGTGTAAGGTGATAAATTGCCCACCTGTTAACTTCCGATAAAGTTTTTCTGATAATAAAAATTCAATTTTGTAGCGCCCAATATTACACAACAACACCTTGCTCATTGTTTTAATTGAGTTTTAATAAAAACGCACGCATATGACATCACAATCCTGGCTGTCTTTAGTCAACAAGAAATATCAGCTATCTTTACGTTTGTTTTTATTTCTGAACGCCGCATCAGCATTGTTCTCGGTAACAAACCCTCTCTATTCCGTGCGTGTGTTATCAGTCCCGCTCTTTGCCGTACTGACTATCAGCACAGGCTTACTTATCTGGCACTGGAAAAACAGCACGCGAAAAATAAATATCCCTGTTGTTTCAGCTATTTTTGGTCTTTTATGGGCCTGGCAGATCGTCTCTAAATTTCTGTTAATCACGCACGATCACGCGACCTATTTAATGATGGCGCTATTAACAGTGCTTTTTATAGGGTCTCTGGCGTTCGCAAGTAATATTAAAGCCTTTACGTTACATTCATTTCCCGCTTTTATATCCTGCCTGTGGCTTAGTCCGTCCGAAAACTGGCTGAGAATGGCCTATTTTTTCGCGCTGCCGGTGGTCGCCATTGGTATCCATCATGTTCTTCAGCGGCGCAATGACCGTTTCGCCCAGGAGCTGCTTTCCGAACTGCTGGAGGAGCGCGAAACCCTGACCGATCTCAGCATGATGGACCCGCTCACCGGCCTATATAACCGTCGCGGGCTGCAAAGCCGGCTGGAGAATCTTCCCAGGCCTGACGCTGGCGAGCACTTCGTGCTGCTGATGGATATCGACCACTTCAAAGCCTACAACGACCATTATGGCCATATGATGGGCGATCAGGCCTTGATCAGGGTCTCGGCTGCGATACGCGACGCCGTGCGCTCACGCGATGTTGTCGCCCGGTTTGGCGGGGAAGAATTTATGGTGCTGTTGAGTAACATCCCGCTGGAACAAGCGCGACAGACGGCTGAACGCATACGTCAGAAGGTTTACGATCTTAAAATCCCCCATATGTTTAACGAAAGCGTCGCCACTAACGTGACCATCAGCATCGGCATCGCCATGTTCGAGGGTGAAGACGTTGAGGGCGCGCTGGCGAAAGCCGATAAAGCCCTCTATGAAGCCAAGCATATGGGACGCAACAGCATTCTGCTGAGCGACGAGCTTCATACCGCCTGAAACCGCCTTCACAGCGCCAGGATAAAACGCTTGCGCTCGGTTTTATCTATAGTTAGGATTGGCAATCATTATCATTTAGATTTGTAATCCACACTATGGCGACTCGTACCGCACACATCGTTGAGCCCCTGCTCTGGCGAGCTCCACTCTCCGCCGGGGAAACGACGTTTGCGGATGCCATTCGGGAAAAAATTGCCGTAACGCGCGCCCATCTGCTGGATTTCATCAAACTGGATGAAGCACCGCCGCATCATGCTCTGACGCTGACTGAGTGGCAACGCCCTGCGGAGCTGCGGTCACTGCTGGCAACCTATTCCGACCATATTTATCGTAACCAACCTACCCTGACGCGGGAAAACAAACCGCTGTTATCCCTCTGGGCACAGTGGTATATCGGGCTGATGGTGCCGCCTGTCATGCTGGCCCTGTTGACCCAGGAAACGATGCTCGATCTCTCGTCGGAACATTTCCATGTTGAGTTTCATGAAACCGGGCGTGCTGCCTGTTTCTGGATTGATGTACATGAAGATCCGAGCGCGAGACACCTGTCAGCGCAGGCGCGTATGGAACGGCTGATTACAAGAGCGCTGGTTCCGGTCATTGATGCGCTGGAAGCGACGGGAGAGATTAACGGCAAACTGATCTGGAGTAATACCGGGTATCTTATCCACTGGTATTTAACGGAGATGAAGCCGCTGCTCGGCGACGAGAAAGTGGATGCACTGCGTCAGAGCTGTTTCTTTGCCAGACAGCTGTCGGATGGACGGGACAACCCTCTTTACCGCACCGTGGTTCCGCGTGAGGGACTTCTGGTACGTCGTACCTGCTGTCAGCGCTACCGTCTGCCGGACGTGCAGCAGTGTGGCGATTGCACGCTTAAGTAGTCTGGCCCGGCCTGAAACCCGCAGAGAGAGGGAACAAACATTAAAAACGGCAACCTGCGTTGCCGTTTTGCTTTTACCTAAGCGACCTGCTGATTTTCCTCTTCTCCATTACGCTGTGCTTCTTCCGCTTCCTGCTGAAGCAACTGTTTCTCGTACACCTTGAAGAACGGGAAATAGATAATGGCGGAAACGCAGGCCAAAACCAGCACCAGAATGGCTGCACGGAAATCCCAGCCCAGCGCCCAGGCGGCACCAACCGGAGCCGGTGCCGTCCACGGCACAACGGAAATCACGCGGCCAATCAGATCAAACTTCATCGCTGCCCATGCCAGCACGGCATTAACCATCGGCGCCAGCAGGAAAGGAATAAAGAACACCGGGTTCATCACAATCGGCGTACCGAAAATCACCGGTTCATTGATATTGAAAATGCTTGGTACCACGCTCAGACGTCCAATGGAGCGCAGGTGCGCGGAGCGGCTACGCAGATAGCAGAACACCAGCCCCATCGTCGCCCCCGATCCGCCGATAACGATAAAGAACGTCCAGAAGGCTTCCATAAAGATGTGTGGCAAAGGCTGGCTCGCCGCCAGCGCGGTCTGGTTCGCCCCCAGGTTTGTCAGCCAGAACATTTGCAGCATCCCGGAGACAATCGCCGCGCCGTGGATCCCGGCAAACCACAGCAGGTGGCCAATCAGCACCGCCAGCAGGATCGCAGGCAGCGAGTCAGCCGCAGAGACCAGCGGTTTGAATATCGACATGATGGCCTGTGGGATCAGCATACCGAACTGCGACTGGATCAGCAGGCTCAGCGGGTATAGCGTGAGCACCACCACCAGCACCGGGATCAGCAGGTCAAACGAGTTTTTGATCATCGGTGGAACCTGGTCTGGCAGGCGGATCCCGATATTGTGTGCTTTCAGGAAACGCATCATCTCAACGCAATAGATCGCCACCAGAATCGCGGTGAAAATACCGGTCCCTCCCAGGCTATCCACCGGTAAAGCGCCTTTGGTTTTTGGGGCGGCGACCAGCAGGAACGCCATCAGCGACAGCATCGCGCACATGAACGGATCCAGCTGATGCGTTTTAACGTAATGTTTGCCCAGGTTGTAGGCAATAGCCGCACAGATATAAAGGGACATCACCCCCATTGTCATATCAAACGGCGTCAGAATTTGACCTTCAAACTGCTTCGCCATATCCAGCCAGGCGCGAGCAAAACCCCAGGTGGTATCAGGCGAAAAAGGCGGGTAAGCGAACACTAATAAAAACGAGCCTACAATCATAAACGGCATCGCTGAGATAAACCCGTCACGAATAGCCATAACGTGACGCTGGGAAGAGATGCGCCCGGCAATAGGGCTGACATAATTTTCAACGAAGCGGAAAATCAGATTAAATGCAGCGTGGTTGGCAGACATAGCAGATCTCCTGTCAGACGTTCGTTTTGGACGCTCTCACGTCACACGTTGTTCCATACATCAGCGTCACAACCTTGCCGGATCGTGTACCTGCGGTACTGCTCAAACGGAATGGTTTCATAATTAGCTCTTATTATTAGATACAGGGGAAGTTACACACTTAGTATTAATCTCTGCATCACGCTCTGCAACCGGTTACTGTAACCGGTTTCTGTGAATGTGAAGGCGATCCAGAAATCGCCCCTGATGGATATTTGTTACTTAAGGGATATTTACAGCGACTAAATTCTTATGACAGATTACGCAGGATATTTGTCAGGAGGAATCAATGAGTTTGCAGTCTGTACAACAGTTTTTTGCCGAACACGCTCCGGATATAGAGATCATTGAGCTTAACCAAAGCACAGCGACTGTTGCCCTTGCTGCTGCCGCGCACAACGTTGAACCCGGCCAAATTGCCAAAACGCTGTCACTGAAAATTAAAAATGACGTGATTCTGGTGGTTGCAAAAGGCGATGCGCGTCTGGATAACAAAAAGCTTAAAGAGACATTCGGCGCAAAAGCCCGCATGCTCAGCAGCGATGAGGTAGTCACCCTGACGGGTCATCCTGTTGGCGGCGTCTGCCCTTTCGGACTGGAAAATCCGCTCTCTGTTTACTGTGACATCACATTAAAACAGTACGCGGAAGTGTTACCCGCAGCGGGTGCCATCCACAGTGCGGTGCGTATATCGCCCGACAGAATGGCGGAGCTGACCGCAGCAAAATGGGTCGATGTCTGCATTTAAACGTTGCGCCAGAAGAACTCTGGCGCACCACTTAACGCTGAGAGAATGAAGGAACGGTGAGAGCTGAACGACGCACTTCCCGGGCAGGGAGATGCGCCAGGATATCCGCCGCATCCAGTAATCCCACGTCAGAATTGACGCCCAGCTTTACCATTGCGTTAAACTTATGCGCCCGGATGGTTTTAATATTGCGTTCAAGCTGCGCCGCAATTTCAGGGATTGAAAATCCCGATGACATATAACGCAGTATTGCCCTTTCGGTTGGGCTTAACATACGATTCTGGCTAACACACCAGTGATTGTACATGTTGTCATTCACCTGATGCGTTTCGCTGAGTAATGTCTCCAGCCCCTCCATTAACTGCTTTAGCGGAACCGATTTACTGATTATCCCATGCAGGCGAGAAGGCGAAAGATGGCTGACCAGCCTCGCCTCCATTTCGTCAGAGGCCAGCACGATACGCTGGACGTCGCTGTGGGTGAAGGTGAGATCCCGTAAACAGGCCAGACAGTTTCTCCGCTCTTCACGCTCATCAGACAGTGAATAGATAACCGCATAGAATGAGATATCCGAGAGCGCCGCTTTAAAGCTGGCGAATCTGCTAAACAGATGCACCTGGTAATGGCTCAGGGCGGGCATCGCAAAGAGATGCTTCAGCCCTACAGCGCTCATTGAGCAGCTTTCGATGACGGCGATATGTCTTGTTGCAGTGGTCTTTTCCATTCCTCAAACTCTCCATAAGCCGACATTAAACTGAGTTCTCGCATTCCCTGGGTACTGCTTATCCACGCGTACATATCGGCATTACTGCGAAGTGATAAGCGGCGCATTGCACTGTTTTTCTGTGCACTGATCGTTTTATTACTTTTATTCAGTAGCGTGGCTATTTGGTTGATTCCCCAACCTTTACCTAATAAACGCAACACCTTGCGTTCAGAGTGGGTGAGCGCAATCATTTGCTCACTATCTTCTTCAATATCGGACGTTTCCGGTATTAATAACGTCTGGCTTATTCGCTCGGCACGTTCACTGCCCGCGCGAATAGCGTTAATAACGCCTTCGATCGGTTCCATATCCGAAAGCAGCGTGCTTTCCGGACGCATAAGAAGCTCTACTGCAAGTGGATAAAGGGGACGCGAGACAAGGAATATCCAGTGAATGTCCCGATACTGATTCATTAATCCATAATACTGCTCAAGCGTGCCGCGAGGATTACGATACTCACCTGAAATATCGGCAATAACGACCCCAGCGCGACGCAATTGTAGTAGCGTCAACTCCTGCATCGAACGGCAGTACGTTATTTCAAAATCAGGAAAATGACGCGTCATGACGCCACCTAGCCCATTTTGCATAACCGGCACTCTACTAATCACCACTCCGTGTTTACCATTCAATGGCAACATAGACCCTCCCTGTCATGAATTCATTATTTAAGAACGAACTAACCCTACGAGTTTAAACACGCTTGCATCCCTCAGTACAAAACGGCTTAATACTCGCAAATCAGAAGAAATATCACATGGGTTAAGAAACGCCCAATACTGGCTTAATATCGCATAAAGACCACAAAACTTTAATTAAGATTGCGTGAAAAGATTGAAAATATGAAATTAGAAATACTTAATATATTGTCTTTATAAATCTCTATTTTTATATTCATTAAACAAATAGAAAGTGCGGTTTTCTCCCCCTGCTCACGCGACTGATTGCACAAATGTTGATCTGGCCCAGCGCAAAGGGCCCTGCCCTTTGTGTTAAAAGTAAGCAATCTCTCTTCTCTTCAGGGCGTTTCATGCAGGCAGATCGGTCTACGCAACGTGCTACCACGCGGCTATGTATTCAGTGCGGGCTTTTTCTCTTACAACACGGGGCAGAAAGCGCCCTCGTGGAAGAACTTTCCACACGCCTTGGGCTGGCGCTGGGGATGGACAGCGTTGAGAGCTCCATCTCGTCAAATGCCATTGTGCTGACCACCATTAAAGACGGACAGTGCCTGACCTCCACCCGTAAAAATCATGACCGCGGTATTAACATGCACGTCGTGACGGAAGTGCAGCACATCGTGATCCTTGCTGAACACAAGCTGCTCGATCTGAGGGAGATAGAGAAACGCTTCAACCAGATCAAACCTCTCCGGTATCCACGCTGGCTGGTTGTGCTGATGGTGGGACTCTCCTGCGCCTGCTTCTGCAAGCTCAACGCGGGCGGCTGGGACGGCGCTGTCGTGACCTTCTTTGCCAGCAGCATCGCGATGTATGTCCGCCAGTTGTTGACGCACAGGCAACTGCATCCGCAAATTAACTTCTGCATCACGGCGTTCGTGGCGACAACCGTATCCGGCCTGCTTTTGCGCCAGCCTTACTTCGCCAGCACGCCTACTGTTGCGATGGCCGCCAGCGTATTGCTGCTGGTGCCGGGTTTTCCCTTAATCAACGCCGTCGCTGATATGTTCAAAGGCCACATCAACACCGGTCTGGCGCGCTGGGCGATAGCCAGCCTGCTGACGCTGGCGACCTGTATCGGGGTGGTAATGGCCATGACACTCTGGGGGTTACGCGGATGGGCGTGATGGATTTTCTGCTCGCACTGGCGCAGGACATGCTCCTGGCAGCCCTTCCCGCCGTTGGCTTTGCGATGGTGTTTAACGTCCCACAGCGTGCATTACCCTGGTGTGCGCTGCTGGGTGCCATTGGCCACGGCTCACGTATGATCATGATGACCTCGGGCTTTAATATCGAATGGTCGACGTTTATCGCCTCCATGCTGGTCGGCAGCATCGGTATTCAGTGGTCCCGCTGGTATCTGGCGCACCCGAAAGTGTTCACCGTGGCGGCAGTCATTCCTATGTTCCCGGGCATTTCAGCCTATACGGCGATGATCTCCGCCGTCAAAATCAGCCACTTTGGCTACAGCGAACCGCAGATGATCCTGCTTCTGAGCAATTTCCTTAAAGCCTCGTCGATTGTGGGCGCGCTCTCCATCGGCCTGTCGATCCCCGGATTATGGCTTTACCGCAAACGTCCACGCGTATAATAAAATCGCTTGCAATTATATCGTGCGCTATCTATATTCATTTCATGGACGCAAAAACGAACGACACTACCAACGCGCTTCTGCTGGATAACCAGCTCTGTTTTGCCCTCTATTCGGCAAATCTGGCGCTTAACAAGCTGTACCGGCAACTGCTGGCGCCGCTTAACCTGACTTACCCGCAATACCTTGTGATGCTGGTGCTGTGGGAGCAGGATGATATCACGGTGTCAGACATTGGCGAGCGGCTGTTCCTGGATTCCGCCACGCTGACTCCCCTGCTGAAACGCCTGGAAAGCGCAGGATTAATCTTCCGCCAGCGTTCCCGTCAGGATGAGCGTCAGGTCGCCGTCACCCTGAGCGACGCGGGTCGGGCGCTGCAACAGCAGGCCGTGACGATACCCCACGCCGTGGGCTGTGCAGCGCAGTGTGATACCGACACCATGTTGGCGCTCAAGCAACAGCTCGAACTTTTGCGCCAACAGCTTCATCGCGCGTAAGGCTATACTTTACGCGTCTGATTCTAACTTAATACATCGCGCGCTATTTAATAGTGCATATAAACGTAAGATGAGGAACCTGCCATGTCTTTAGAAAAAGTTGTCTACACTGCCAAAGCCAAAGCAACTGGAGGCCGTGATGGCCGCGCAACGTCTTCCGATGGCGTTCTGGATGTCAAACTGGGTGTGCCAAAAGAGATGGGCGGCATGGGGGGTGAAGTAACCAACCCTGAACAGCTGTTCGCTGCGGGCTACTCCGCCTGCTTCCTGGGCGCAATGAAGTTCGTTGCGGCACGCGACAAATTCGCTCTGCCAAAAGACGCCTTTATTGAAGGCGAAGTGGGGATTGGCCCGCTGCCAACCGGTTTTGGTATCGAAGCGAAGCTGAACATCCACGTTGAAGGGATGGACGCAGCGGAAGCCAAAAAACTGGTGGATGCAGCGCATATCGTCTGTCCGTACTCTAACGCGACGCGCGGCAATATCGACGTGACGCTGAACATCATCGCGTAAACTGCCGCCTGTGATTTTAGCCCCGGTAAGCGTAACGCCGCCGGGGAAATCCTCTCCTTTCCTCTCCTCTCTCTGTGCTACCATAACCCTCAATCACGCCCGTAGTAATCAGTTGAGAAAGTGTTATGTCCTCCAGAATCCTGACCACCAGCATTGCTGGCATCGATGCCTTTATGCGCGATCCTCGCGGTGTGTTGACGCACGCCGAAGGCGGCACGCTCGCGGTATTTGCCGACAACGCCCCGGCGTTTTATGCGGTCACGCCGGAACGTCTGGCGCAGCTTCTGGAAATTGAAGCGAAGCTGTCGCGTCCGGCGAGCGATGTCATGCTGGATAATCAGTTTTTTGACGAACCCGCCAGCGCCCCGGTGGCCGTTCCAATGGGGAAATTTCCCATGTACGCCGGTTGGCAGCCGGACGCCGATTTTCAGCGGCAGGCGGCCTTATGGGGAATAGCCCTCGCGCAGCCCGCGACGCCAGAAGAGCTGGCGGCCTTTACCGCTTACTGGCAGGCTGAAGGAAAAGTCTTCCACCATGTTCAGTGGCAGCAAAAGTTCGCGCGCAGTCTGCAAATCAACCGCGCCAGCAACAATGGCCAGCCAAAACGTGATATCAATGCCTTTTCAGAACCGGACAAAAAAATCCCTGATGGATTCCGAGGTGCGAAATGAAAAACGTCGGCGACCTGATGAAACGTTTGCAGAAGATGATGCCCGCCAACGTGAAGCCCGCATTCACCACCGGTGAAGAGCTGCTGGCATGGCAAAAAGAGCAGGGTAAAATTCGCGCGGCTGCCCTCGCCCGCGAAAACCGCGCGATGAAAATGCAGCGCACCTTTAACCGCTCGGGCATTCGCCCTCTGCACCAGAACTGCTCCTTCGAGAATTATAAGGTCGAGTCACAGGGGCAGATGAACGCCCTCAACCAGGCGCGCCAGTACGTGGATGAATTTGACGGCAACATTGCCAGCTTCATCTTTAGCGGAAAACCCGGCACGGGGAAAAATCACCTTGCGGCCGCAATCTGCAACGAGCTGCTGCTGCGCGGGAAGTCAGTGCTGATTATCACCGTGGCCGATATTATGTCCGCCATGAAGGACACCTTCAGTAACCGCGAAACCAGCGAAGAACAGCTGCTGAATGATTTGAGTAACGTGGATTTGCTGGTCATCGACGAGATCGGCGTCCAGACGGAGTCCCGCTACGAAAAAGTGATCATCAATCAGATTGTCGATCGCCGTTCGTCGTCAAAACGCCCAACCGGTATGCTGACGAACCACAATATCGACGAGATGACCCGACTTCTTGGCGAGCGGGTGATGGATCGCATGAAGCTGGGTAACAGCCTGTACGTCATCTTCGACTGGGACAGCTATCGCAGCCGCGTCACCGGCAAAGAGTATTAAGATATTTCCAGGGAGCACCGGAAGAGCAGAGGTATATACTGAACCCACTTTTGGCCCAAAACGGACCTTGTTGAGTAAATCATTATGAAAAAACAGTTCCTTATCAGCATCCTTACTGGCGCCCTGCTGGTGACTGGCGCAGCGCAGGCCGCATCATGGCAGGAGTCGCTCTCCAGCGCAGCAAGTGAGTTAACCAAAGAGAGCGGCACTTCCCAGGGCGGGCTGTCAGCCTCGTCCCTCACCGGCCTGCTGAGTAACAGCTCCCAAAGCCTGAGCGCCGGAACGATGAACAACGCGGCGGGCATTCTGGAATACTGCGCGAAGCAGAAACTGGCTTCCGTTACCGATACCGAAAACATCAAAAACCAGGTGCTGGGTAAACTGGGTCTGGACACCCAGGAGCAGAAAGCGGACACCAACTATATGGACGGTATTCAGGGTCTGCTGAACGCGCAAAATGGCCAGCAGCTGAACCTCAGCACCCTTGGAAATTCATCTCTGGCGAAACAGGTGAAAACGAAAGCCTGCGATCTGGTGCTGAAACAAGGCGTTAATTTCCTGTCCTGATCGCCTCCCATTTTCTGCCACAACACGCCCGGTTTATTACGTTAGTCTTACACCGCGGCGTGAAGTGCGTTTTTTTACCCCCTGCCACCACCTCAGCCTCCGTGTGCCACGATGCGACTGTATTCAAAAATCCGATTTTATAAACCAAATCCTAACAACAGCACACTTTCGTGACACTAAAATTGCAGCTAAGCGACATCGCAATTACATTGTATTACCCAAAAAATAAGCAATTAGCCGGCTAAGCGTCCGGCATGATGAGGATCTGCTGTTGTCAGAGTTAATGTCCCTTGTCCTTTTCCTGGCTTCCATCGGCGTTTATGCCTGGAAAGCCGGTCGTCACACCTGGTGGTTTGTGGCCACCCTGGTGGTGCTCGGCATTTTTATTGTTTTAAACATTACGTTATATGCCAGCGATTACTTTACCGGCGACGGTATTAACGACGCGGTGCTCTACACGTTGACCAACAGCCTCACCGGCGCTGGTGTGGGTAAGTACATCCTTCCGGGTCTGGGGCTGGTGGTCGCCCTGGTGGGCATCTTCGCCGCGCTGGCCTGGGTTCTGCGCCGTCGCCGTCACCGTCCGCATCATCATGGCTACAGCCTGCTGGCGCTGTGCCTGGCGCTGGCCTCCGTGGATGCCAGCCCGGCATTCCATCAAATTACCGAGCTGGTAAAATCCCAGTCGCGCGATGGCGATCCGGACTTTGCGGCCTATTACAAAGAACCCTCGAAGAAGATCGACAATCCCAGACTCAACCTGGTCTATATCTACGGCGAAAGTCTGGAACGCACCTATTTTGATAACGATGCTTTCCCGAACCTGACGCCAGAGCTTGGCGCGCTGAAAGACCAGGGCCTCGACTTCAGCCACACCATGCAGCTGCCCGGTACGGATTACACCATCGCCGGGATGGTGGCCTCTCAGTGCGGCATTCCGCTGTTCGCCCCGTTTGAAGGCAACGCCTCCGCCTCAATGTCGAGCTTCTTCCCGCAGAACATTTGCCTCGGCGATATCCTGAAAAACTCGGGCTATGAAAACTACTTTATGCAGGGCGCTAACCTGCGCTTTGCCGGGAAAGATGTGTTCCTGAAATCTCACGGTTTCGATCACTTGTATGGTTCCGAAGAGCTGAAAACCACGGTGGCCGATCCGGCCTACCGCAACGACTGGGGCTTTTACGACGATACCGTTCTGGATGAAACCTGGAAGAAATTCGAGGAGCTTTCCCGCGCCGGTAAACGCTTCTCGCTGTTTGCGTTGACCGTTGACACGCATCATCCGGATGGTTTCGTCTCACGCACCTGTAAACGTCAGGGCTATGATATTGACGGTAAAAACAACAAGTCGTTCAGCGCCGTGACCTGTAGCCAGGAGCATATCGCGGCGTTAATCGAGAAAATCAAAGCGTCGCCGTATTTCAAAAATACGGTCATCGTCGTCTCATCTGACCATCTGGCGATGAAAAACAGCGCCTGGGATGAGCTGAATAAGCTGGATCGCAGCAACCTGTTCTTTGTGCTGCGCGGCGATAAACCGCAGCAGGAGATCATTGCCGCTAAACGTAACTCGATGGATAACGGCGCTACCGTGCTGGATATTCTGGGTGGCGATAACTTCATTGGCCTGGGCCGCAGTACGCTGTCGGGCCAGTCCCTGTCGGAAATTTTCCTCAACATGAAGGAAAAAATCCTCGCCTGGAAGCCGGATATCATTCGTCTGTGGAACTTCCCGAAAGAGATAAAAGACTTCACCATCGATCAGGATAAAAAAATGATCGCGTTCTCCGGCAGCCATTTCCGCCTGCCGCTGCTGCTGCGCGTGTCGGATAACCGCGTCGAGCCGCTGCCGGAAAGCGAATACTCCGCGCCACTGCGCTTCCAGCTGGCGGAATTTGCCCCGCGCGATAATTTCGTCTGGGTCGACAAATGCTACAAAATGGGCCAGCTCTGGTCGCAACAGCTGTCGCTGTCCACCGACTGGTGCGTTTCTCAGGGGCAACTCGGCGGCGAGCAGACCGTGCAACACGTTGACAAACCGCAGTGGCAGGGAAAAACCGCGTTTAAAGATACGGTTATTGATACCGCACGCTATCAGCGCAACGTAGACCTGCTGAAAATCGTCGACAACGACATTCGTTATAAAGCAGACAGCTTCATCTTTAATGTTGCCGGCGCACCGGAGGAGGTGAAGCAGTTCAGCGGTATTTCACGGCCGGAATCCTGGGGGCGCTGGTCTAACGCGCAGTTGGGCGATGAGGTGAAAATTGAGTATACCCATCCGCTGCCGGAGAAATTCGATCTGGTGATCACCGCCAGGGCATTTGGTCCCAACGCAAACCGTCCTATACCGGTGCGCGTCGGTGATAAAGAACAGACGCTGACGCTGAGCAATGACGTCACCACCAGCACGCTGCACTTCGATAACCCAACGCGCAGCAATACGCTGGTCATTGTGCCACCCGATCCGCAGTCCACTAACGAAGGGAATATTCTCGGTCACGCTCCGCGCAAGCTGGGGATCGGCATGGTGGAGATTAAAATTGTGAGCAGCGCTGGCTGATGACGGCGTTAACTCTTCGCCCGACGCGCATCGACGACGTCGCTGCCCTGCCCGCCATTGAACGCGCGGCGGGGCAGCGGTTTCGCGACGTTCCTGAGCTGGCCTGGCTGGCAGACAATGAGGTTATTTCTGTTGAAGATCACCTCGGTTACGCCGGACGCGGATTAAGCTGGCTGGCGCTGGCTGACGACAGGCCCGTGGGTTTTATTCTCGCCGAAGCTCATCCATCGTCGCTGTTTATTGTGGAACTGTCGGTTCACCTGGACTGTCAGGGACGAGGTCTTGGACGCCAGTTAATCGCCCGTGCCGCCGCGCATGCCCGCAGTCTGGGGCTGAACTCGCTGACGTTAACGACGTTTCGTGATGTCCCGTGGAATGCGCCCTTCTACAGGCGATTAGGGTTTGAAATGATGACGACGCTGACGCCGGAACTGCGCCAGAAACGCGAGGAAGAGTCGGCGCACGGTTTAGCGTATGGTTCCCGCTGCGCCATGCGCCTGCCTCTGTAAGATCGCCCGGTGGCGCTGCGCTTACCGGGCCTACAAAACCCAATTCCGCAGCCGCCACCCGGCAAAACGCACAATCCGTAGGCCGGGTAAGGCGCAGCCGCCACCCGGCGAAACGCACAATCCGTAGGCCGGGTCAGGCGCAGTCGCCACCCGGCAAAACGCACAGCGTCAGAACGTTTCCCAGTTATCGCCCGCGTCTGCGGTCGCCGGTTTACGCGCCACTACCGGTGCGGCAACGCTTTTCGCCGAGGCGAACTCGCGCGCCTTCATCTGTTCCTGCTGAATACGGAACACCGCAACGGCCTGCGTCAGACGGCTCGCCTGCTCTTCCAGTGCCGCGGCCGCCGCCGCAGACTCTTCCACCAGCGAGGCGTTCTGCTGGGTCACGCGATCCATCTCAGCCACCGCCAGCCCAACCTGGTCGATACCGCGGCTCTGCTCGTCAGACGCAGACGCGATTTCGCCCATGATATCCGTCACGCGCGTTACCGCATTCACGATCTCACCCATGGTTTCACCCGCGCTTTCAACAAGCGTTGAACCAATTTCCACGCGCCCCACGGAGTCTTCAATCAGGCTCTTGATCTCGCGAGCCGCCTGGGCGCTGCGCTGCGCCAGGTTTCGGACTTCACCTGCAACCACCGCAAAACCACGCCCCTGCTCGCCCGCACGCGCTGCTTCTACCGCCGCGTTCAGCGCCAGAATATTGGTCTGGAAGGCAATCCCGTCGATCACGCTGATGATATCGGCGATTTTCTGCGAACTGCCGGCGATGTCACGCATGGTCTGCACCACGTTATCCACCACCTTGCCGCCTTTCTGCGCGGTTTCAGACGCGCTCAGCGCCAGGTTGCTCGCCTGACGGGCGTTCTCGGCGTTCTGCTTCACGGTGGCAGTCAGCTGTTCCATGCTGGCGGCGGTCTCTTCCAGAGAGGCAGCCTGCTGTTCGGTACGGGATGAGAGATCGTTATTGCCCATCGAGATTTCGCTCGCACCGCTGTAAATAGCGTTGGCGCCGTTACGCACGTCACCCACGGTACGCACCAGCTCGCCCTGCATATGGCGCAGGGAGTCAGCCAGTACACCCATCTCGTTGGAGCCTTCCACGTCGATGCGCTTCACCAGGTCGCCGCTGGCGATATGACGAATGCTGTCAATCAGACGGTTCAGCGGCGAAATTAGCGCCTGACGAATACCCAGCCAGACGGCAACAATCACCACCAGCACCGCAGCCAGCACGCTAATCAGCACCCAGATAGCCTGGCGGTAAGAGCTGTTGCTGTCTTCAACCGCGGTCTGATACAGCGCGTCGTTCTGTTGCAGGTAGTTGACGTACTGCTTCTCAAAGCCATCCTGATAGCTCTGGGTCGGCTGGTCGAAGAACTCATTGATTTTGCCCGCCCCCAGCAGCTGGATCAGCTCAGCCAGCGCGCCATGGTAAATATCGTAATTACGTTTGATTTCCAGTGCCGCAGCGTCGCTCTGACGCGGGTCGCGCGGCAGCGCTTCGTAATCCGCCCAGTTTTTTTCCGCCTGTTTCAGAGACGCAGAGGCAATCTGCATCAGCTCGGCGACGGTTGAGCCGCTGCCGATATTGTTCTGATCCATCATATAGCGGATACCCGCGCGGTTCAGGGTGTTACGGGTTTGCAGCAGCGCCACCCAGCTACCGTTCAGGGTGGATTGTTGCTGGCGAATGGTTTGCAGGATGGTGAAATTCTCTTTGTCATGCTTC
Organism: Enterobacter cloacae complex sp. P18RS; assembly: GCF_014982105.1. Lineage (NCBI taxonomy): Bacteria > Pseudomonadati > Pseudomonadota > Gammaproteobacteria > Enterobacterales > Enterobacteriaceae > Enterobacter > Enterobacter cloacae complex sp. P18RS. Next base: position 64,906 of record NZ_JADCKV010000003.1, on the reverse strand, counting down.
AGGGCATTGAAGAAAAGACCACCAGACGTGAGTTGTAAAAGGCCAAATATCGCTAAAACCAGCAGTAAGCTGGTGACAATCTTGATTCGGTTTAACATGTTTTCTCTTTCCTCAGGCAGATACAGAATATTCGGCCTGGCATGAGAAAACTTTACGAAAATCATCCTGGAATTTAGGGTTTTTACGCTTCGTCCCTCGCGGCGATATGTCGGTTTCCAAGTTCAATAAACTCTTCCAGCAGCGCCGTGAGCTGCTTCATCTTCTCAGGCGTATATTCCGCCTCTATCTGCTGGTACGCCTCTTCCACCTGAGCCTGAGCACGCTGGTACAGCGCGTTGCCTTCTTTCGTCAGCGACACGTACAGCTTGCGCTGGTCAGTCACCGGTTTTAAGCGCAGCACCAGACCGTCGCGCTCCATCCGCGTCAGAATGCCGGTCAGGCTTGGGCGCAAAATACAGGTGCGGAACGCCAGATCGTGAAAATCCATGGAGGGATGCTCGGCCAGCACGCGGACGATACGCCACTGCTGCTCGGTCAGATTATGCCGCTTCACTATCGGGCGGAAGTAGCCCATCGCCGCTTCACGCGCCTGCAACAGCGCGATGGTTAATGAGTCATGCATCATCTACCCCTTACATCATTAACAAATAAACAATTAAAAACAGATGCTTTTATAGACAACACGTTTTAACCCAAAAAGTCTAACAGAAACAAAGCTATTTTTTTTAACTTATTGATTTAAATATCAACCCACCCTTTTATGTAAATTTATTGTTATTTGCATCACAAATTATTCACTTCTGATTGCGAAACGAACAGCAAAAGCATAAAACCAGATCATTAACATATTAATGAAATCAAAACCGGACAGCCGGTTTGAGGAGTATGGGAATGAAAGGTACTGTTTTTGCCGTAGCGCTAAACCACCAAAGCCAGCGTGTGGCCTGGGCTGAGGCGTTTGAAAAAGCCCCCTATAACGCGCCGCCAAAAACGGCGGTGTGGTTTATCAAGCCACATAACACTGTTATCCGCGCAGGCGAACCGATTCCCTTCCCGCAGGGAGAAACCGTGTTAAGCGGCGCGACGGTGGCGCTGGTGGTGGGCAAAACCGCCAGCAAAGTACGCGTTGAAGAGGCGGCGGCGTACATCGCCGGCTACGCGCTGGCTAACGAAATCAGCCTGCCGGAAGAGAGCTTCTACCGTCCGGCGATCAAGGCCAAATGCCGGGATGGATTTTGCCCGCTCGGCGAACCTGTCGCCGTTAATAACGTTGATAATCTGACCATCATCACCGAGATCAACGGCCGCGAAGCGGACCACTGGAACACGGTTGATCTGCACCGCAACGCCGCCGAACTGCTGAGCGCCCTGAGCGAATTTGCCACCCTGAACCCCGGCGATGCGATATTGCTCGGCACTCCGCAAAGCCGCGTCGAAGTTCGCCCGGGCGATCGGGTACGTATTCTGGCAGAAGGATTTCCGCCGCTGGAAAACCCGGTGGTGGAGGAACGCGACGTTGCCATCGCTTCGCGCACGCCGCCGCACGCCACGCTGTTCGCCCTCGGCCTGAACTACGCCGATCACGCCAGCGAGCTGGACTTCAAGCCACCCACCGAGCCGCTGGTGTTTATCAAAGCGCCAAACACCTTTAACGGCGACAACCAGACCTCGGTGCGCCCAAAAAGCATTGAATACATGCATTACGAAGCGGAGCTGGTGGTGGTCATCGGCAAAACCGCGCGCAAGGTCAGTGAAGCCGAGGCGATGGAGTATGTTGCGGGCTACACGGTGTGCAACGACTACGCCATCCGCGATTATCTCGAAAACTACTATCGCCCGAACCTGCGGGTGAAAAGCCGCGACGGGCTGACCCCCATCAGCCCGAACGTGGTGCCAAAAGAAGCCATTCCTGACCCGCACAACCTTCGTCTTCGCACCTACGTCAACGGTGAACTGCGTCAGGAAGGCACCACGGCAGACCTGATCTTCAGCATCCCCTACTTGATTGCGTATCTGAGTGATTTCATGACCCTGCAACCGGGCGACATGATTGCCACCGGCACGCCGAAGGGGCTGTCCGACGTGGTGCCGGGCGATGAGGTGGTGGTGGAAGTAGAAGGCGTAGGCCGTCTGGTAAACCGAATTGTCAGTGAGGAGACTGCAAAATGAAAAAGATTAACCACTGGATCAACGGTAAAAACGTCGCCGGAAGTGAGTACTTCCACACCACCAACCCGGCCTCCGGCGAGGTGCTGGCAGAAGTGGCCTCCGGCGGCGAAGCCGAAATCCATCAGGCCGTTGCCGCCGCCAAAGAGGCGTTCCCGAAATGGGCCAACCTGCCGATGAAGGAGCGCGCGCGCCTGATGCGTCGCCTGGGGGATCTGATTGACCAGAACGTGCCGGACATTGCCGCGATGGAAACCGCCGACACCGGCCTGCCGATCCACCAGACCAAAAACGTGCTCATTCCGCGCGCCTCGCACAACTTCGAGTTCTTCGCCGAGGTGTGCCAGCAGATGAACGGCAAAACCTACCCGGTCGACGACAAGATGCTCAACTACACCCTGGTGCAGCCGGTGGGTGTCTGCGCGCTGGTGTCGCCGTGGAACGTGCCGTTTATGACCGCCACCTGGAAGGTCGCGCCGTGCCTGGCCTTAGGGAATACCGCGGTGCTGAAGATGTCTGAACTCTCCCCGCTGACCGCCGACCGTCTGGGCGAGCTGGCCCTCGAAGCGGGCATTCCGGCGGGCGTGCTCAACGTGGTGCAGGGCTATGGCGCCACGGCGGGCGACGCGCTGGTGCGTCATCATGACGTGCGCGCCGTCTCCTTCACCGGCGGCACCGCCACCGGGCGCAACATCATGAAAAACGCCGGGCTGAAGAAGTATTCCATGGAGCTGGGCGGCAAATCGCCGGTGCTGATTTTTGAAGACGCGGACATTGAGCGCGCGCTGGACGCCGCCCTGTTCACCATTTTCTCCATCAACGGCGAACGCTGCACCGCCGGCTCGCGCATCTTCATCCAGCAGAGCATCTACCCGGAGTTCGTCAAACGCTTTGCCGAGCGCGCCAACCGCCTGCGCGTGGGCGACCCGACCGATCCGAACACCCAGATTGGCGCGCTCATCAGCCAGCAGCACTGGGAAAAAGTCTCCGGCTATATCCGCCTCGGCATTGAAGAAGGGGCAACCCTGCTGGCGGGCGGCCCGGACAAACCGACCGATCTGCCTGCGCACCTGAAAGGCGGCAACTTCCTGCGCCCGACCGTGCTGGCGGATGTCGATAACCGCATGCGCGTGGCGCAGGAAGAGATCTTCGGGCCGGTGGCCTGCCTGCTGCCGTTTAAGGACGAAGCGGAAGGCCTGCGCCTGGCCAACGACGTGGAGTACGGCCTGGCATCTTACATCTGGACCCAGGACGTCAGCAAAGTGCTGCGTCTGGCGCGCAGCATCGAAGCGGGCATGGTGTTCGTCAACACCCAGAACGTGCGCGACCTGCGCCAGCCGTTTGGCGGCGTGAAGGCCTCCGGCACCGGGCGTGAGGGCGGCGAGTACAGCTTCGAGGTCTTCGCGGAGATGAAGAACGTCTGTATCTCCATGGGTGACCATCCGATTCCAAAGTGGGGGATCTGACCATGGGTAAATTAGCGTTAGCGGCAAAAATCACACACGTTCCGTCAATGTATCTCTCCGAACTGCCGGGCAAAAACCACGGCTGCCGCCAGTCGGCCATCGACGGGCATAAAGAGATCAGCAAGCGCTGCCGCGAGCTGGGCGTGGACACCATCATCGTGTTCGACACCCACTGGCTGGTGAACAGCGCCTACCACATCAACTGTGCGGACCATTTTGCGGGCGTCTACACCAGCAACGAGCTACCGCACTTTATCCGCGACATGACCTACGACTACGACGGCAACCCGGAACTCGGCCAGCTGATTGCCGACGAAGCGGTGAAGCTTGGCGTTCGCGCCAAGGCGCACAACATCCCGAGCCTGAAGCTGGAGTACGGCACGCTGGTGCCGATGCGCTACATGAACGCGGATAAGCACTTCAAAGTGGTCTCCATCTCGGCGTTCTGCACGGTTCACGACTTCGCCGACAGCCGCAGGCTGGGCGAGGCCATCGTCAGCGCCATCGAAAAATATGACGGCACCGTGGCAGTGCTTGCCAGCGGCTCGCTCTCGCACCGCTTTATCGACGACCAGCGCGCGGAGGAAGGGATGAACAGCTACACCCGCGAGTTTGACCGTCAGATGGACGAGCGCGTGGTGAAGCTGTGGCGCGAGGGTCAGTTCAAGGAGTTTTGCAGCATGCTGCCGGAGTACGCCGACTACTGCTACGGCGAGGGCAATATGCACGACACGGTGATGCTGCTGGGGATGCTCGGCTGGGACAAATACGACGGTAAGGTGGAGTTTCTCACCGAGCTGTTCGCCAGCTCCGGCACCGGCCAGGTCAACGCCGTTTTCCCGCTGCCCGCGTAGGGAGCCACCATGCCGCATTTTATTGCTGAATGTACCGACAACATCCGCGAGCAGGCCGACCTGCCAGGGCTGTTCGCCAAAGTGAACGAGGCGCTCGCCGCCACGGGCATCTTCCCCATCGGCGGTATCCGCAGCCGCGCCCACTGGCTGGACACCTGGCAGATGGCAGACGGTAAGCACGATTACGCCTTTGTGCATATGACGCTGAAGATCGGCGCGGGGCGCAGCCTGGAAAGCCGGAAAGAGGTCGGTGAAATGCTGTTTGCGCTGATCAAAACGCATTTTGCAGAGCTGATGGCCGCCCGCTATCTGGCGCTGTCGTTCGAGCTCGACGAGCTGCACCCGACGCTTAATTACAAGCAGAACAACGTGCACGCGTTGTTTAAGTAGCCGTTTGCTCGCCCGGTGGCGCTGCGCTTACCGGGCCTACAACGGCCCCAAACCGTAGGCCGGGTAAGCGCAGCGCCACCCGGCAACAGCAGCACCGAACCGTAGGCCGGGTAAGCGAAGCGCCACCCGGCAACAGCCGCACAAAGGATACGCCATGCTCGACAAACACACCCATACCCTGATCGCCCACCGCCTGCATCAGGCGGAACAATCCCGGGAGCAGATCCGCGCGATCTCGCTGGAGTACCCGGAGATCACCATTGAAGACGCCTACGCCGTCCAGCGCGAATGGGTGAGCCTGAAAATCGCCGAAGGCCGCGTGCTGAAAGGCCACAAGATCGGCCTCACCTCCAAAGCGATGCAGGCCAGCTCGCAGATCAGCGAGCCGGACTACGGCGCGCTGCTGGACGATATGTTCTTCCACGACGGCAGCGACATCCCCGTGGATCGCTTTATCGTCCCGCGCATCGAAGTGGAGCTGGCCTTCGTGCTGGCAAAACCGCTGCGCGGCCCGAACTGCACGATCTTCGACGTCTACAACGCCACGGATTACGTCATCCCCGCCCTGGAGCTGATCGACGCCCGCTGCCATAACGTTGACCCGGAAACCCAGCGCCCGCGCAAGGTGTTCGACACCATCTCCGATAACGCCGCCAACGCGGGCGTGATCCTCGGCGGCCGCCCGATTAAACCCGACGAGCTGGATCTGCGCTGGATCTCCGCCCTGCTCTACCGCAACGGCGTGATCGAAGAGACCGGGGTCGCCGCAGGCGTGCTTAACCACCCGGCAAACGGCGTGGCGTGGCTGGCGAACAAACTCGCGCCATACGACGTGCAGCTTGAGCCAGGCCAGATCATCCTCGGCGGCTCGTTTACCCGCCCGGTTGCCGCCAGCAGAGGCGACACCTTCCACGTCGACTACGGCAACATGGGCTCGATTAGCTGCCGCTTTGTGTAGGAGTGCACCATGGAAAACGCATTTAAGACCGCGCTGAAAGCCGGAAAGCCACAAATCGGCCTGTGGCTGGGGCTGACCAGCAGCTACAGCGCTGAGCTACTGGCCGGGGCCGGTTTTGACTGGCTGCTGATCGACGGGGAGCACGCGCCGAACAGCGTGCAGACCGTCCTGACTCAGCTCCAGGCCATCGCCCCTTATCCCAGCCAGCCGGTGGTGCGCCCATCGTGGAACGATCCGGTGCAGATCAAGCAGCTGCTGGACGTGGGGGCGCAAACCCTGCTGGTGCCGATGGTGCAAAACGCCGACGAAGCCCGTCTGGCGGTCAGCGCCACCCGCTATCCGCCTGCCGGCATTCGCGGCGTCGGCAGCGCGCTGGCGCGGGCGTCGCGCTGGAACCGCATCCCGGAGTATCTGCATCAGGCTAACGACGCCATGTGCGTGCTGGTGCAAATCGAAACTCGCGAGGCGCTGAAAAACCTGCCGCAGATCCTGGACGTGGAAGGGGTGGACGGCGTGTTTATCGGCCCGGCGGATCTGAGCGCCGACATGGGCTTCGCCGGTAATCCGCAGCACCCGGAGGTGCAGGCCGCCATTGAACAGGCGATCGCGCAGATCCTCAGCGCGGGCAAAGCGCCCGGCATCCTGATGGCGAATGAACAGTTGGCAAAACGCTATCTCAGCCTCGGCGTGTTGTTTGTCGCGGTCGGCGTGGATACCACCCTGCTCGCCCGCAGCGCCGAAGCGCTGGCGGCCCGCTTTACCGACGTCACCACAGCAGTTGATAACAATAAATCCGTCTACTAAACGTACGATGTGGAGCGCAACATGACGACCTCAACCCTGCATAATAAAGCTGTTGAACATCGCGTTATTAATAAGCTGTTCCGTCGTTTGATCGTGTTTCTTTTTATCCTGTTTGTTTTCTCGTTTCTCGATCGCATCAACATCGGCTTTGCCGGGCTGACGATGGGCAAAGATCTGGGCCTCACGTCAACCATGTTTGGCCTGGCCGCGACGCTGTTTTACGTGACCTACGTGCTGTGCGGTATCCCCAGCAACATCATGCTGGCGAAGGTCGGCGCCCGCCGCTGGATCGCCGGGATCATGGTGGTGTGGGGCATCGCCTCTACCTGCACCATGTTCGCCACCAGCCCCGAAACGCTTTATGTCCTGCGCATGCTGGTGGGCATTGCCGAAGCCGGTTTCCTGCCAGGCATTCTGGTCTATCTCACCTGGTGGTTCCCGGCGTATCACCGCGCCCGCGCCAACGCGCTGTTTATGATCGCCATGCCGGTGACCATGATGCTCGGCTCGATCCTCTCCGGGTACATTCTGGCGATGGACGGGCTGTGGAACCTGAAGGGCTGGCAGTGGCTGTTCCTGCTGGAGGGGCTGCCATCGGTGGTGCTCGGCGTGGTGACCTGGTTCTACCTTAACGACACCCCGGATCAGGCCACCTGGCTGGATGATGACGAAAAGCAGGCACTCAAAACGATGATCGCCCGCGAGCAGGAGCTGGCCATTGCGCACGCCGCCACGCCGCGCTCGACGCTGCGCGAGGTGCTGACGCCCGCCGTGCTGCTCTACACGCTGGCCTACTTCTGCCTGACGAATACGCTGAGCGCGATCAACATCTGGACGCCGCAGATCCTGCAAAGCTTCAACACCGGCAGCAGCAATATTGTGATTGGCCTGCTGGCGGCGATCCCGCAGTTTTGCACCATCCTCGGGATGATCTGGTGGAGCCGCCGCTCCGACAGGCTGAAAGAGCGAAAAAAGCACACCATCCTGCCGTATCTGTTTGCAGCGGCGGGATGGATGCTGGCCTCGGCGACCGATCACAGCCTGATCCAGCTGCTTGGCATCATCATGGCCTCAACCGGATCGTTTACCGCCATGGCGATATTCTGGACCACGCCGGATCAGGTTATTAGCCTGCAATCCCGCGCGGTGGCGCTGGCGGTGATCAACGCCATCGGCAACGTCGGGTCTGCCGTCAGCCCATTGCTGATAGGTATTCTGCGCGACGCGACCGGCAGCTTCAGCTCGGGACTGTGGTTCGTGGCGGGTCTGCTGGTGGTGGGCGCGCTGGTGCTGACGCGCATTCCGATGACGCAGCGGGATCAACAGAGGAACGATCATGTGCCAGAGCCCCATCGCCAACATTGATATCAGCAAGGATTACGACGAAAGTCTGGGCACCGACGATGTGCACTACCAGTCGTTTGCCCGCATGGCGGCCTTTTTTGGCCGCGACATGCAGGCGCACCGCCACGACCAGTATTTTCAGATGCATTTTCTCGACACCGGGCAGATTGAGCTCCAGCTCGACGACCACCGTTACTCGGTGCAGGCGCCGCTGTTCGTGCTAACGCCGCCGTCGGTGCCGCACGCGTTTATTACCGAATCCGACAGCGACGGCCACGTGCTGACGGTGCGCGAGGATCTCATCTGGCCGCTGTTAGAAGTGCTCTACCCCGGCACGCGTGAAGCGTTCGGCCTGCCGGGGATCTGCCTGTCGCTTGCCGACAGGCCTGACGAGCTGGCGGCGCTGAAGCACTACTGGCAGCTGATTGCCCGGGAATCCACGGAACAGCTGCCGGGGCGGGAACACACGCTGGTTCTGCTGGCGCAGGCCGTTTTTACCCTGCTGCTGCGCAACGCGAAGCTCGGCGACCACGCCTCAGGCGGCATGCGCGGCGAGCTGAAGCTTTTTCAGCGCTTTAACCAGCTCACAGATGCTCATTACCACGAGCACTGGACGGTGCCGGAATACGCCAGCGAACTGCATCTCACCGAATCCCGCCTGACCGATATCTGTCGCCGCTTCGCCAACCGCTCGCCGAAACGGCTGATCTTCGACCGCCAGCTGCGGGAAGCCAGGCGTTTGCTGCTGTTTTCCGACAGCACAGTGAGCGAAATTGCCTGGCAGCTGGGGTTTAAAGATCCGGCCTATTTCGCCCGTTTTTTTAACCGACTGACGGGGTGTTCACCCAGTGCATACCGGGCGCAGAAAGTACCGGTTTCCTGAACGCATAACGGTTCGTAGGGCGGGTAAGCGCAGCGCCACCCGCCGAAAAGCCGCACAGATCACAAATCCACCTCTCACCCGAAAAGTACCTGCCGTTGTCCCAATCGTCCCTTCACGTTCCGCCCCTCTCACGCTTCAATTAAACAACAAAAACAAAACATAAATTTAACAACCATCTTCCGATACGAGGTCCCTATGAAGCCTGAAGATTTCCGCGCTGATGCCAAACGTCCGTTAACCGGTGAAGAGTATTTAAAAAGCCTGCAAGATGGCCGTGAGATTTATATCTACGGCGAGCGCGTTAAGGACGTCACTACCCACCCGGCATTTCGCAATGCGGCGGCGTCCATCGCCCAGATGTACGATGCCCTGCACAAGCCAGACATGCAGGATACCCTCTGCTGGGGTACCGATACCGGCAGCGGCGGCTACACCCATAAATTCTTCCGCGTGGCGAAAAGTGCCGACGATCTGCGCCAGCAGCGTGACGCCATCGCCGAGTGGTCGCGCCTGAGCTACGGCTGGATGGGGCGTACGCCGGACTACAAAGCCGCGTTCGGCTGCGCGCTCGGCGCTAACCCTGCCTTCTACGGTCAGTTCGAGCAGAACGCCCGCAACTGGTACACCCGTATTCAGGAAACCGGCCTGTACTTTAACCACGCCATCGTCAACCCGCCGATCGATCGCCATAAACCGGCGGACGAGGTGAAAGACGTTTACATCAAGCTGGAGAAAGAGACCGACGCCGGGATCATCGTCAGCGGCGCGAAAGTGGTGGCCACCAACTCGGCATTGACCCACTACAACATGATCGGTTTTGGTTCTGCGCAGGTGATGGGCGAAAACCCGGACTTCGCGCTGATGTTCGTCGCGCCGATGGATGCCGAAGGGGTGAAGCTGATCTCCCGCGCCTCTTACGAGATGGTGGCAGGGGCGACAGGCTCTCCGTACGACTACCCGCTCTCCAGCCGCTTTGACGAGAACGACGCCATTCTGGTAATGGATCATGTGCTGATCCCGTGGGAAAACGTGCTGATCTACCGTGATTTCGACCGCTGCCGTCGCTGGACGATGGAAGGTGGCTTCGCCCGCATGTACCCGCTTCAGGCCTGCGTGCGTCTGGCAGTGAAGCTCGACTTCATCACCGCTCTGCTGAAGAAGTCGCTGGAGTGTACCGGCACCCTCGAGTTCCGCGGCGTGCAGGCGGATCTCGGCGAAGTGGTGGCGTGGCGCAACATGTTCTGGGCGCTGAGCGACTCCATGTGCTCCGAAGCCACTCCGTGGGTAAACGGCGCGTATCTGCCTGACCACGCGGCGTTACAGACCTACCGCGTGATGGCGCCAATGGCCTATGCGAAGATCAAGAACATCATCGAACGTAACGTGACCTCCGGGCTGATCTACCTGCCGTCCAGCGCGCGGGACCTGAACAACCCGCAGATCGACCAGTACCTGGCGAAGTACGTGCGCGGCTCCAACGGGATGGATCATGTCGAACGCATCAAGATTCTGAAACTGATGTGGGATGCCATCGGCAGCGAGTTTGGTGGACGTCACGAGCTGTACGAAATCAACTACTCCGGTAGCCAGGATGAGATCCGCCTGCAATGCCTGCGTCAGGCGCAAAGCTCCGGCAACATGGACAAGATGATGGCGATGGTTGACCGCTGCATGTCCGAGTACGACCAGCACGGCTGGACGGTACCGCACCTGCACAACAACACTGATATCAATATGCTGGATAAGCTGCTGAAATAACGCAGCGGGAGGTTTCAATGCAATCTGAAGAACGCCTGCGTTTTCGCGACGCGATGGCCAGCCTGTCGGCGGCGGTGAATGTGATCACTACCGAGGGCGATGCGGGTCGCTGCGGCATTACCGCCACCGCCGTCTGCTCGGTCACGGACACCCCGCCTTCGGTCATGGTCTGCATTAACGCCAGCAGCGCCATGAACCCGGTCTTCCAGGGCAACGGCAAACTGTGCGTCAACGTGCTGAACCACGAGCAGGAGATCATGGCCCGCCACTTTGCCGGGATGACCGGCATGGCAATGGAGGAGCGCTTTGCTCTCTCCTGCTGGCAGAAAGGACCGCTGGCGCAGCCGGTGCTGAAAGGCGCTCTGGCAAGCCTGGAAGGTGAGATAACCCAGGTGCAAACCATCGGCACCCATCTGGTCTACCTTGTGGAGATTAAGAACATCATCCTCAGCAGCGAGGGGCACGGCCTGATCTACTTCAAACGCCGTTTCCACCCGGTGATGATGGAGATGGAAGCCGCGATTTGATCCCGTTGCACAAAAAAACGCTAAGGTTTCCGCAAAGGTGCGCCGTTAACTATCCATAAGATAAATTTTCCGGGGCGGCTGGCAACGTCGTCAGCCGCCCCCTTAACGCTGGAAAGTCTTATGGCCCCTTCACCCCGAAGCCGCTCGGCTGAACGTCTGGTTGAAATCATTATTGCCCTGCATCGCAACGGAAGCGTTAATCGCCGCGATCTGATGCAAAAATTTGGCATTACCGAACGCACGGTGTACCGCGATTTACAGGCGCTTTCCCCGATTATTGAACACGACGGCAAAGGGCGCTATCAGCTGCTGCCCGCGTATCAGCCCTGCCGCTGCGTGCACTGCCCTGAAGCGAACGACAAAAGCCCACAGGGCTAAATTATTCTCAGTGATCTCAATCACATATTTTCTCCCACCGGGGGTGAGCCTTAACCACTCACCCTCGCTTTTGACCGCTCACGCATCGCTTTCAACCACTCACCCATTTACCGTGCTTTACACGCGCGAGGATCTGGCACGATCGCTCCAGCATTAATCAATACCTCCTCACAACGAACCCTGACCCTTTTTTCTTTACATAAAAAACCAGGTCTTATTATGGATACTAAAAAACTACTTAAGCACGTGCCCTGGGCCATCCTCGGGATCATCGGTGCTTTCTGTCTGGCGGTTGTCGCATTACGCCGGGGCGAGCACGTCAGCGCCCTGTGGATCGTGGTCGCGTCGGTTTCCGTCTACCTTGTGGCTTATCGCTACTACAGCTTGTACATCGCGCAGAAGGTTATGAAGCTCGACCCGACGCGCGCCACCCCGGCGGTTATTAACAACGACGGTCTGAACTACGTGCCAACCAACCGTTACGTGCTGTTTGGTCACCACTTTGCCGCTATCGCCGGTGCAGGCCCGCTGGTCGGCCCGGTGCTGGCCGCGCAGATGGGCTACCTGCCGGGTACGCTCTGGCTGCTGGCGGGCGTGGTGCTGGCGGGGGCGGTGCAGGACTTTATGGTGCTGTTTATCTCCTCGCGCCGTAACGGTTCGTCGCTGGGCGAGATGATCAAAGAGGAGATGGGCCGCGTGCCAGGCACGATCGCCCTGTTCGGCTGCTTCCTGATCATGATCATCATCCTGGCGGTGCTGGCCCTGATCGTGGTGAAAGCGCTGGCCGAAAGTCCGTGGGGCGTCTTCACCGTCTGCTCTACCGTACCGATTGCGCTGTTCATGGGCATCTACATGCGCTTCCTGCGCCCTGGCCGCGTTGGCGAGGTGTCGGTCATCGGTATCGTGCTGCTGGTCGCCTCCATCTACTTCGGCGGCGTGATTGCGCACGACCCGTACTGGGGTCCGGCGCTGACCTTTAAAGACACCACCATCACCTTCGCGCTGATCGGTTACGCATTCATCTCAGCGCTGCTGCCGGTGTGGCTGATTCTGGCTCCGCGTGACTACCTGGCAACCTTCCTGAAAATCGGCGTTATCGTCGGGCTGGCCATTGGTATTGTGATCATCAACCCGGAGCTGAAAATGCCGGCGGTGACGCAGTACATTGACGGTACCGGTCCGCTGTGGAAAGGCGCCCTGTTCCCGTTCCTGTTTATCACCATTGCCTGCGGTGCCGTGTCTGGCTTCCACGCGCTGATCGCCTCCGGCACCACGCCGAAGCTGATGGCCAACGAAACCGACGCGCGCTTCATCGGTTACGGCGCGATGCTGATGGAATCCTTCGTGGCGATCATGGCGCTGGTTGCGGCGTCGATTATCGAGCCTGGCCTGTACTTTGCGATGAACACCCCGCCGGCGGGTCTCGGCATTACCATGCCAAACCTGCATGAGATGGGCGGCGAAAATACCGCGCTGATCCTGGCACAGCTGAAAGACGCCAGCGCGCACGCGGCGGCGACCGTCAGCTCCTGGGGCTTCGTGATTTCGCCCGAGCAGATCATGCAGACCGCGAAAGACATCGGCGAACCGTCCGTGCTGAACCGCGCAGGTGGTGCGCCAACGCTGGCGGTGGGTATCGCACACGTGTTCCACAAAGTGCTGCCGTGGGCGGACATGGGCTTCTGGTACCACTTCGGTATTCTGTTTGAAGCGCTGTTCATCCTCACCGCGCTGGATGCCGGTACGCGTGCAGGCCGCTTCATGTTGCAGGATCTGCTGGGTAACTTCGTGCCATTCCTGAAGAAAACCGACTCGCTGGTGGCCGGCGTTCTGGGCACTGCGGGCTGCGTAGGCCTGTGGGGTTATCTGCTGTATCAGGGCGTTGTTGACCCGCTGGGCGGCGTGAAGAGCCTGTGGCCGCTGTTCGGTATCTCTAACCAGATGCTGGCGGCTGTGGCCCTGGTGCTGGGTACCGTTGTCCTCGTGAAGATGAAACGCACCAAATACATCTGGGTCACCGTGGTGCCTGCGCTGTGGCTGCTGCTCTGCACTACCTGGGCGCTGGGTCTGAAACTGTTCAGCACCAACCCGCAGCTGGAAGGCTTCTTCTTCATGGCTAACCAGTACAAAGAGAAGATTGCCGCAGGCGGCGCGGATCTGACCGCGCAGCAGATTGCCAACATGAACCATATCGTGGTGAACAACTACACCAACGCGGGTCTGAGCATTCTGTTCCTGGTGGTGGTGTACAGCATTATCTTCTACGGCATCAAAACCTGGATGAAAGTGCGTAACGTTGAGGGCCGTACGGACAAAGAGACCCCGTACGTACCGGTGCCGGAAGGCGGCGTGAAGACCTCCTCACACCATTAATTAAGCATGTTACTGTAGGCCCGGTAAGCGTAGCGCCACCGGGCTTCTTCTATATGGAACCCTCAATGTTTGGTAACTTAGGCGAAGCAAAAAAATACCTCGGTCAGGCGGCGAAAATGCTGATTGGCATTCCGGACTATGACAACTACGTTGAACATATGAAGACCAACCATCCGGATAAGCCGTACATGACCTACACTGAATTCTTCCGCGAGCGTCAGGAAGCGCGCTACGGCGGAAGTGGAGAAGGCGGCGTCCGCTGCTGCTAAAGGAGAAACCATGACCCCGATTGCCGTTACCCTGCTGACCGGTTTCCTCGGCGCCGGTAAAACCACCCTGCTGCGCCACATTCTGAACGAGCAGCACGGCTTCAAAATCGCCGTCATCGAAAACGAATTTGGCGAAGTCTCCGTTGACGATCAGCTGATTGGCGACCGTGCCACCCAGATCAAAACCCTGACCAACGGCTGCATCTGCTGCACCCGCTCTAACGAATTAGAAGACGCCCTGCTGGACCTGCTCGACAGCCGCGATCGCGGTGACATCGACTTCGACCGACTGGTGATCGAGTGCACCGGCATGGCCGACCCCGGCCCGATTATTCAGACCTTTTTCTCCCATGAGATCATTTGCCAGCGCTATCTGCTGGACGGCGTCATCGCTCTGGTGGATGCGGTACACGCCGACGAGCAGATGAACCAGTTCACCATCGCCCAGTCCCAGGTTGGCTACGCCGACCGCATCCTGCTGACCAAAACCGACGTGGCGGGTGAAAGTGAAAAACTGCGCGAGCGCCTGACGCGCATCAACTCGCGTGCGCCCATTTACACGGTGACGCATGGCGATATCGATCTCGCTCAGCTGTTCAACACCAACGGCTTTATGCTGGAAGAGAACGTCACCGCGAAACCGCGCTTCCACTTTATGTCCGACAAGCAAAACGACGTGACGTCGATTGTGGTGGAGCTGGACTACCCGGTGGACATCAGCGAGGTCTCCCGCGTGATGGAGAACCTGCTGCTGTCATTTGCCGACAAGCTGCTGCGCTATAAAGGGATGCTGTGGATCGACGGCGAGCCGAACCGCCTGCTGTTCCAGGGCGTGCAGCGCCTGTACAGCGCCGACTGGGATCGCCCGTGGGGCGATGAAGCGCCGCACAGCGTGATGGTGTTTATTGGAATACAGCTGCCGGAAGAGGAAATTCGGGCAGCGTTTGCGGGGCTGAAAAAATAAGATACATCAGGGCCAATTTTTAATGGCCCTGATTTAAT
Organism: Enterobacter cloacae complex sp. P18RS; assembly: GCF_014982105.1. Taxonomy (NCBI): domain Bacteria; kingdom Pseudomonadati; phylum Pseudomonadota; class Gammaproteobacteria; order Enterobacterales; family Enterobacteriaceae; genus Enterobacter; species Enterobacter cloacae complex sp. P18RS. The sequence goes on along the minus strand of NZ_JADCKV010000003.1, from coordinate 49,734 downwards.
TACTGTCTCACATTTTCGATTTTTTTATTCTCATCTCTCTGGCAGAGAAGTAAGATTACAGCACAAGCACCAATTACCATTGCTGTATTTCGTTGGATAAAGAGGACATCTGTCAATCCCATAAGAAATAGCGCTGACATATAAAGCAGCAACCCAACATTAAACTTATTCTTTTTTTCGCAGGAAGCTAAAAAACCAGTGACATAAAACAATATAATAGCAATGACGCCTAAAAGCCCCTGTAAGCTAAAGCTTTCAATTATATCATTATGGAAATGATATTTTATAGCCCTGACTGCTTCCGCACTTTTATAGTTTTGTTCAATATATTCTCTTGCATTATTATAACGCTGTTCTGCATCCTGACCAAAAAGTGATAAACTCGCTACGTGCTGTCCTGCGTCAAGCATAACAAAACGTGCTCCTAAAGATGTGTTAGCATTATTTTTTTGTAATTGTTGGATGTTATCATAAGCCTCAACAATTCTCTTTTGCATCTTATAAGCTATACCTCCGCCAATGATGGATATTGCCAGTAATGCTAAAAACCAATAACGAGGCTTTACATTTCTCAATTCAAAACATGCCAGGACGAAGCAGACAATGAAAAAAGTGCCTATAGCGCCTCTGGTTTCTGTCATCAGTAATAAATAAGAGAATATGAAAAATGTAGCAATGTTAAATACAGTACGGTAAAGCTGATTTGAAACTGCTTTTTTAATAAGAGAAAAACACAGAACTGACTGAACAACCATTATATAAGCAGTAGTCGTAGCAGCATCGGCTAGTAATTTAATTCTGGTTATACCAGTCGCTTGCTCCTGGTAACCAAACCAAACGGTGAGTAAACCTAGAACAACGCTAGTGCAAGCAGCGAATTTCCAGCTTTGGATTGAAATTACATTTACGGATTTAAGCAAATAAAATGCCATTACTCCTGACAGGATGAGCAACTTTCCGCCAGCATAATAATTATCTTTAATATCCTGTAAATGTGTCGATGGAAATATCATCGACCAAATTAGCTTACTGGCACCGAGAAGCACAATGCTCAACAAAAATGCTATTGCGATTTTATTACTCAATAGCCATTGACGAAAACCCTTCCAACTTTCCAAAAAAAGAAGGCCAAAAATAGAAAGATAACAACCCATGTAAAATAGCTTTCTTGGATAAGCCTCTATAAAAAGATCGCTTCCAACTGTAAACACAACAAGAATGAAAATAATGTTAACATTTAACCTTTTAATGTATTCACGACTTAACATGTTTAGTTTGCCTTTTTTCCAAGAAACGAGCCAAATGATAACGAACAAACATACAGAAAGCTTCAATAAACTGTTTCTTATTATTAAGCGTTTTATAGCATTTCTTTAGTTCTTTCGCACAACGTGGACTAACATCTTCAACATCACACCAGGGTGACATTTTTTTATATTTACGATAGTAGGTGCTTATTTGCTGTTGATTCCATAACTGCCATGGTTTATCGCTACCAACATAATGTAACAAAACTGTTTCATTGGGTGGTTCACGCATGAAATCTACCTTTTTGTGTCCTGCCTTTATTTGGCAATTATACTTGCCATCTATAAACATTATTTTTTCGTTCAGGACAACATTAAGAGCATCTTGATCAAAATACTTAAAGTCAGCCCCGCGCTCCAGTAAGCATTCAAAAACTTTTTGCGATATTTTATTTTCATTCCACGTTCTGGCATCAACATAAAGAACGCCAGAATTAAAATAATCGCAACCAGACATATTAATAGATTCTGAAAGAGCAGTCTGATGCTCCGGCTCCCTGACAGCACAACAAATATTATTTATCGGCTTATGGTTTTCTAATAGATCATAAATACTATCCAGCGCTATAATATCGGCATCAACATATAAAAAATAACGATATTCTTTAATTAAATACGGAGCCAGGAGACGGAAATATATTGAGACCGGGAAAATTGAATTCTTAGGAAAAACATCCAGAGCGTCAGCAGATACAATAATAATTGTCAGTGCATGTTGAGTATTCTTGATAATAGACTGCAATCTGGAAAACTCAACTTCATTGCTTTTATCTGTAATAATGAAAAAACGCAATGGAACTTCCGAAGTTTTTTCCACAATTGATAACATCGAGATCCCACAATGCTTTAGAAAATTTTCATCGACACCATAAACAACTGCTGAATATTGAACTTCAACATCGAGATTAAAATTCGTTACTTGCACGCCCAATATATTTTCGTTTAAATTAAGAATGGTTGGGTTCATCATTATTTATCGAGCTCAAAAATACTTATAATACATAAGATAACAAATAATAGCTGCCTTCCCCAGTACTTTCTCTAATTTGTTTAGCAATCATACAAAACATGATAACCTTGGAAAAATGACAGGTTAACCTTTTGAATAACATATAAAAAAGCACTATACCCATAGACGCATGGGTATAGTGCTGCGTTACTTTAGAAATGGTCGATTAACCAACCGCTCTCATTTCAACGCCTCCGGCAGCGTCACAATCCACAGCTCGCTGTCGGACTCCGGTTTCTTCAACGGCTTCACGCTGAGGGTGGTTTCAACCGGTTTGTCATCCAGCGTCAGCGCCCCCTGCGCGTTCACCCGATAATCCTTGAGCTTCTTGCCTTCGACTGGCTTCTGCATCGCCACCTTCACGCCAAAGTCATTATCGTTCGCCACTGCCAGCGTTTTGCTGTCAATCAGCGCCAGCCCTTCGGCCTTTTCCTGCTGCCAGCCCAGCGCACGCAGATCGACCACCTGCGTTTTTTCCGCAAGCGTGATGCCGCGCTGCGCCAGCGTTTTCTCATCATCAAACTCCGGGTATTCGCCCGGCTTGTCGAAGGCCGCCAGATCGCTCGCCTTGCTCAGATCAACCCTGTAGATGAGGTTACGCATTGCGTCATTTTTATCCTCGCCCTGTTCAATCAGCAGGATGGTGTGGTTATCCAGCGCCACTATGTCGCCGATTTTGGCGTCGCTGTTTTTGCTGTAGGCCGCGCTGTCGACAGGGTAGCCGTACATCCCGGTTTTCCCGGTCGCCGGATCGAAGCTCACCAGACGCGTAAACAGCGCCTGTTTTTTGCTCTTCCCGTCGATATCCAGCGTGCTTTGCACGGCGGCGATAATGCGTCCGTCCGGCATGCGGGTCAGCCCTTCAAAGCCCCGGTTTGCCTGACGCCATTTGATAACGTTTGGCAGACCGTCCGCGATGGATTTCTCCCCTTCCGTCGCCTGCGGACCGTGGATCGCGAGGATTTTCCCTTTACTGTCGACATTAATCAGGAACGGGCCATACTCATCGCACAGCCAGTAACCGCCCTTCCCGTCCGGCGTGATGCCTTCCGTATCCAGCCCGCGGTTATCGCCTTTCAGCACTTTTAAGGTGTCGCTTAGCGCGACTTCATTGGTAGATCCAATCACGCCACTTTGCAGCGGCAGGCCGTTGATCTCGCCTTTATCATCATGCAGCGGTCGCGCGTCCACGGCCTCCGCTTTGCCGTTTAGCACACGGATCGTCATCAGCAGCGGGGCGAAATCCGGGGTAACAAAGATTTTGGCATCGTTTTTCCCCATTTTTGGCGAATCCGCGTTAGGACCGCGATCGGTCACGGTCGCAAACGTCAGCGCATCGCCCTGCTTGCCCGTGAATAACAAACCCGAACCCATCCCCACCGGGAGCCCGTTCGGGAATGCGCTGGCAAACGCACCGCTGTATTTGACATGCGCGCCTTCGGGAAAGCTGACGACGTAGCGCTCCGCGGTTGGCTGTGCCGCCAGGCCAGAGAAAGAGAGCGCACAACCGATTAGCACAGGAATAATTTTTCTTTTCATATTGTTAGCATCCAGTAAGTGAAGCCAACAACGTAATGAAGAAACGTGTCAGAAAAATGACATGTAATGGCAACGAAGCGGCGCGTACGGACGTATATCAATCACCAGAAATGTAAACCTCTGTCTTTATCTGTGTCAGCTGAAATACTTTTGGAAATTATTAGAAACCCAATTAATTCATGGCGAAGGACTATTTTCGCCTCGTTCATTTTACGTTTAGCCAGGAATGTAAACTGTCCCTAAACGCGAATGTATTGGACATTGACGATTTGCCATATAAACAATTCATCAACATTTACCATTCAAAAACCCAACACAAACAGCATATAAATGCGAGACCTATCACATTTGCAGTCATAAACATCGCTTGTTAAGGTGCCCTCAGATTAATTTAATGACGAGGAAACACTCATGAAAAAACTTAACATCCTGATCCTTTCTGCTCTGACCGCCGTATCGGGCTCCGCACTGGCCATGGGTGGCAGCATTGAGCAGGGTAAAAACTTTACTAACCTCAATCTGGAAATGGGGAAATCCTCATCCGGCCTGTATGCGGAGAGCAACTGGCTGAAAAACACCGATGACGGTACCCAGACCGGCGGCGTTGGGGCAGGCTACAACCTTGAAGTGGGTCCGGTGATGCTGAACGCTGGCGCGAAAGCCATCTACATCGGCCCGAAAAAAGGCGATAACGGCGTGGCATTCCCGATTGGCGGCGGCGTTAACGTTGCGCTTACGGACAGCATTCACGTGTTTGGTGAAGGTTATGTGGCGCCAGACGGCCTGAACAACAGCGTGAAGAACTATGTTGAAGCTAACGGCGGCGTAAGCTGGACGCCAGTCAAACCTGTCACGCTGAAAGTGGGCTATCGCCACGTGAGCGTAGACGGTAAAGACGGTCGTCCAAACCACACGCTGATCGATGGTGCATATGTAGGCGGTGGAGTGTCCTTCTAAGCCTGTTTGCGCGTTTCGCCCGGCGGCGCTACGCTTGCACGGGCCTACAATGAAGGGTGCAATGTATTAAAATTATTGCACATTGTAGGCCGGGTAAGCGCAGCGCCACCCGGCAAGAAAGGCGATGCGACCGTTAATAAAAAACCTGCCGGATGGCAGTTTTTTTTTATTACCGCATTACTTGCGAACGACCACCAGCTTCTGGTTCACAAACTCTTTGATCCCCAGGTCCGACAGCTCGCGTCCGTAACCCGAACGTTTTACGCCGCCGAACGGCAGCTCTGCCGCAGTGTCGGTGAGCCAGTTGATGTATACCATCCCGGTCTCAATGCGCGACGCCATTTTCTTCGCGCGCTCGATGTTCTGGCTGAACACCGCGCCGCCCAGACCGTAGTGGGAATCGTTAGCCAGTGCGACCGCTTCGTCGTCGCTTTTCACCACGTAAACCTGCGCTACCGGACCGAAGAACTCCTCGAAGTACGCCGGGTTATCACGCGAGATATGCGTCAGGATGGTCGGCTCAAAGAAGCTTCCGTCACGCTGAACCGGCTTGCCGCCATGGTGCAGCTTCGCGCCATTTTTCACCGCCTCGTTAACCTGTTTAGTTAGCGTCTCCAGCGCGTCTTTGGATGACAAAGGCCCCAGCGTGGTGCTTTCGTCCAGCGGATCGCCAATTTTCACCTGCTTAAACGCCTCGGTGAATTTGCTCAGGAAGGCGTCTGCAATCTTTTCATGCAGGATAAAGCGCTTCGCCGCGGTACAGACCTGCCCGGCATTGTTCAGCCGCGCGTTGACGCCGATCTTCACGGCTTTATCCAGATCCGCATCGTCCAGCACCACGAAGACATCGTTCCCGCCCAGTTCCAGGGTCGATTTTTTGAGGTGCTTCGCAGCCTGTGCCGCAACCACGCTACCCGCTTTTTCTGAACCGGTCAGCGCCGCCCCCTGTACGCGATCGTCGGCGATGATGTTCGCCACCTGTTCGGACGAGATAAACAGGTTGGTCCACGCCCCTTCCGGCGCGCCCGCTTCACGTACCAGCTGTGCAAAGGTCTCTGCACAGTGCGGCACGATGCTGGCGTGCTTGGCGATCACCGGGTTGCCCGCTGCCAGGTTTGGCGCCAGAACGCGCATCAGCTGATAGTACGGGAAGTTCCATGGTTCGACGGCCATCAGCACGCCGATGGGGTGATGTTCAACCCATGCTTCCCCGAGTTCAGAGTCATACTTCACCGGGGCCAGGAACTGCTTAGCGTTGTCCGCATAGTAGCGGGCGATTTGCGCGCACAGCTTCACTTCGCCGCGGCTTTGTTCGATGAGCTTACCCATCTCCTGACTGGCGATTTTCGCCAGATCTTCCACGCGTTCGTCGATCAGGTCCGCCAGCTTATGCAGCACCGGCAGGCGCTGGCTTATGTCGCCTTTCGCCCAGTCGGAATGATAGAGCGCATCGGCTGCCTTCAGCGCCGCTTCAACGTCTGCGTCAGTGTGAGAGGGATATTCTTTGATGAGCTGGTTCGTGGCAGGATTTACTGTCTGGTAAGCCATATCGAATCTCCTTGTTTTACCGCTTAGGGTATTAAGGGTAGTCAATCTGACTGGCTTTGAAGGTAAAGTTGGGTATATACGGAGGGTTCTTAACAAGACGCTGCCAGGCGATGCGCAGACATGGTATAAAAAATGCTCATCAATGGAGTTCCTATGACCGATACCCGCCACATCCGCCAGACCTTTAACCGCGCAGCAGGCCTTGAGCTGCGCAGTACGTGGCAAAGCACCCGGGCATATAAACGTCATTGCCATCCACAGCTCTCCATCGGCGCGATTGTGGAAGGCCAGACCTGCTGCGTAAGTCATGGCAATGCGTACGTTCTTGATCCCGGTGATCTTATCGTGATCCCGGCTTATGCCCCGCACAGCTGCAACCCCGTTGTCGGGAAGCCGCGCAGTTACCATATGCTCTATATCGACACCGATCTTCCCCTGGCGCTACAGGTTATTCGCGATCCCACGCTCTTTAAGCACTTTCTTGCCGTTGTCGGGACGATGTCCTCCGCATCCGTGGAGACCCTGCTTTCTGCCCTTCCCCGTTGCGCGGGTGAGATGAATGCACCTCGCTCAACCAGTCAGCAGGTTCAGCAGGCGTTACTCTCCGACCTTGCCGCACCGCCTTCCCTTGACGAACTCGCCCAACGATTCTCACTGCGCAAGGAGACGCTGATCCGCACTTTCAGGCAGGATACCGGCCTGACGCCGGGCAGTTTCCTCAACATTTCGCGCGTGGAGTACGCCAAAGCGCGGCTGCGCGCGGGGGATGATATCGCCGACGTGGGCTACCAGAGCGGGTTTGCCGACCAGAGTCATTTTCATAAGACCTTCGTGAATTATACCGCTGCCACGCCGCGCCAATACGCCACGGGCCGATCAATATCAGACAATAATCAGGATACGTAACGTCGTAAGGTGACCTCAGATTTGTTACTGAGGTCGCTATGGAACTGTTATTTCCCTCCGCCTTTCTTGCCCTGGCGCTGGCGCATTTTGTTGCCCTGTTAAGCCCGGGCCCGGATTTCTTCCTGCTGGTAGGCTACGCCGCCCGCTACCGGCTGCGCGGCAGCGCCGGATTGTGTCTCGGCATCGCAGCAGGTAACGGGTTGTATATCTTACTGGTGATTATCGGCTGGAGCGCGCTGCGCCAGTTTGGGTGGCTGTTTACGCTTATCGAACTGTCCGGCGCGCTGTACCTGCTGTGGATTGGCTCGCATCTTGTGCGCAGCCGCCCGCAGCCGCTGGCGCTGGAAGAAACCCGCCAGCGCTGCCCTTCTCTGCGGAAGCAAATCCTGCTGGGGCTGGGTTCGGCGCTGTTAAATCCCAAAAACGCGTTATTCTACCTGGCGCTAATGACAGCGTTACTCGGGCCGGACGTCACGCTGCTTCAGCAGGCGACCTGCGGCGTCTGGATGGTGATGGTGGTGCTGGTATGGGATCTGGCGCTGGTATCGCTGATGGGGTTACCGGCGGTTCAGCGAAAGCTCAGCCGTTCGCTCTGGCTGATAGAGCGCACGGCGGGGGTGGTGTTGATGGGGTTTGGTGGGTGGGTGCTGTGGCGGTTTTTGCACTTTTCCCCCGTATCCCTCTATCCTTAACCCATGGAAAAACATACCGAACTCAAACGCGCCAAGCTTCTCGCGCTGTCGCTGCTGCTGATTGCCGTCGCAGCGTTTATCACCACTCTGTTCCTGCCGCAAACCTTCTGGGTGCGCGGCGTAAAGGCCATTGCCGAAGCGGCGATGGTCGGCGCGCTGGCGGACTGGTTTGCCGTTGTCGCGCTGTTCCGCCGGGTGCCAATTCCCTTTATCTCGCGCCATACGGCGATTATCCCGCGCAATAAAGACCGCATCGGCGACAATCTCGGCCAGTTCGTGCAGGAAAAGTTTCTCGATACGCAATCCCTTGTCGATCTTATCCGTCGCTACGAGCCCGCACAGATGATTGGGACCTGGTTCAGCCAGCCCGATAACGCCCGGCGCGTGGGGCAGCATCTGGTGCAGGTGATGAGCGGTTTTCTGGAACTTACCGACGATGGGCGCATTCAGCGCCTGCTCAAACGCGCCGTCCACAAGGCTATCGACAAGGTCGATCTAACCGAGACCAGCGCCGTCATGCTGGAAAGCATGACCAAAAACAACCGTCACCAGGTGCTGCTGGACGCCATCATCAACCGCCTGATTACCCTGATTCAGCGGGAAAGCACGCGGGAATTTATTGCCGACCAGATCGTCCACTGGCTTAAGACCGAGCATCCGCGCAAGGCGATGGTGCTGCCCACCGAGTGGCTGGGTGATCAAAGCGCGGAGATGGTGTCGAACGCGGTGAACACGCTGCTGGACGATATCAGCCACGACCGCACGCACCAGATCCGTCAGGCGTTTGACCGCGCCACGATCAAGTTCATCGACAATCTGAAAAACGATCCAGAGATGACGGCGAAAGCCGAGAATATCAAACACTACCTGAAGAATGACGAAGCCTTTAACCGCTATCTGGGGGAAATGTGGGCTGACCTGCGCCAGTGGCTGAAAAATGACATGCAGAGCGATGATTCCCGCGTGAAGCAGCGTATCGCCAACGCCGGGCTGTGGTTTGGCGAAACGCTGACCAACGACGCCAGCCTGCGGGCGTCGCTGAATGAGCATCTGGAGCAGGCCGCGCACCGCGTGGCGCCGGATTTCGCCGCGTTCCTGACGCGCCATATCAGCGACACGGTGAAAAGCTGGGATGCCAAAGACATGTCACGCCAGATAGAACTCAATATCGGTAAAGATCTTCAGTTCATTCGCGTTAACGGTACCCTTGTGGGCGGAACAATTGGCCTGATCCTGTTTCTGCTCTCGCAACTGCCCGCCGTGCTGGGGCATTAATCCGCTTTTGGCGGCGCGATAACGTAGCGCGTCGCCTCGAAGCGGTTCAGGATCAGGTGCACCAGAAAGACCATCGTCAGCGTGACCACCAGCGCGAAGGTGACGGAGGTGATGCGGTACAGATCGCTGAACACCAGGTCGCTGTCCGGGTGCATGTTCTGCCCGAACATAATGCCGATGGTGGTGATACTGGCGAAGCCTACCCCGGCGCCGACCTTCTCCATTACGTGCAGACGCGCGCCAAACGCCAGCCCAAGGCCAATCAGCGGCATCATCAGCAGCATATGGCTGCTGTGATCGTAGAGGATAAGCTGGACGACAAGGATATAGAGACACCCCAGCACCACGCCGACTACGCGCCAGATGGAGCTGATAACCGAGCCGCGATAGTGCATCGGGAACAGGATCAGAATGCCCGCCATCAGCGCCGAAAGCGAATCGCTTAAGTCGCTCATCTGGAACACCACGAAAATCAGCGTCGCCACGGTGCCCGAGAGCAGAGACTCGTGGCGCACGCGGGCGTCATCTTTCTCGATCAGCGGCGGCGGCTTACGCGGCTCCACGTCCGGCAGCAGGTAGTTCATCAGCGCGCTCAGGCACACCGCCATTACGCTCGCTTCGATGTTAGAGAATAAAAGCGTGTGCCAGTTGGTGGTGGGGTAGCTCATAAAGTTGAGCATCACGCTCTGGCAAACCACGCCCATCGAGCCGAACAGGAACAGCGGCCCCTTACTCATAAAGCGAAAACGCATCACGTACAGGGCAAACACCACCAGCGTCATAATGACCGGCCACTGGGACAGATAGCCGATGATAAACACCATTTCGATGCAGTTCAGCGAGGCGCTGAAGATAAACTGCTTCGCCACGTGGCGGTTAAACACCGGCACCAGCGAGAGCAGCATGATCGGATAGACCACAAAAAACACGCCGTAGCTGGTGTTGTAGAAACTCGAAATACTGAGCGCAATCATCCCGGCAAAGACGATACGCAGGGTCTGGCGAAAGTCGTTTGCCGTATAGACGATGTTGCCGTGCGGGGTAAATACCCGCGCCAGGGTGCTAATAGACATAGTGAAGCAGGCTAACCAGATGGATTTGCATCCCGGAGAAGAATCGCGCAAACGGCCCTTCGCTATTGTAGAGCTGCACGGTGGCGCGCGCGCCGGTCGGCAGCGACTTCGGTAAGGCTTCGTCCAGCGCCACGTGAATGCGCATACGCTGGGCATCACGCACCCAGCGGTTGGAGGTTTCCGGTTCAGAAAGTTGACCGTTTACGGCCTCCTGTCCGGCGAGGATCCCCGCGTCGCTGCTGGTGACGTGGGCACGGAAAACTTGCCCCGGGAAGGCGTCAAACACCACGGCGGCGTCGGTCCCCTGGTGGGTATGCCGCAGGCTCTTCTCGCGGAAATCCGCCACGATATCGATCCGGGTGTTCACCAGCGCCAGCGCAGCCGAACCGGACGAGGCGTAAAAACCGGGGCTTAATTGCAGGTTACTGACCGTGCCGTCCGCCTCGGCGTAGACCTTCGTCCAGCCAAGATTCAGCTCCGCTTCATCCAGCGCGTTACGGTATTTTTGCAGCGTCACGTTGTGGTGCTCGTCCCGCTCGCCGCGCTGAATGCGCAGGTTATGAATATTCGCCTGAATCGAGCTGACGGACTGCTCGCTGCTCTGCCAGGTGGTACGGACCTTATCCAGATCCGCCTGCGACACGCTCTGCAAGGTACTCAGTTTCTGGTAGCGGTCGAAGGTAACTTTGTCATTACGCGCCGTCAGCACCGCGGTTTTCAGGCTGGCCTGCGCCGCGGCAATCTGCGCGTCCAGCTGATCGTTAGACAGACGCGCCTGTTCCAGCGCAATCTGCGCCGCTTCGACCTTATTGCGAAACGGCGTGGCGTCGAGCTCAAACAGCAGATCGCCTCTCTTAACCTGGCTATTGTTGTGGACATGTACCGCCGCCACATACCCGGAGACGCGGGCAGACACCGGGGTCACCACGCGCATCACGGTGGAGTCCGGCGTCAGCGGGATCCAGATATCCGCGACGATAAAGTAGACAAACATCAGCAGGAAAGAGGCAATACTCACCCTTACCCAGCGGGCAAACTTTTGTTCAGGAGTCATTATTTTTCGGTCTTATTATCTTCTTCGCGGATTGTCCGCAAATTGCAGGCGATTTGATTGAGTGTGGCGCTGAAAATATCGAGATGTTCCGGCGCGATGTTTTGCGATACGCGCGCCTGATACGTCTCAATCACCTGAGAGAGCCTTTCAAGAATGGCTTTTCCCTCAGGCGTCAGCGTCAGCAGCCGGATACGCTTGTCATACGGCGAGACGGTGCGCAGCAGGTAGCCCTGCTTTTCCAGCTGTGTCAGCGTACGCATTAGCGGAGGCAGTTCAATCCCCTGCACTTCCGCCAGCTCGCTGACCGAGACGTTATCCCCGAGTTGATGAAGCTGCATCATCACCGTCCAGCTCGACTGGGTTAACCCGGTGTCGAGAATGGCGTCGTCGATGACTGCGCGCCACTGACGCACGATCATCGCCATCCGCATGCCCATCGGCCTGCGGTTAAACAGATCTTCTTCACTCATGGGGAATCCTCTCGTAGTACGCCATTACGATAATAGTTATCAGGGTAAGTATCAAGAAACGCGAGGTGAAAGAGCAGGAATTGCGAAACGATGTTCTCCCTCTCCCTGTGGGAGAGGGTCGGGGTGAGGGCATCAGCCCGCAACGGCGTTTAGCGGCTAAAATGCTTCCTGACGGCACTTTTCCCCGAAGCCGTCACCACCACCTCCCTGTACCCCGCCACCCGCTGGATCCAGCCTTTGCTTTCCATGTGGATGAGCAGCGCCGCGCCGGCCTCTCCCCCCAGATGAAACCGCCGCTCGCTCCAGTCCAGGCAGGCGCAGCACGCCTTGCGACGGGTATTGGGATTTAACGGAATACCAAGCTTCAGAAACTGCTCGCGGCCATGTAGCGTGAGCGCTAAACCGTCTGCCTCAAGCCAGCCTTCCGCCTGCATGAATTCATAGATATGTACCGCCACCGTTCCGGCAAGATGGTCGTAGCAGGTTCGTGCTTCGCGCAGGGCTTTTGGCGCGGAGGTTTCCGGCGGCGTGATGCGGCTCCAGGAGAGCCCCATCATCTGCTCGACAAGCGCCGCCACGTCGTGTCCCGCCAGGCGATAGTAGCGATGCCGCCCCTGAGACAGGCAGGTAATCAACTTTCCCTCCACCAGCCGCGCGAGATGCCCACTGGCGGTCGACGGCGCAACGTCTGCCGCCACGCTCAGCTCTGTAGCCGTCCACGCCCGCCCGTCCATCAGAGCACAGAGCATCTTCACGCGCGACGGATCGGCCATTGCAGCCGCTACAGCGGCAATGGCCTGTTCCAGCATCGCGCTGTTATCAGAGGGTAAGCTCGTCTTTAACATTCGTCGCCCAGGATTCGGTGATCTCTGCGGCCAGCTTATCATCATCCGTCAGCAGAATAAGGTGATTCGCATGGTCGCTGTACTGAGTCAGGATAGACACGCCGCGTGCCGCCAGCGCCGCCGCAATTTCACCCAGCTCGCCAGGACGCTCCTGCTTAAGCTTTCTGATCACCGGCTTTCGCAGCGCCTGCACGGTAAACCCGGCGTCGAGCAGCACACGGCGGGCTTTTTCCCCGTCCTCCACCAGGAAATGGGCATCCGTACCGAAAACGCCGCCCCCCTCCAGCCCCACGCCGTTGCGGCCTAACAGTTGTCCAAAGCTCGCCAGCTCGCCGGGCCTGTCGCTAAAAATCACATGAACGTCATACATCCGCGTGCCCTCCGGTTTCGGAACTGTATTCCCGCACCAGTTGCGCCACGCGAATACGGTAGAAAGAAAAAATCGACGCCCGGCCTTCGGCCTGCGCGGCCTGATGGAAGACATTCTGCTTCCAGCGGCGGACGGCCTCTTCATCCCGCCACCAGGAAAGGGACAGGATTTTGCCGTCGGTCGTCAGGCTCTGGAACCGTTCGATATCAATAAAGCCGTCGATGTCGGCCAGTAAAGGCTTAAGCTCTGCGGCCAGTTGCAGATAGCGCGCCTGATAAGCGGGTTCGGCTTTGGCTTCGAAAAGGACTGCGATCATGGTTTTCTCTCCGTTGTGATGTTGGGGAGAGAATGCAGAATGAAGAGATACAATGCTTCGGTATGGAGCGAAGTGTTTGCCGGATGGCGCTGCGCTTATCCGGCCTACGGTGTTTTGTAGGCCCGGTAAGCGCAGCGCCACCGGGCTGGTTTTAGCCCACAATCGACCTTGGCTCCATAAACGCCCGAATCCCCCACTCGCCATCGTCACGTCCCGCCAGGCTTACGGGCGCTGGTGGCGATAATCCGCGAGCGCGGGATTACTCCAGGTTAGCCTTGTTCAGCCCATATGCCGCATCCAGCGAGCCCGGCTCCATGCGGGAGGTAATGCCCAGGCGGTTCCAGGCGTTGATCGCTACGATGGCGAAGTTCAGCTCTGAAATTTCCACGTCCGAGAAATGCTCCGCCACGCTGCGGTACAGCGCGTCGCTCACGCCGTGAACGCCAATCTGGGTCAGCGCTTCGGTGAAGGCCAGCGCGGCTTTCTCGCGGGCGCTGAACAGCGGCGACTCCCGCCACGCCGCCAGATGGTACAGGCGCAGCTCGCGCTCGCCGGCAATTTTGGCCTCTTTCGAATGCATATCCAGGCAGAAGGTACAGCCGTTCAGCTGCGAGACGCGAATGTCGATCAGGTGCTTCAGCGCCGGATCAATGGAGGTTTTCGCCACTTCCATGCTCAGGGCGGAAAGCGCGTTGGCGAGTGCAGGTGTGGCTTTGTGGTGGTTTACGCGGGTGCTCATTGTCTTTCCTCTTTTTTGTGCGGTTTTTATCATGCGATGAGGCAAATCTACGTCGTTAATGACATAGTAAAAAGACACAAAAAACCTGAAATGAGGTAGGACATGAAGCCGGGCTATCACGACATTTATACCCGCTATCGCGATAACATCACGCGCGGCGTACTGAAGCCCGGCGACAAAGTGCCTGCCATCCGCGTGCTGGCTGAAGAGCTTAAGGTCGCGCGAAAAACCGTTGAAACAGCCTATGCCATTCTGACGGGGGAAGGATATCTGGTAAGCCAGGGCGCGCGCGGCACGCGGGTGAATCCGGATCTTCTGCTGCCCGCGCAAAACGCTCCGGCAGAACAAGCGACCGGCACGCTGCCGGCGTCGTTGATTAGCCAGCGCGAACGGGCCGGTTTTCTGCGCCCCGGCATTCCCGCGCTCGACAGCTTCCCCTATAAAAAATGGCTGCTGCTGGCAGGCCAGGCGACGCGCGCCATGCGTCAGGATGAAATGCTCAACCCGCCGGTGCTGGGCTGGTATCCGCTGCGCGAGGCAATTGCCCGCTATCTCAATATCTCGCGCGGGTTGTCCTGCACCGCAGAACAGGTGCTGATCACCAGCGGCTACAGCGGCAGCCTGCGCCTGATCCTCGACACGCTCGCCAGCCGCAGCGATAAGGTGGTATTTGAGGATCCGGGCTACTTTATGGGCCAGCAGTTGCTCAAGCGCATTGTGCCCCGCCTGCACACCGTGCCGGTCGATCGCGCAGGGATGGATACGGACTACCTGCTGCGTAATCACCACGATGCCCGCTTCGCCATCGTTACCCCGTCGCACCAGAGCCCGCTGGCGGTGACGCTCTCCCTGCCGCGCAAGCAGCAGCTGCTCGACTGGGCGTCACAAAACGAGGCGTGGATTATCGAAGATGACTATGACGGCGAATTTCACTACACCCGCAAAGTGCTGCCGTCGTTGAAAAGCCTCGACCAGCATGACAGGGTGATCTTTATGGGCACCTTCAGCAAAACCATCATGCCTTCACTGCGCATGGGCTACGTGGTGATGCCCGCCAGCACCGTCGGCGCGTTTACCGACAGCGCGGACATCCTCACCAGCGGCCAGCCGGTCCTGACGCAAAAGATCCTCACAGCCTTTCTCAACGAGGGGCATTTTTTCCGTCATCTGAAAAAGATGCGCGCGCTCTATCAAACCCGCCGCGACTGGATGATTGCCGCCCTGCGTGAGGTCTATGGTGATCTGTTCTTCACCGAGCAAAACGACGGTGGAATGCATATTGTCGCGTTCCTCGCAAAGGGAAGCGCTGACCGGGAGATCGCCCGCTGCTGGCAGGAACAGCAATTGCAGGTTAATGCGCTTTCGGCGTGGTATCGCGGGTCGGGCAAACGCTACGGGCTGGTGATGGGCTATAACAACGTGCGGTCATATCAGGAGGCGGTTGAGCTGCTGGAAAGGCCGAAACGGCAGACGCTTGCGCTGTTGAGCTGAAAACCGCCGGGTGGCGGCTGCGCCTTACCCGGCCTACGGTCTCCTGTAGGCCCGGTAAGCGTAGCGCCACCGGGCAACCCTATGCTCACACATCATATCTCGATAACCCGACGTCCTTGAGCTGCTCGTCGCTCATCTGGCTCAGAATACGGCGGGTACGGTTGATGCGATACCAGTTACGCAGCGTTTTCGCTACCCAGACAAACGCGATAAACGGACGTTTTGAACGATTCTCGTAGAATTCCATGATGCTCTCCTCGCTGTGCCAGTGGAGTTATCATCATGGAAAACGGCCAGTACAATACAGATTCAAAAACTGCTTTTGTTTACCATACAGATCCGCTAAAACGGTATCTGCATGGTGGTTTACCCATCAATCTGTACTGGTTTAATGCTCTGTATGGTGAAAAAAAAGGATACAGCATGACGCGCTATCAACATCTGGCCAACCTCCTGGCGGAACGTATCGAACAAGGGCTGTATCGCAGCGGTGAACGTCTGCCGTCGGTACGCACGCTGAGCCAGGAGCACGGCGTGAGCATCAGCACCATACAGCAGGCCTACCAGATCCTCGAAAACCGCCAGCTGATTACGCCTCAGCCGCGCTCCGGCTATTTTGTCTCGAAACGCAAAGCCCAGCCGCCCGTCCCGGCGATGACGCGCCCGGTGCAGCGCCCCGTGGACGTCACCCAGTGGGACGAAGTGATGATGCTGCTGGACGCCCGCGCCGACAAAGAGATGATCTCCTTTGGCGGCGGCTCACCGGACATTAACCAACCGAGCCTGAAGCCGCTGTGGCGTGAGATGAGCCGCATTGCGCAGCATAATCCGGGCGAAATGCTGAGCTATGACGTGCTCGACGGGCGCCTGGAGCTACGCGAGCAAATCGCCCGTCTGATGCTGGATGGCGGCTCCACCGTGGCGGCAAACGAGATTGTCATCACCAACGGCTGCCACGGCGCGCTGTCGATCGCTCTGCTCTCGGTGTGCAAGCCGGGTGACATCGTGGCAGTCGAGTCACCATCGTTTCACGGCACCATGCAGATGCTGCGCGGCTTTAACATCAAGGCCATTGAAATTCCCACCGATCCCGAGACCGGGATCAGCATCGAGGCGTTAGAGCTGGCGCTGGAGCAATGGCCGATCAAGGCGGTGATCCTGGTGCCGAACTGCAATAACCCGCTCGGGTTTATCATGCCGGAGTCTCGCAAGAAGCAGGTCTTAGCCCTGGCACAGCGGCACGATATCGTGATTGTTGAGGATGACATTTACGGCGAGCTGGCGGCGGAGTACCCGCGTCCGCGCACCATTCATTCTATGGACATAGATGGCCGCGTGCTCTTATGCAGCTCGTTTACCAAAACCGTGGCGCCGGGCCTGCGCGTCGGCTGGATCGTGCCGGGGCGCTATTACGACCGGGTGATGCACATGAAGTACGCCGCGGGCGGGTTTAACGTGCCGGGCACGCAGATGGCGGTGGCGGCGTTTATTCGCGACGGCCATTACCATCGCCACGTGCGCCGTATGCGTCAGATTTATCAGCAGAATATGGAAACCTATACCTGCTGGGTGCGGCAGTATTTTCCGGCAGAGATATGCGTCACCCGCCCGCAAGGAAGCTTCCTGCTGTGGGTTGAGCTGCCGGAGACGGTCGATATGGTGTGCGTCAGCAAGCAGCTGTGCCGTCTGAAGATCCAGGCTGCGGCCGGGTCGCTGTTTTCTGCCTCCGGGAAGTACCGCAACTGCCTGCGGATCAACGTGGCGTTGCCGCCGACGGAGAAGAACCGCGAAGCGCTGAGGAAGATGGGCGAGGCAATTGTGATTGCGATGGAGGAGTAGTGCGGCCTGTTGCCCTCACCCCAACCCTCTCCCAAAGGGAGAGGGTGGAAACCGCCACCGGGCAATGGTCAACGACTCAGAACTTCCACGAAACGCTGCCCACAATGCTGCGTTCTGCACCGAAGTAGCAGTAAGAGAGCGAGTTACACGCCGCGACGTAGCTTCTGTCTGTCAGGTTATTGACGTTCAACTGCGCGCTCACGCCCGTGAGCCCCACTTTCGACAGGTCATACCCCACGGTCATATCCACCAGCGTGTACGACGGAAGCGTATGGGTGTTCTGGCGATCGCTGGCGATCCCGTTGACATAGCGCACGCCGGAGCCGACGGTCAGGCCATCCAGAGGGCCGGTTTTGACGTCGTAACTCAGCCAGGCGCTGGCCATGTTACGCGGGGCATAAACGGCGCGCTTGCCCTCCTCTTCCGGGCTGCTCTTCTTGTAGCGAATATCCGTGTAGGTGTACGCGGCCTGCATACGCAGGCTGTCGGTCAGCTGACCAATCGCCTCCAGTTCAACGCCTTCGGATTCGATTTCACCGATGGAACGGTACGGATCGGTCGGCTCCTCTTTAGTGGCAATGTTCTTCTGGTTAATGCGGAACACCGAGGCGCTGAACTGGCTGTTCATCCCCTCCGGCTCATACTTCACACCCGCTTCCCACTGCTTGCCCTTCATCGGATCCAAAATGTTGCCCTGCTCGTCGGCAAAGCTGGTCGGCGTAAAGGCGGTAGAGTAGCTGACGTACGGCGCGACGCCGTTATCAAACAGATACAGCAGCGCCGCGCGGCTGCTGAAGTTATTTTTATCCAGATCGCTGCGGGTGTGGTTGAAGTTGTCGACGTTCGACACGCTCACCTGGTCGTAACGCCCGCCCAGCGTGAGGCGCCAGCGGTCAATGGACATCTGATCCTGTAGGTAGTAGCCGGTCTGGCGCAGCTTGTGTTTTTCCCTGCTGTACTGGGTGATGTAGTCCGGCTTCGCGCCGTAAACAGGATGGAAAGCGTCAATCGGCGGGAAGCCGCCGTAGTAGCCAGTGACGTTGTTGGTGCGGTCCTGGTAGTCCATGCCGATCAGCACGCGGTGGTTTACCGCCCCGGTATCGAAGCTGCCGTCGACCTGGTTATCCAGGGTGATGGCGTTCATCTTCTCGTCGGAGCCGGAATAGCCGCGGTTCAGCTCGGTGTCATTCAGCCAGCCTGCGGCATACACCTGGTTCAGCTCGACTTTGGTGTGCAGGTAGCGCAGCTTCTGGCGCACGGACCAGCCGCTGTCAAACAGGTGCTCAATGTTATAGCCGACCATGTTTTCCCGACGATCGTACTTGTCGTAATCGTCCTCGCCCTCGAAGAAGGTGTTGGAGATTTTCTTACCGCTGTGCGGTACAACGGTGCCCTCATATGGCAGGCCGGAGTGGCTGCCGCCTTCCGGATCGCGGTGCAGGTAGGCCATCAGATCCAGACGGGTGTTGTCGGTGATACGCCAGGTCAGGCTCGGCATCAGGGCGTAACGCTCTTCCTTCAGCGGATCGAACTGGGAATCGGCATAGCGGGTCATCCCGCTGAGGCGCACCGCCACGCGGTCGTTATCATCAACCGGGCCAGTGACGTCGAACATCGCCCCACGCTGGTTATTGTTACCGGCGAAGAGCTTGATCTCCCCGCCAGGATCGAACGATGGCTTACGGGAGGTGAGCGCCACAATCCCGCCCGGCGATGAGCGGCCATAGAGCACGGAGGCCGGACCGCGCACGACTTCGATACTGTCCAGGAACCACGGGTCAACCACCAGCGAGCTGTGGGAGTTGGTGTCGCCCATCATCTTCAGGCCGTCGAGGTAGACGTTGTCCAGGCTGCCGTCCGAGAAGCCGCGCAGCACCATGTAGTCAAAGCGGTTTGACGCCCCGATCTGGTTGCTGTAGACCCCCGGCGTGTAGCTCACGGCCTGACGCACGCTGGTTGCGCCCTGCTCTTCGAACTGCTCGCGAGTGACGATAGAGACCGACTGCGGGGTTTCAATATCTGGTGTTTCAAGCTTGGTGGCCGCAGACTGCATCTGCGAGGTCACCACCACGGTGTCAGTTTTTTGGGCATCCTGCGCCAGTAAAGGAAAAGCAACGCTACCGGTAACCCATCCCACCAGCAGTGCCAGACGCGATTTAGCAAACATATCCCTCTCCAGAGATATTTCTTATTGTTAATAAGAATTATTACCTTTTTGAGAGTGCAAACGGCTATGCGTGCCGCCAGGTTACGTATGCGCGATGCTAAACCACACGAAATGCATTCGCGCGACAGGAGAAATTACGTTAGCGGAGTTTGCGCACGTCCCCCGGTGAAATCCCGTAATGACGACGAAACGCGGTGGCAAAGTTGGTGGCATGCTGATACCCGCACATCCAAGCCGCCTGCTGCACGCTGTGGCCTTCCAGCAGATAGCGGCGCGCCAGCGCAAGGCGACAGTCGCGAAGGTAATCGAAGAGCGTGCAGCCGTAGCGCTGACGGAACTTGCTGCGCAGGCTGCTTGGGCTCATTGCGGCAAGGGCTGCCAGCTGCGCGAGAGTATGATCCCGTTCAGGAGACTGTTCCAGCAGGCTCCGCACGCGTTCAAGACGCGCATGCTCAGGCCGGCGCGGGCAAGGCTGCTGGCGCTGGTTGAGGCCATGGCCGAGCAGCTGATACATCAGCCCCTCCAGCAACAGCTTGCGTGAGAGCACGCTTCCCCCCTGCCGCTGCGCATGCAGAATACCTGACATCACAAACTCGGGAACCTGCCAGACAAACGCGGGTGCATTCAGGCTTTGCCATTCCAGAAGCAATGACTCAAGCAGGGCTTCACGTCCGGCATCGTGCGGGTAGACGCCAAACGAGAGCGTTTTCAGCGTGCTGTCGGCATCGTGACGCGCGCTCATCACCTGATCTTCACTCAGACGTGAGCTGAACGCCATGCCCGGGCGGACGGGATAATTGATACCATTGAGCGTGAGCGTCACGCACCCTTCCAGCACCACCAGCATATAGAGCGGGCTGCTGTGGCGAGAGGTGGTTTCATAGGGCTGTAATACACGTACGTCGGAGTGGGTCAGCGAAATGCCGGACGAGAGCATCATCTCTTCAACATTCCCCTGCAACACGGGGCTGCCGCTGACCTGCGCCTCTTTTAACTGGGGGAAACGGTAGTCGATGCCGTAGCGCTCGCCGAATACCTGAAAATCTTCAACAAAAAATATGCGTTTCGCTGATCTATTTTCACTCTGGAGCATCATTTGGGGCCTGCATCGGGGAAAGGACAGGCAAAACAGTACCATCCATTTGTAATGGCAGCAATCACCGGGCGCAGACACTATTACGCTCCGGACGAAGCCGGAGCGAAGGCATATATTTCCTTGCGAGAAATATATTTATGCTTCCTGCCACTCAGCAAAAACCTCTTTATGGTTTTTGGTCAGGACAACTTTATTATCTTCGACCTTATCAACCCAGCCGAGAGGAATAAAGTGGTGCTTGCCGCCCGATTCCGGATCGCTCTTCGCAAGCTTGATACGCTCACCATCAAGATGGTCCACAACCCCGACGTGCGTTCCGCAGCTGGCGACAACCTGAGTGTGATCCTTAATTGCGCTTTTATCTACCATAATTATTCTCCTGTTTCGGTTATTTGCCTGTTGCACGAAATTAACTGTAGCGCATAAATTCAGGCTTAAACGTCTTATTAGCATTTTGAAACATCATTGACAGAACCGAATATTAAGTCTACTTAACGCCGAAATGAAAAAATAAGAATGAGATGAATTATTACCGACTGATTATTTCCCGTTCATAATTAAATTATCGCAACCAACGAGGAGGTATTTATGACGATTCGCAATAATCGGGCAGAAATTTCACTGGCTCTTGGTGAAGCGGTTTTAGACATCGTGCAAAAAGGCCATGAAGTATCGCGAGAAAATCTTGCCCGGGCGATGAAAATCAAAGCGGAGAAAGAGCGCGACGATGAGCGGCTTCTTAACTACTGGAAGGCCTGTAATATGCTGGTCTGAACCTGGCGGCGTTTAGCCTGACTAAACGCCGCCTGCTGTTACTCGTCGAAGAACCAGTAGCCCTGGTTAATCAAACCGGTCAGCTCTTCCACAAACGCCGGATTATTCAGCGCATCGCCCAGCTCAGCCTGGCCGAGCTCGGTGAAGCGGCACAGCGCGTC
The DNA here is from genome assembly GCF_014982105.1 of Enterobacter cloacae complex sp. P18RS. Lineage (NCBI taxonomy): Bacteria > Pseudomonadati > Pseudomonadota > Gammaproteobacteria > Enterobacterales > Enterobacteriaceae > Enterobacter > Enterobacter cloacae complex sp. P18RS. The sequence continues at coordinate 28,106 of NZ_JADCKV010000003.1, read as the reverse complement.
CGCCCCGTTCACATCCGCCGTTTCCAGCTGTTCGCTGTTGATAAAGACGCTGCCGTTGATGTTCAGCACGCGCAGCCCGCTCAGGCGGGAGAGCGTTTCGCCCCCTTGCAGCGCGTCGAGCACCTCTTCTGCGGAATACGGCGGCTCGGCGGCGGCAATATCCAGCTCGTGACGCGGCGTGGAGACGAAGCTGCCAAACCATTTCGTAAAATCATCTGGCTTGCTAATCATGTCGATCATCATCTGGCGAATGCGATCGAGCTCGTACTGCTCCACGCGGCCAGGGTGTTCGCGGCAGGTCAGATCCGGATCGCTGTAATGTTCGCCGCCCAGATCGTTCTCCAGCGCGTAGTCGGCAAAGCTGCTGATCAGATCGCGACCGTTCGGCCCGCGGAAACCGACAGAGTAGTTGAGCGCGGTTTCATGGGTGAAGCCGTCATGCGGGAATCCAGGCGGAATGTAGAGGATATCGCCCGGGGCCAGATCTTCGTCGATGATCGGCTCAAACGGATCGACGTGCAGCAGGGCCGGATGCGGACAGAACTGACGCATCGGCAGCTTGTCCCCCACGCGCCAGCGGCGGCTGCCCATCCCCTGGATAATAAACACATCGTACTGATCGATATGCGGCCCAACGCCGCCACCCGGGACGGAGAAGGAGATCATCAGGTCATCGAGACGCCAGTCCGGCAGGACGCGGAACGGACGCACCAGCTCTGCTGCGGGCATATGCCAGTGGTTCACCGCCTGCGCCAGCAGGGACCAGCCGGTTTCACCGAGGTTATCGAAATGCTCAAACGGGCCATTGCTCGCCTGCCACTTGCCGTTAGCATGGCTTACCAGGCGGCTATCAACTTCCGGCTCCATCGCCAGACCCGCCAGTTCATCAGGGGTAATGGGGTCGACAAAATTCGGGAAGGCATTTTTCAGCACAACGGGTTGTTTTTGCCAGTATTTTTCAAGAAATTCCGGCCAGTTCAGGTTCAGTTGATACGCCATGGGTAGCACCAGTGAGAGGGGAGACAGGCGCGATTATAGAAGAGACAGCGAGGGGGGAACTTGTCATGGGTCAATCGAGCGCGCGTAGGTCGGGTAAGGCGAAGCCGTCACCCGACGCACACGCGGGCTTAAACTTAATCCAGGTTCAGCTCGTCATAATGGGTAATCAGTTTACCCACGATGCCGTAGTCCAGCGCTTCCGCCGGTGACATCCAGAAGTTACGGTCGGTGTCTTTCTTCACTTTCTCCAGCGGCTGGCCGGTGGCGTCAGCAATCAGCTTGTTCACGCGCTCCAGCATGCGGATGATCTCGCGCGCTTCGATTTCGATATCCGTTGCCTGACCGCGCACGCCGCCCAGCGGCTGGTGGATCATAAAGCGGGTATTCGGCAGAGCGTAGCGGTGCTCTTTTTTCGCCGCCAGGAAGATGGTGATCCCGGCGCTCGCCACCCAGCCGGTGCCGATCACATGCACTTCCGGACGGATAAACTTAATGAAGTCGTGGATGGTGTCGCCCGCTTCTACATGGCCGCCCTGACTGTTGATGTACAGCTTGATCGGATCGTTGCTGACGCTTTGCAGCAGGATCATCTGAGTGATGACCTTCTGGGCCAGCTCCTGGTTAATCTCTCCGGAGATGACAATCGAACGGGATTCCAGCAGTTTTTGCTGTAGAGCGCCCGCGCCGTTTGTTCCTTCCGCTTTTTCCTTGTCGCTTTCTTTCAGTGTGTAGTGCATTGTTGTTTCCTCAGCTTGTCGCGCTCAAAACCAGAGTGTAGCCTGTTTTACCGGTGAAAGTCCTCACAGACAAATAACGAGGGATCTTATGAATATTGCACATGTCGCACTCTGGACCCGCAGCCTGGACGCGCAGGTTCAGTTCTGGGAAACGGTGTTTGGCGGCCGCAGTAATGACCGCTACGTCAGCAAAAATCGTCCGGGGTTTAAATCTCACTTTATTACCCTGGATGACGGGCCGACCATCGAGCTGATGACGCTGCCGGGCCTGCCCAGTGCACCTTCGCACCCGGAATTTGTCGGCTGGGCGCATATCGCCATCAACGTCGGCAGCAAAGCGCAGGTGGACAGTATGGCAGCGCAGGCGCAGGCAAGCGGCTCCCTGCTCAGCGCCCCGCGTATGACCGGGGACGGTTTCTATGAAGCGGTGATTGCGGACCCGGACGGCAACCGTATTGAGCTTGTCGGTGCATAAAAACAGCGTTTCGTTCCTTCATCGCCTCCGCTCAAGCTCGCTATACTTCATATGGTTATCATATTGCTAAATGATAATGATATTTAATGTGTTAAGATGAAAGTCAGCATAAACAGTCTCTTACGTAGCCATAGTGACTGTTTACATCCTCGACATTTAAATCAACACCGGGGCGGTGAATGGAACACATTGTTTATGTGGTTGATGACGATGACACAGTCAGGCAGTCCGTTGTCAGGCTGCTGGAATCTGCGGATATACATGCCCTTGGCTTTTCCTCAGCAGAGGCCTTTCTCAGCCATCCCTTTGAGGATCTGCCCTCCTGCGTGATCCTCGATATGCAAATGCCCACGATAACCGGGTTTGATGTCGCAGATGCGCTGAAAGACAGCGGGCGGGAAATACCGATCATCTTTCTCACCGGCCACGGCACCATCCCTATGTCCGTCCGGGCGATCAAAGGCGGGGCCTACGAATTTCTCACTAAGCCCGTTGAATCCAGCGCGCTCATCGGCTCCATCGAATCCGCGCTCAGGCTGGCACAGCACAACGCCGCCCGCGTCAAAGAGCACTACGCCCTGAAACAGCGCCATCTGTCCCTCACGCCGCGCGAGCATGAGGTGCTTGAGCTGGCCGTCAGCGGCAAGCTCAACAAGCAGATCGCCGCCGAGCTGGGCGTCAGTGAGATTACGGTGAAAGTGCACCGCCGCCGGGTGATGGAGAAAATGCAGGTCCGCTCCGTGGCTGAACTGGTCAGGGCCGTCGAGCGCCTGACCAAACATCAGCCAGCGGAATAACCGTTACATCTCCTGTCCGGCAAGCGGCAACGCGAAGGTAAACACCGTGCCGTACGGCTCTCTGCGGCGCGCGCTCAGTTTCCCCCGGTGCCGTTCAATGATGCTGGCGCTGATGGTCAGCCCCATGCCCATTCCCTGCGCTTTGGTCGAATAGAACGAGTCAAAGATCCGCTCGGTGAGCTCCGGCTCAATGCCGCTGCCGGTATCGGCGATCTCGAAAATCACCTTCCCCTCAGCGCAGTTCGCGGTGGCGATCGTGATGCTGCACGGGCGATCCGTCACTTCCGCCATCGCTTCCATCGCATTCATCACCAGGTTAAGCAACACCTGCTGGATCTGCACGCTGTCGCCGATGATAAAGCTGTCGTCAGCGTTCAGAAGATAATCAACGCTTATGTGTCGCAGCTCAAGTTCGCTGCGGGAAAGCATAATGATGTGGTGGATCAGGAAGTGCAGATCGATTCGCGTAAACGTGGGGTCCTGTTTGCGCGTCAGAGACTGAATGCTGCGGATGATCTCCCCTGCCCGCTCGCCCTCGGCGGCGATCTCCTCCAGCCCCTCGCGCACTTTTTCCAGCCGCGCCGGATCGCGGTTGAGCCAGCGCAGGCTTGCGCCGGCGTTCGAGACAATCGACATCAGCGGCTGGTTGATCTCGTGCGCGATCGAGGAGGTCAGTTGCCCGACGGTAGTGGCTCGTGAGACCCGCGCCAGATCCGCCTGCGCCACCCGCATCGCATCCTCCGCCGCCCGCTGGCTGGTGATGTCGGTAATGATGCCGTAATACTCATTCACCTCGCTGCCCACCCCCACCGGATCGCCAATCCCGAGGATGTAACGAACGGAGCCGTCGGTGCGGATGATGCGAAACTCCGCGCGCATCGACAGCCCGTCACGCACGCTCTGATTAACGAGGGTGCTGATCCGGCCATAATCATCCTCATGCACGAAGGTCAAAAACTCCGCCATTGAGATCATCTTTTGCTGTTCCGGCAGGCCAAGGATACGGGCGTACTCTTCGGACATAAACATCAGATCCTGCACCAGTTCCCAGCGCCAGCTGCCGGTATGGCTGATCTGCTCGCCCAGCATCAGTGAGGTCTGGCTGGCGCGCAGCTCTTTCTCCACCCGTCGGCGCTGGATGTTTTCCGCCAGCAGCTCGGCGTAGAGCCGCGCCGTCTCCAGCGAAACCGCCGCCTGCGCGCCCAGCAGGCTGACCACGCGCGAATGTTCGGCGGTAAACACCTCCGGCATCAGGCGGTTTTCCAGATACAGAATCCCCACCAGCCGCGCCTGTTTGAACATCGGCACGCACATCACGGCGGCGCCGGACGTCACCAGATACGGATCCTGGCTGAACGGGTGGAACTCCTCCGGTTTGCCGGTGCGGATCTCCTGCCCGGTGCGGATCACCGCGGCCAGCACCGACAGCGGCATGTCCGTCGCCATCGGTGACGCTTTCAGGATGCGCACCCGCACGCCGTCGGTACTGGTCCAGGCGCTGGCTTCAATCTCCGGGATGTGATTATCGCTGACACGCAGCAGCAGGCCACGCTGCGCCCCGGCCCGTTCAAGCAGCAGCGTCATCAGGTTTTCGATTAAACGTTCAAGGTTGATCTCTTCGGATAAGGCGCGTGAGGCTTTGATGACGCTCTGTAAATCGCGGATCACCTCGTTCTGGGCAAACGCCGCCGTGTCATACGCGCGGCTCTGCCCGGAGGCCAGCAGATGGGGGAAATCCTGCTCCAGCTGGCGCACCTTGGCCTGCGCCCCGACGCGCCCCCAGGCGGCAATCGCGCCGCGGAAATGGGCGTCGGAGGCGGTCGGGTAGCCGCAGGCCAGCGAGAAACGCCCGGCCAGCTCGTGCGACAGGGCATTGATCGGGTTAAACCCGCCCTCCCGCGAGAGTCGCACCGCTTTTTCATACTGCTCCAGCGCGATGCTGTTCATGCCGTCCAGACGGACGATTTCGGCATAAATCAGCGCCTCTTTATCGGCAAACGTGCCCGGATTGATCCGCGCCCAGAGGGCTATTTTGTCGTAATGGTGATGAATACTGCGGCGATAATCCGCCGAAAAGGTTTCCGGCGTGAGCTGGCGGGAGAGCGCCAGCGCGCTGTAAAAATGGTAATCCAGCAGATGAATATGACCCGGCGCGGACCACGCATACCAGCCCGCCATTTCTAAATCCGCCTGTGCGTCGGCGTATTCGCCGCAGGAAAAGTGCGCCATCCCGCGATAGAGCCAGTACCAGAAGAGCATGGTCGAGGTCTGCTCGGGCGCCTGCTCCGGCGGCGCGGGCAGCAGATCGTCAGGCAGCGCCTGGGCGGCGCTCCATGGGCCCGTCACCGGCGTGCGTAAAAACTCCACGTAGCGGCGCTGAATGTGCAGAACGGTTTCAATGTCCTGGTAATCCGTTTTGCGCACAAAGGCCAGACCGCGATCGATGCTGGTCAGCACGCCATCCAGATGGTCGCCCCGGGAGAGGAAGTTAATGATCTGATGACAGGCCGCGAAGCAGGCCATCGTCATGTCGCCGTGGGTCACCGCTGAGGTAAAGCAGGCCTTGGCGCACTCGATAGTGTACGACAGCGGCTGGGTCCAGACGCTGAGCTGGTCGAGCGGCAGCAGAGTTTTGGCTTCATAGGCATCATAGCCGTGGCGGTTCACCAGCTCACGAGCCAGCGTGCCGTACTCAAACCCGAGACGGTATTCGGCGTAGCGGTGGCCAATCAGCACGCCAAACCAGGCCATCGCCGTGGTGGAAGCACCGGTTATGCCGTGATCGAGCGTGAGGTGCATCATCCGGCACAGGAGTAAAAAGTGCAGGCGCGGGCAGGTAAAGCTGGCGAAAATACTGGCGCTGTAAAGCAGGTTCATCACCGCTTCGGTCTCTGCGTTCTCCATCAGCTTAAGCTGAGAAAACGGGTTCTGCGGCGCGTCGGCGGTGCGTTGACAGAACTGCTGCCAGGCCTCGTCACATTCGGCATTTTCCGGGTAGCGGCTGATCTGGATCCCGAACACGCCCAGCCAGCATAACGACGCCTCCAGCGCCAGGCGGATCTCCGACTGGCGCATATAAACTTCCGCCAGCAGGTTGGCGGCCAGCGCTTTCTCCGTCAGCCCGCCCGGTGAACCGAGGATCGCATCGCACAGCGCACGCGTGCGCTCCAGGTGTCCGAGCGCAAACTCACAGCCCGCCTCTTCGATATCCAGCATAAAGTCCGAGACCGGGCCCGCATTCCCCAGCGCTCTGGCGGTCTGGATATAGCTTAAGGCGGAAAGGTAATCGCCGGTACGCTTCGCACGCCGCGCGGCCTGAAGGCTCAGCTCCCGGAATCGCTGCCGCTGGGGTGCAGGCTGGATGCAGTCCAGCGCGGCGCTGACGTGGTGAACCGCGCGGAACAGCAGTTCGTTGCCCGCCGTCTGCCGCGCGGCATCCGCCAGCAGGCTGGCGGTGGTCAGGTGCAGATGGCTTTTCTCGCCCTCATCCAGCAGGGCAAAGGCGGCTTCCTGCACCCGATCGTGGGTAAAAGCGTACTCTTTCTCCGTCAGCACAATCAGCTGAGCGGTCACCGCCGGATGAAGCGCGTAGCGGATTTCCGCCGCCGACCGCCCCACCACGCGGCACAGCATCTCCAGCTCGCCCGTGCAGCCGAGGCAGGCGATGCTGCCCAGCAGGCGGCGCGTCTCGTCGGGCATCTCCTTGAGCTGTTCAAGCACCAGCGTCACCACGTTCTCGGTGTAGTGCCGGGCGCGGATGGCCTGGAGATCGTAATGCCATTTCCCCTGATATTTGTTGTGCACCACCAGTCCGTCATCGACGATGCGGCGGAAAAATTCCTGCACGAACAGCGGGTTGCCGCCGGTTTTTTCATGGATCAGCGTGGCAAGATCGGCGGTACCGGTACTGCGGGCATGAAAAATCCCCCCGAGCCAGCGCGCCACGGCCTTCACCGACAGCGGCTGCGGCACGATCGTCGTGGCGTGTTGCGCCGCCTCCGGCAGGCTCGCCAGCGCGGTCTGCAAGGTGGGCTCAGAAAGCGAACTGAGATCGCGGTGCGCCACCACCACCAGCAGCGGGATGGCGCCGCAGGCGCGCAGCAGGTGATCGAGCGTTTGCAGGCTGGCGGCGTCGATCCACTGCACATTATCCAGCAGCAGCACCAGCGGCGCGCCCTGGGTGGCGAAGGTTTTCACCAGCGCCAGCACCATATGGCTGAAGCGCGCCCGCGCGTCGATGGAAAAGGTATCCGCAGAGAAACGCGGTTTGTTCTCAAGGAGTAAATTCAGCTCCGGCACCAGGCTAACGGCCAGCTCCTCGAAGCCTTCCAGCGCCCGCGACAGGCGGATTTTCCACGTCGCTACCTCCCCGGCTGGCAGCCCGAGCAGGTGCAGCGTGAGCGTCCGAAACGCCGAACTCAGCACGCCGTAGGGCAGCGTGGGAGAATATTGATCGACCTTGCCCACCGCCAGCAGCACCTTGCGCTGTTGCAGCGATTTCAGCGTGGTGGCGATCACGGAAGATTTGCCGATCCCCGAAGGCCCCCCAATCGTCACCAGTTCCGGCGCACCGCTCTGGCTGACCCGCTCAAACGCGGCGATGACGTCGCTGGCCTGCGGATGTGCAGAGAAAAGCGAATCGGCAAGATGGATCGCCGGAGAGCGATCCATCTTGCCGGGAATAAAGTCGACGATCTCACCTTCGGCGGTCAGCGTCGCCTGGCAACGCCTGAGGTCGGCAATCAGCCCGTCGACGGTCTGATAGCGATTCTCCGGATTCTTCTCCAGCAGCTTAAGGATAATGGTCGACAGCATGCCGGGTACGTCCGGGCGCACCCGCCCCGGCGCAAGCGGCTCAGAGGCAATGTGGTAATGCGCCCAGTTGGTCTGGTCATCAGCGCTCAGTTCAAACGGCAATCGCCCGGTCAGAAGTTCATAAAGCACGATACCCAGACTGTAGAGATCGCTCCGGCTGTCGACGGCGCGCCGGGTACGCGTGGTGTGTTCCGGTGACATGTAGGCGGGCGTGCCGCCAGACGCGGCAAGCCGGGACTGGGAGAACGCGTCGGAGGTGCCGCAGGAAAGACCGAAGCTGCAAAGACGGCAGGTGGCGTCGTGATGAACGAAGAACGCCCCGGGTTTGATATCGCCGTGGATCAGGTTGTGCAGATGCATCTGGCGCAGGGGACCGCAGATGCGGATCGCCATTTCGATAAAGCGGGCGATCCCGGAAATCGCCTTACCTGCCCGGCACGCCAGCAGTTCAAAGCAGAACGGCGCGTAGACCAGCGCAAAACGTCCGCGGTACTGGGTTGAAGCGACGGGCCGGATAGCCCAGCCGTCATGAAGCCGGTCGCGCAGGGCAAACTCGTTTTTCAGCAGCCGCGTTGCCCGCTCCTCTTCTTCATCGCTGACCGCGGTGGCAATAATAAACGAACCGCCGGACTGGGGATGTCGCCCGTTCATCCAGGAGATGCCGCCCTCCTGCGCCAGCACGGTAAAAATGACATCCTCTTTCAGAACAAAAGCCCGCCCTTCATGGAGACTTCCCCGGGCGGGCCAAAATGCAGGCGACGTATGTTCGTTCATCCGCGATCCTTATTGTCGGCGGGCCAGCTCCCGCTGAATATGATCCAGCAGAATATCGATGTTAATCGGCTTACGCAAAAATGCAGCGGCGCCCAGACTGAGTGCATACCGCTGCATATTTTCATCAGCATGACCGGAGATAAACAGTATTGGCGGTGGCGGCGTGGCCAGCAACCGCAGCTTCTCAAACAGCTCGATGCCGTTCATGCCGCGTAGCTTGATGTCGGTGATCACCAGCGACGCGCCGGACAGGGCGAGAGGGTGGCTCAAAAACACCTCTGCCGAATCGAAGGTATCGGTAGCATACCCTTCCGATTGCAGCAGGTTACTGAGCCCGCTGCGAACAGAGCGTTCGTCATCAATGATGGCAATGCGCCACGGCAGCGTCATGCTGTCTTTCCTCAAACAAATCGTTACGCGTCGCGGCTTTCCTTCGCGGGCGCTGGGGGCGCGGTACCGCTGATCTTCGGTACGCATTCATGACGAAACCAGGCCAGGGTCAACGGTTCGCGGCTCACCAGACGCCGTCCGATGGGGATTAGCTGTTCACCCACCAGCATGCCGAACAGGCCAAGCAGCGCGACGACCGGCGGCGCCGGGGAATGCACGTCGAGCAGGGCGTAAAGTACCCCAGCCGCGACCCCGCACACCAGCGAAATAATCCAGGCCTTCATGATGACGCTCCGGTCAGGTGCTGAACGTGGGGAACCGTCACCTGCACGCCCGCGGGATTATCGCGGGATAAAAGATGACGCATCGCCTGTTCCCCCGCCAGCATCCCCAGCAGGCCAATCAGCGCCAGCGCGGGCGGCGCGGGGGAACGCACCTTCAGCACGGCATACATCAGGCCAATCAACACGCCTGCCGCGAGGGATATCAACCCTGTACTCATTGTGAACTCCAGAGAAAAAGGCAGCGGCGAGCCGGATGAGGGACCAGCCCGCCAGCGGGACTTAGCGTGCCGGAACCGGCGCTAAGGTGCGGTGCTCGCTCTTCTGACGAGACGGCGCTTTGTGCACCATGGTGTAGGCGTAATCCACACCCATTCCGTAGGCACCGGAGTGCTCGCGCACGATATCCATCACCGCGGTGTAGGTCTCTTTGCGCGCCCAGTCACGCTGCCACTCCAGCATCACCTGCTGCCAGGTCACCGGGATCACGCCCGCCTGGATCATGCGCTGCATCGCGAAGTCGTGGGCTTCTTTGGAGGTGCCGCCGGAGGCGTCTGCCACCATATAAATTTCGTAGTCGCCTTCCAGCATCGCGCACAGGGCAAAGCTGTTATTGCACACTTCGGTCCACAGGCCAGCGACAACCACCTTCTTCTTGCCGTTGGTCTTCAGCACGTCGCGCACCTTCTGGTCGTCCCAGGAGTTCATGGAGGTACGCTCCAGAATGTCCAGGCCCGGGAACACGTCCAGCAGCTCCGGATAGGTATTGCCGGAGAAGCTTTCGGTCTCAACGGTGGTGATGATGGTTGGGATGCTGAACACCTTAGCCGCTTTCGCCAGCGCCACGGTGTTGTTTTTCAGCACCTGGCGGTCAATAGACTGCACGCCGAACGCCATCTGTGGCTGGTGATCGATGAAGATGATCTGACAGTTGGCAGGGGTTAAGACTTCGAGCTTAGAAGTGGTCATAAGATTATCCAGTGAGGTTAAAGGTTAAAATCGCCGCGAACAGCACGCCGATAAAATCGCGTTCATCCTATGACCCACAGCGCTGTGGTGTAATTATCTCTTCGTATAGTTAACCTTAGGTATAGTTATACTTTGGTATACCTATCCTATTGTATAACTGGATCTTTGCCGAAACCGGTTCCCATAATCCTGACCATTCCCCTCTTAGTCTGGAGCTATTATGGTTACCCTCGGTAAAGCCGATCTCATTCTGGTTAACGGCCAGTTTCACACCGTCGATCGCGAGAATCCTGTCGCGGAAGCCGTTGCCGTGCGCGACGGAAAATTTCTGGAAGTGGGTACCGTCGCCGAGGTGATGCAACACCACTGCGACGGCACTAAGGTGGTCGACTTAAAAGGCCACACCGCCATCCCCGGCCTGAACGACTCGCACCTGCACCTGATCCGCGGCGGCCTGAACTACAACCTCGAGCTGCGCTGGGAAGGCGTGCCGTCCCTGGCCGACGCCCTGCGGATGCTAAAAGAGCAGGCCCTGCGCACGCCATCGCCCCAGTGGGTGCGCGTGGTGGGCGGCTGGAGCGAGTTCCAGTTTGCCGAACGCCGCATGCCAACCCTGGATGAAATTAACGACGCCGCGCCGGATACCCCGGTCTTTATCCTGCACCTCTACGACCGCGCCCTGCTCAACCGCGCCGCGCTGAAGGTGGTTGGCTACACCAAAGACACGCCGAACCCGCCGGGCGGGGAGATCCAGCGCGACGCCAACGGCAACCCGACCGGGATGCTGATCGCCCGTCCGAACGCCATGATTTTGTACGCCACGCTGGCGAAGGGGCCGAAGCTGCCGCTGGAGCAGCAGGTCAACTCCACGCGCCAGTTCATGCGCGAGCTGAACCGTCTGGGGCTGACCAGCGCCATCGACGCGGGCGGCGGCTTCCAGAACTACCCGGAAGATTACGAGGTGATTGCCGAGCTGCACGAGAAAAAGCAGATGACCATCCGCATCGCCTACAACCTGTTTACCCAGCGTCCGGGCCACGAGCTGGAAGACTTTGAAAAATGGACCGATATGCTTACGCCGGGCCAGGGCAGCGATTTCTTCCGCCACAACGGCGCAGGCGAGATGCTGGTCTTCTCCGCCGCCGATTTTGAAGACTTCCTCGAGCCGCGCCCGGATCTCGCACCGGGCATGGAGGACGAGCTGGAGCGCGTAGTGCGCCATCTGGTGGAGCACCGCTGGCCGTTCCGCCTGCACGCCACTTACAACGAATCCATCAGCCGCATGCTGGACGTGTTCGAGAAGGTGAACCGTGACATTCCGTTCAACGGGCTGCACTGGTTCTTCGACCACGCCGAAACCGTGTCGCAGGCCAACATTGACCGCATCAAAGCACTCGGCGGCGGCATTGCCGTCCAGCACCGCATGGCCTTCCAGGGCGAGTACTTTGCCGAGCGCTACGGCATCGAAGCCACCCGCCACACGCCGCCGGTGGCGAAAATGCTCGAGACCGGCGTGCCGGTGGGCCTGGGAACGGACGCCACCCGCGTGGCGAGCTATAACCCATGGACCGCGCTCTACTGGCTGGTCTCCGGGCGCACCGTTGGCGGGATGCAGATGTACGATCACAGCGCCCGTCTGGATCGCGATACCGCCCTGATGCTCTGGACCCAGGGCAGCGCGTGGTTCTCCAGCGAGCAGAATCAGAAGGGGCAGATCAAAGCGGGCCAGCTCGCGGATCTGGCGGTGCTCAGCAAAGATTACTTCCGCGTGCCGGAGGAGGAGATCAAGGGCATCGAGTCCGTCCTCACCGTGGTGAACGGCGATATCGTCTATGCCGCAGGCGCTTTTGGCCCACTCGCGCCGCCCGCCATTCCGGTCCTGCCCGAGTGGTCCCCGGTGGTGAAGGTGCCGGGCCACTACCGCAGCGCGCCGCCGCAGGCCGCACGCGTGGGTATGAGTGTGGCTCACCACTGTAGCGGCCCGTGCGGGGTTCACAACCACCAGCATGACTTTGCCCGCACGTCAGAGATGCCGGTATCCGACGATAACGCTTTCTGGGGGGCGCTGGGTTGCAGCTGCTTTGCATTCTGATGAAACAAAATGACGCTTCGCCCCGGATCGATCCGGGGCTGTTCTTTCTGCGCCTGACCGGCAGTCTGCTGCTGCTTTACGTGCACGGCCTGCCGAAGGTGCTGCATTTCAGCGAAGAGCTGACGCGTATCGAAGATCCGTTTGGTTTTGGGCCGTATGCCAGTCTGATCCCGGCGATCGTCGCCGAGGTGATCTGCCCGCTGTTTATCATTGCGGGGGTTTACACCCGCCTGGCGTGCCTGCCGATTATCGCCGTGCTGCTGGTGGCGATGCTGGCGGTCCACCCGAACTGGTCGATTGCCGAGGGGCAGTTTGGCTGGCTGCTGCTGATTATCTTCACCACCCTCGCCCTTACCGGGCCGGGCCAGTGGCGAATGCAGCGTAAAACAACGGAGAGGTTCGCATGACCCAGGTAAACGACGTTCGCGACGCACACGTCGAGACGACGCCCGCGGTTTCACCCTGGCAGCCGCTGAGCCAACCGGTGTTCCGCATGCTGTGGATCGCCACGGTGGTCTCTAACGTCGGCTCATGGATGAGCGACGTCGGTATCAACTGGAGCATGCTGACGCTCAGCGCCGATCCTTTAGATATCGCGCTGGTGCAGGCGGCGAGCAGCCTGCCGATGTTCCTTTTCGCCCTGCCGTCCGGGGTGATGGCGGACATCGTTGATCGACGTAAATACCTGCTCTTCTCCCAGCTGTGGGTGTTCATTGCCGCCGCCGGGCTGACGCTGCTCTCTTTTACCGGACACGTCACCCCCACCGTTCTGCTGGCGGCGACGTTTCTGCTGAGCGTGGGTGCGGCCATGAGTTCGCCGCCGTTTCAGGCGATTGTGCCTGACCTGGTGAGCAAGCCCGAGCTGGGTTCCGCCGTGGCGCTTAACTCGCTCGGGGTCAATATCAGCCGGGCAATTGGCCCTGCGCTGGGCGGTTTTCTACTGTCGCTTGCCGGGCCGTGGATGGTGTTTGCCCTGAACGCGCTGTCCGTGATGGGCGTGGCGTGGGTGCTGTGGCGCTGGCGTCCGGCACCGTCCGTGCAGCGTTTGCCACCGGAGCACTTCTTCTCTGCGGTGCGCTCCGGGATTCGCTACGTGCACGCCGCGCCGGTGCTGCGCAACGTGCTGGTGCGCACCGTGGCCTTTTTTGTTTTCGGCAGCGCGGGCTGGGCATTGCTGCCGCTGGTGGCGCGCCGCGAGCTGGGCTTAGGCCCGGCGGGCTACGGCGTGATGCTGGCGTGTATCGGCCTTGGCGCCATTGCCGGGGCCATCCTGCTGCCGCGTCTGCGCCAGCGGCTGAACGCCGATCTGCTGATGGTGGCCGCCAGCCTGACATTTGCGATCACCATGCTGGCGCTGGCATTTGTACGTCACTTTTGGCTGCTAAACTTGTTTGAGTTCTTTACCGGCTTCGCGTGGATTGCGGTGCTCTCCACCCTCAACCTTGGCGCGCAGCGCAGCGCCGCACGCTGGGTAAAAGCCCGGGCGCTGGCGGTGTATCTGACGGTCTTTTTCGGTTCGATGACCGCAGGCAGCGCCGTCTGGGGCCAGATCGCCTCGCAGTTCGGCACTCCGGCTTCGCTGGTTGTCGCCACGCTGGGGATGGTGCTGGCGAGCATGACGGTGTTCCGCTGGAAGCTGGAGAAAGATCCGGATTTAAATCTCGACCTGAGCGGGCAGCCGCTGGACGGGGTGGAGATTGAACTCCCGAACGAGCGTGGCCCGGTGCTGGTCTCGCATGAGTACATCATCGACCCGCAGAACGCGAAAGCGTTTTTGCAGGCCGTGCACGAGCTACGCCGGGTGCGCCGCCGCGCCGGGGCGATGAGCTGGGCGGTGTACGAAGATATTGAACGTCCGGGTCTGTTTATCGAAACCTTCCTGATGGGTTCCTGGATCGAGCATCTGCGCCAGCAGGAGCGCCACACCATGAATGACCTCCTGTTGCAGAGCCGCGTTCTGGCTTTTCATCAGGGCACAACATCACCGGCAATTCGTTATCTGGTCGCGCCGGTCTGAACATAACAATCACCTGTAGAGGAACACACTATGGCAACGTTTAAGGCAAAAGATGGTACGCAGATTTATTACAAAGACTGCGGCGCGGGCAAACCGGTTCTTTTCAGCCACGGCTGGCCGCTGGACGGGGACATGTGGGACAGCCAGCTGAACTTCCTGGCCGAGCGCGGCTACCGCACCATCGCCTTTGACCGTCGCGGGTTTGGGCGTTCGGATCAGCCGTGGAACGGCTATGACTACGATACCTTTGCGTCCGACATTAACGACCTGATCACCACGCTGGATCTGCGCGACGTGACGCTGGTGGGCTTCTCCATGGGCGGCGGCGACGTGACGCGCTACATCAACAACTACGGCAGCGAACGCGTGACCGGTCTTGCCCTGCTGGGCGCGGTAACGCCCATTTTCGGCAAATCCGAAAGCTACCCGGAAGGGGTCGATCAGAGCGTGTTCAGCGGGATTCGCGACGGACTGCGTAAAGATCGCGCTCAGTTCATCAGCGATTTCGCCACCCCATTCTACGGCACCAACGCCGGGCAGACCGTTTCTGCCGGTGCCCTGACGCAGACGCTGAACATCGCCCTGCTGGCGTCCCTGAAGGGCACCATCGACTGCGTAACCGCCTTCGCCGAAACCGACTTCCGCCCGGATATGGCGAAAATCGACGTGCCGACGCTGGTGATCCACGGCAGCAACGACCAGATCGTGCCGTTTGAAACGACCGGCAAGCTGGCGGCAGAGATGATCAAAAACGCCACGCTGAAAGTGTACGACAACGCGCCGCACGGCTTCGCGCTGACCCACCAGGACCAGCTCAACGAAGATCTGCTGGCGTTTGTGAAGTCGCTGTAAGTCATTACGCGAAGCCTGATGGCGCTTCGCTTATCAGGCCTACAAGGGCTGGTCCTGTAGGCCGGGTAAGGCGCAGCCGCCACCCGGCGCTTTCGCAGACGCATTCCGCTCCGCCAGCAGCCGACAAATCTCCGCATGCTTCTCCTCGGTAAAGTTAAAGCGCGACATAAAGCCCATTCGGATCAGCGAGCCTATCGCCGGTAACAAACAAATGCCGAAGAACAGCCCCGCCAGCACGCTGTCGCTCTGTGACTGCGCCTGCGGCACATAGTCGATCATCGTCAGAAACACGCCGATGAGCCCGCCGCCCACCGCCACCGACATCTTGCCGGTAAAGGTCTGCCCGGAGAAGGTGATCGCCGCGCAGCGCTTGTGGGTGTGATACTCCGCATACTCGATGGTGTCGGCAATCATCGACGAGGTGAGGATGTTGGTCATCATCACGAACAGCGTGCTCAGGCCGAGCAGGATAAACAGCAACGCCGTGTGCTGATAGCCCGTGAACCACATCACCACGCGCACCGCCACGTCCAGCCCGCAGAGGATCATAAACAGCTTCCGCTTCTGCATCCGGCGCGTCAGCAGCGGGGCGACCAGGCACAGCACCGCCGCCACTATCCCCATCACGCCAATTGCCATTTGCAGGCTGCCGTCGCCCATATTGTTGATAAAGAAGTAGATATAGAGACCGCCCGCCACGTTATGGAACACGCAGAAAAAAAACGACAGCAGGACGATAAACAGCGGCTTGTTCTGGCGCAGGTTGTGGAAGGTGTCGCGCATCGTCACCTTTTCCGGGCTCGGCGGCACGCGCTCTTTGATCTGCATAAAGCCGTTGAGCATCAGCGGCAGGCCCACCAGCATCATCACCAGCGCCGCCATAAAGTAGCCTTTATCGTTGCTGTACTGGGCAAAGAACGCCGCCAGCTTCGGGAAGAAGATGTTGGCGCAGGCGATCCCGGCGTTCACTCCAAGCATCGCCGCCGTCACCGCGCGGGTGCGCTGGCCGGAGTCGTTGGTCATCACCGATGACATCGACCAGAACGGGATATCGGAGATGGCGTACAGCGTCCCCCACAGGATATACGTCACCCCGGCGTAGAGGATTTTGGTGGTCATGTCCGCTTCGATTTTATAGAACGCCAGCAGGGTGACCCCGGTGATCAGCAGCGGGGCGATCAGTAAAAAGTGGCGAAACTTGCCGAACCGGCTGTTAATGGTGTCCATAATGCTGGCAAACAGCGGATCGTGAACCGCGTCCCACGCGCGGGCAATCAGGAAGATGGTGCTTGCCGCCAGCGCCGAGATCCCCAGCACGTCGGTGTAAAAATAGTTAATAAACGAACCCACTAAACCAAAGCTAAAACACTGACCTAAACCATAGCCAAAGTAAGACCACAACTCGCGAGACGGTATTTTCATTGTCATTGCCATAGTGCGTACCTGGTTGCCCGGCGACAGCGCGCCGGGTCATTATTATTAGCCCTGCGGATTCGGGGCGATTTTGCGCAGCTTCTTCATCAGCGCGATTTCAGCGCGTGAGAACGGGATGCCGTTCTCCTCGAACACGTCGTGGAACCACAGGCGGCAGTAGTCCGTGGACTCCTTCATCACTACCGGCCACGGCAGCCAGGTCTGGGTTTTACCGCGCACCAGCCCCCACTGATACGGCGCGACCTTCGCCATGTACATCAGCGGGAGCTGCTCTTCGATGGTGCCGCCCACGTGACGCGCCAGCCATTCGGTGCAGAAGATTGGGCGGCCCAGCGCCTGAAGCTGCTGGATAATCGCCGTCATGCGCCCGGTATTGGTATAGGCGTGGTAGCTCACCACATCCGACAGCGCCAGCGCGGTCTGGTCCAGCGGGTGCTGGTAAAACGTCTCGCCCTCTTCTTCCGCCGGCAGACGCCACGCGCAGATGGTGAGCGGCTGGGTCGGGTCTTCCTCACGCACCCAGCGGAACGCCTGCTTCATCAACTCGTGCGCGCAGGTTTCCAGCTTCTCGTCGTACAACACCTCCTCCGTGCCGGTCGCGAAAATGCCGCGGTTGCCCGGCTCGTTATACAGATCCCAGAGCAATACGCGCTTATCCTCGCGGAACTGGCGCACAACGTCGCGGATATAGCGCTCAATCTGTGGCCAGCAGTCGCGATCGCACACCTTATCGCGTCCCGGGCTCGCTGCCGCCTGGCTGTTGTGCTTGCCCGGTACGGGCGGCTTTTGCGGGCCGAGGTACGGCTCGTCGCCGGAGAACCCGCAGTCGTCCATCAGGGTCAGCATGGTGCTGAACCCATGACCGTCGGCAATCGTCAAAAAGCGGTCGATGCGCGCCATCAGCCCGTCGCGGTCGTGCTCCCAGACGATGAACGGCAGGTTGATGCGCAGGGTGTTATAGCCCGCGTCCGCCGCCCAGCCCAGCTCGCGGTCGATGGTGTCGGCATCGAAGGTCTCTTCCTGCCAGATATCGGTCCAGTTCACCGCCGTCGACGGCAGATAGTTAAACCCGCACAGCCAGCCTTTCTGCTGATACCACGCCTGTGCCTGCTCCCTGCTCCATTGCTCTTTCATTACGCATCCTCTTACTGATAATATTTAGCTAATAAATATTAGTTGCAGAATAAATGCGCAAATCGTGGCGCTCAGAAAAGCGACGCCTCTCACAAAGTTCACGCTTCGATGGATGAGAAACGTGATCGACGGCGCGGAAGCGCGCGGTTAGGGTATGATGCGAAATCGCGAAAGGGAGAGGACGGATGAAGCGAAAAACAAAAGTGACGATGAACGATATTGCGCGGGCGGCAGGGGTGTCGCAGGCGACGGTATCGCTGGTGCTTAACCAGTCCCGCAACATCAAGCTCAGCGACGACACCCGTCAGCGGGTGATCAACGTCGCCACCGAACTCGGCTATGACCGCCTCCCCGCCGTTCACGCTCCGCGCAACCAGGAGGAGATCGCCCTGCTGGTCAGCTCCATGCAGAGCTTCGACCCGTTTATCGACGCCATCAGCCAGGCGCGGGAAGCGGCGTGGCGCAACGAGACCCTGCTCACCGTCTTCGACTACGGCGACGACGTGGAGCTGGCCCTGAACATCATCCGCCAGCTGGACAAGCGCAACTGCATCGGGATTATCCTTGCCTCTCCGGTCACGAACGTCGTCGATATGACGGCATTCCAGGACTGCACCCGCATCCCGCTGGTGCTGCTCAACCAGCGCGACCCCGGCTCGCCGCTGCTGCCGTCGTTTATTCCGGACGACTACGCCAACGCTTTCCAGGTTACCAGACACCTCATCGCCTGCGGCGCCACGCGCATCGCCCACATCACCGGCGAGAGCTGGATGGAGGCCTCGCGCCAGCGTCTGGCGGGCTACCAGGCGGCATTACAGCAGGCCGGACTGGCGTGCGACGACGGCCTGGTGCGCCAGACCAACTGGCAGTTCAGCGAGTCCTTTACCGCCACCACGTCTCTGCTGGAACTGGCCGAGCGCCCGGACGCTATCTTCTGCGCCAGCGACTGGCTGGCGATTGGCTGCTATCAGGCGCTGGCGGTGAACGGCGTGCGCATCCCGCAGGACATGCTGCTGGCGGGCTACGACGACCAGAAGATTTCCGAGCAGCTCACCCCGCCGCTGACCAGCATCCAGTTGCCTTACAGCGAGCTGGGACGGCTGGCGGTGGAGTACCTGTGCAATCAGGAAGATGCCGCCACGCACGTGATGCTGGCGGGCAGGCTGAAGGTGCGCGCCTCAAGCCTTGTCTGAGGTAAACACCATGCCCGTATAGGGCTTCTCGCGACACGCCGCCAGCCGCGCGGCGAGGCTACCCACGTGCAGCTCCAGCTTGTGCCCGTCCGGGTCGAGAAAGTAAAACGATGCCCCCTCGCTTTTGTTCTGCTTCCAGACGGTGACGCCCGCCTGCTCAAGCCTTTGCGAGAACGGTTCAAAATCCGCTTCCGCCACGGTAAACGCGTAGTGGGTATAGTCGCTCTCCTGCGGCGGCACGTACCGGCGCGCCTCGTCGTACGACAGACAGACCCACAGGTCGCCGCAGGTGAGATAGGCCCCGGTATTCCAGCGGGCGTGCAGCGCAAGCCCCAGCAGCTCGTGCCAGAAGGTGACGCTTTTTTGCAGGTCGCTGACCGCGAGGGTCAGGTGGTTGAGTGATTGCAGCATGACGTGCCCCGCATGACTGAAATTTAGTTAATTGATCTTACCTCTACAGAGCCTTTTCAAAAGCATTTCGGAGTAATTTGCATTAAGTGAACTCCATATTTAGCCCCCCCCATAATTGACAGCAGTAGATGCAGAGGATCTTGTTATATGATACTCGCTATCATATACCTCGGACATATAACCAAATGAAAAAAATCATAAAATACCGTTTAAGTAATCTTCAGACATTCATAATTTCTTTTTTCTTAATAATTATCGGTTGTAGTATAACGCGGTATACCAGCCTTGAAACCGCATGGCTTTTTTTGTTGGGTGGGCTTTTTTTAGCATTTATATCACTTCTGGAAAGCAAGCGTCTTTCGCGCGTTGAAAAAGGGGTTTCGCTCATTTTCTTTGGGATATTCATGGGATTAGGAATTCCCGAACTATTCCAAAAAAACTATAAAGACTTAATGACGCCTGATTTCAACGAGAACCTTGCTATATTTACTCAAATGGCTTTTTTTGTTTGTGCCGGAGCCGGAGGAGGTGTACTCGCCAACCATGCAGAGAATATTAAGACGGTCGACGTCACACCAAATACTCAAAATGGAAATGTTGATACAGCATTAAACTATATAAAAATATTGCAAGTAGAAGCCATATCACAGCGTAAAAAGATAGAGCAGTTAAGGTTAGTTATAATCGTGGCTGTAGGCTTGGGTTTGGCAAACCTTATCGTAACCATTTTAAAGTAGAGCAGGATGCAATTGAATTGTTCAATAATTATGATACTGTAGTTCTATGAACATAAACCACGCCGTGCTCACCGTAAACCGCTGGTGGCTGCCTTCTTAAAGGCGGCACGGAGTAGTTTTCCTCATTTTCAGATAGCCGCCGAAAGGCGGCTTTCACATTTCTAAGACCCCTTTCGGCTACTGCACATTAAGGAGTCTTTATGAACGCACCCACCATCCTCACCGGCGATCGCCCAACCGGCCCGCTGCACCTCGGTCATTTCGTCGGATCGCTGCGCCAGCGCGTGGCGCTCCAGCACACCCACAACCAGTTTGTGCTGATTGCTGACCTTCAGGGGCTGACCGACAACGGCAGCAACCCGCAAAAAATTCGCGACAACATCCCCGAAGTGCTGGCCGACTACCTCGCCGCGGGCATCGACCCGAACCTGACCACAATCTGCCTGCAATCCGCCCTGCCCGCCCTTGCCGAGCTGACGATGCTGTATATGAACATCGTCACCGTCGCCCGCGTGGAGCGTAACCCGACGGTGAAAAACGAGATTGTGCAGAAAGGCTTCGCCCGCTCGCTGCCGGTCGGGTTTATGGCCTACCCCATCAGCCAGGCGGCGGACATCACCGCGTTCAAGGCCGAGTGCGTGCCCGTCGGCGACGACCAGCTGCCGATGATTGAGCAGACCAACGAGATTGTGCACAAGATGAATAGCCTGCTGCCCGCCCCGGTGCTGCGCCACTGCAAGGCGATGCTGAGCGACACCAGCCGCCTGCCCGGCATCGACGGCGGCGCCAAGATGTCAAAATCGCTGGGCAACACGCTGCACCTTTCGGCCAGCGAAGAGACGATTCACCGTGCGGTCAGCGCCATGTACACCGACCCGAACCACCTGAAGGTGAGCGACCCGGGGCAGATTGAGGGGAATGTGGTGTTTACGTACCTCGACGCGTTTCATCCGGACAAGGAGAAAGTGGCGGCGATGAAGGCGCACTATCAGGCAGGCGGGCTGGGTGACCGGGTATGTAAGAACGAGCTGGAGGCGTGTTTGCAGGAACTGATTGCGCCGATGCGGGAGCGGAGGGCGATGTATATGCAGGACAAGGGGGAATTGATGGCGATGCTGAAGCGCGGAACGGAACGGGCGCAGGGGGTGACGCAGGCGACGTTGAGGGAGGTGAAGGTGGGGCTGGGGGTGCCGGTGTTTTAAAATAACGTCATGCAGCGTATGTATTCAAATATTACATGCGCTGCATAATATTATTTATCGGCAATTCAGCGAATATTACATTTATAATTAACAGGAACCATTACTATCCCTTCTTTAAAAGATGACCAATATCAATATGGATATTTATTTCGGATTTTATCCCGACTTATTAACCACTTTATGTATATTCGCCATACAGTCTAAAACCTAGCATTGCTGCATTTACTCTTCTGCCCCTACAAGGAATTGTCATGCAGCTTTATACCAATGAATTTACCGCTGAGTTGAAAGCGGAAATAGATCGTTCGCCTTTTTCCGATGAAGAACTGGCCGCCATGCCTGAGGACGCGCGCGCCATTATTGCCGAACAGGAAGCCTTTCATCGACAACATCCCGTCACCGCCATCTGGCAGATTGCCACGGCTGGCAGCCAGACCCGAATGGGCGGCATGGTACTTCCCGTCGATCGTGAAGCCACAATGCTCATGGACGATGGGAGTTACACCAGCCCGATTGTCGAAGGAGACTGTGTGGCCTATCCGGATGGAACGCTCGCCACGATTATGACCTCATCAGGAACCGCATTTACGTGGAAAGGACACGGCGTTGCCCTGGTAGGTAGCCTGCTTGATAACGATGACGAGATTATCAGCACACCGCTCGGCAGTACTTATCTGGTCACCCGCGAAGGTATTCCACCTCAAGAGGATTTCTTAACCTGGCCCGGAGAATAGGCCATGGGCTACCGATCCACGAACTACGGCCGCGGTCAGGCGCTGCACGGCGATAGAACGACCACCGGCGCAATATGCTGTAGCACCCTGCCCAACTGCACCGAGCACGGGCGCGGCGTTATCCGCGTTGGCGATAAAACTACGGCATGCCCTAAATGCGGCAAACAGGGCGTTGTTGCAGACGGCGAACCTCGCGTTAACTGGATGGGACAAACCTCAGCCGTCGATGGTTCTGTCGTCATTTGTGGCTGCCCGCACGGAACCAACCGCGTGATCGCCACATCGGGAGAGTGGCTCGGCTCCGGTCCCTCTCCTGAACAGATCGCACAGGAAAAGCATCAGGCCATGCTCGCAGCACGCCGAAAAGAGCAAGAGGCCGAAGCGCAGCGACAAGCAGAAGAACGCGATCGCAACCGGGTCTTTGCGAAATCCTGCCTGCGCGGTGAAGGCTGTAACGATGCAGGCACCGGAAGTGAGCCGCACACCAACTTCGCTGAAATGGCATTTTACCAGGCCATGCCCACCGACACCCCGCAGCACGCCCAGGCGGCAAAGCGTAAGGCGCTCCCAAAACCAAAGCAACGCAGCGCGCTTTATCTCTGGTGGAATGGGCATCACGAGGAGATGGACTATCAGGCTGCCGTTGCAGCCGATGAAAAGGCTTGGACCGCGCGGAACGCGATAGCCGATGCCAGCGAACTCGCACTGGTTAGCGGGCGTACTGTCATTTCCGGCACATGGGCCGTGCGCGGCGCTACACTTGGCGAGATAGCCACGGGAGGCCTTGGTGCACCTGTCGCAGGGCTGCTGATAGGGATGTATCCCGGCAAGCTGAACGACGGCGAGCAGGATTTTATCGACAGGATGCGCGCCGAGCAGATGCGGGAAGCCCCTACCCGCGTTCGCTTCACCTGGGAGAACGACGCCAGCGGTAACCCGACACCGCGCGGCTGGCATACGCCGCCGGGCAAAGACAGCGTGCGCGTTCGCAGGATGGAGTGGGATAGCCGACGCCAGGCTTACACCTTTACCACCGAAGAAGACCCCGGTATCACCATTATCTGGACACCGGACCGCACCGGAGAGAATAAGCCGTGGGATACGGGCAATCAGAACCCGGTACGGATACCGAACCCGGTTGTGGTTGATCCGCTGCCGGAGGATACGGCGATTGGTGTGACGACTAGCCCGACACCGGAAGAGAAGACGTTTGCGGATTATATTCTGATTCTGCCGGTGGGCGGGGTGCCGCCGATTTATGTCTATATCCGCCACAATCCCGGACAAGTCACAGGCAAGGGGCAGAAAATTAGCGGCATTTGGTTATTTGATGCGAATGCGGGTAATGGGTCTCCCATTCCGAGCCAGATAGCGGATCGGTTACGTGGGCAGACATTTACGGACTTTAACCAGTTTCGTAAGGCGTTTTGGCTGGAGGTGTCGAGGGATCCGGGACTGCTTGAGCAATTCAACCGAGGGAATATTGGTAATATCAAGGTAGGGAAAGCACCGTCACCACGAGAAAATGAGCAGGTAGGCGGTAAAGTGAAATATGAGATTCACCACATAAAACCTATAGTTGAGGGTGGTGATGTATACAACATTGATAATATGGGGATAGTGACCCCTAAACGTCATATTGAAATTCATCGAGGGGCATAAATTGAAAACGATAAGTGATTATACAGAATACGAGTTCCTTAATTTCGTAAGAAAATTGTTTGATGTCACTGCCACCACTGAAGCTGAAGATATAAAAAATATCCTCGAATTCAAACGATTGACTGAGCACCCTGATGGTTCCGATCTTATTTACTATCCACGAGAAGATAGAGAAGACAGCCCCGAAGGTGTAGTTCAGGAAGTAAAGGAGTGGCGTAGGGAAAATGGTAAATCCGGTTTCAAACCATAGCAAAGATAATCATGCTTTCTGGACCAGTACTCTACTTCGCACCTTATCGAATAGCGGGTGACTGTTAAGTTCCGGAAAGCCAATTGAAACTAACGAATACGGAATATTTTGTAAATGGAACCTACTCTCGCACAAGTTATTGAGGTCGTACGTGAGTCATCTGGGATACATCGTAAACCTATTGATAGCAACACCCGGATTGAGGCCGATTTGCATATTTGCGGTATGGATGGCGAAGACCTACTGGAAGACTGCGAAGAAGCTTTTGGCGTTCAGCTTGCCACGGAAGAAGATGGCTATATGAAAATGTTCTCTCTTGCTGAGAACGAGTATCTGTTTACGGGTGAGGGTATAGATTTTTTTGGCATCTGTAGGTTTATGCGCTGGGTGCGTGGCATACCCGAACCTGTGATACGCGATTTAACCGTTGGCGAACTTCACGCTGTGCTGGTTAAGGCTGTGAAAGAACAGGTAAAGCACGAGTGATTTTTACTTAAAACGGGCATGGGATGACATGCCCGTATCGTTTTATTGCTCCAGGAATATAAGGCAGGAAGCCAGAACTACTCAGGCATCGCTTGCCCGATTCCCCGCTTCACAACGGGCATATCCCCGGTATCATTTAGCGCTCCCGGAAACGTCTTCAGCCACTGCGCGACTTTCTGCTTATTTATATTCACCACGCTCATCCCTTCCAGGCATCCCCATAATTCTCTTGTATGTTGTGGCGTAATCACAATGCAGTCTTTCATGGCGCGGATTTTCACCGGCATGCCGTCGATAAAGCCCGCACGGGTTAACCACTCGCCGCCCAGAAGAAGGTATTTCATATCTATGCGGGAATAGAGTTCGCAGCAGGCTGCACTGTCCTGCGGCGTTTCGGCGCGGGGATGGACGGGCGCCGCGTTGAGCTGGTTGCCGTGAAGTCGGCGGGCGCTGTTTTTGCGTACCAGCTCGCGGTTTTCAATCATGCCGGTGAAAGAGTCTGATTCTGTTTTGCAAACAGTAAACTCTGGCTTAAAATTCGTCGCAGCCATATACAACTCCTATCAAGTTGGTTGTGGTTAGCGGTATGGGGGTGTTGCAGCACCTTCATATCGCGAATTCCTCGTTAAATATTCTTTGATACTTCCTTCGCCGTTCGGCGTAATTTCTGGTGCTTATTATACAGGGCTGAATATAAATACAGCGGTTTGGTGTGGGGGAAATTTGGAATTTGCGAGGGGGATTCAGGAAATAGGGCTGTGTGCGGTAAGGTCATGTTTTTGTTGATTGTGGGTTGATTGGTCTGGGTTTTGCGAGCATCATCGCAATTATTTACCTTCTTCCGTAACGCGATGGCTTCCAGCAAAACTCTCGAACAGGCAATTGCCGACATCACTATCTGGCGCAAAGGCGAACAGCGTGCGCCGCATAAGCCTTTATTGCTTCTGTACGTGCTGGCGAACTATCAGCAGGGTATGCGCGACTGTTTGATTACGGTACAGAGGTCCACGAACAGTTGCTTAGCCTGCTAGAACGCTTTGGCCCACAGAGGAAGGCGCATTACCCAAATATGCCCTTCTGGCGGCTCAAAGGGGACGGTTTTTGGGATCTGAAGAATACTGAGTTCTGTTCGACCACTGGCAGTAAGCAACCGCCTGTTAAAGAACTTGTGGAACATAACGTCGCAGGCGGGTTTGATGAAGAACACTTTGCGCTGCTGAATAAGAACAAAAATCTGATCGGCTCGCTGGCGCAGCAGATTCTTGAAGCGCACTTTCCTGAAAGCATTCAGGAAGAGATCGCGGATGAGATGGGTTTTGATATTCAACAGATCCGTAAGGTTCGCGATCCGCTGTTCCGTCAGCAGGTTCTGCGTGCGTATAACTACGAGTGCGCTATTTGTGGATTCAACATGCGACACGATAACGCCTCTGTTGGACTTGAAGCCGCGCATATCAAATGGAAGCAGTTTGGTGGACCTTGTGAGATCCCGAACGGACTGGCGCTGTGTGCAATTCATCATAAGGCGTTTGATAAGGGATCGATTGGGCTGGATGAGAGTATGCGGGTGATGGTGTCCGAGGCGGTGAATGGGAATGGGGTCGTTGGACGGTTGTTCTGGGATTTTGCTGGGAAGCAAATTGCGCTGCCGGTGGTGAAAGGGAATTATCCAGATGAGAGGTTTGTGGAGTGGCATCGGAGGGAGGTGTTTAGAGGATGAGTGCGAAGGCCGGACTCGCACATCACTACTATCCTCATGATCTTAAGACATTAAAAATTACCACAATGGGTATGATACCATCATTGATACCATCACGCGCACCTGTTTACTATAATCCACCAGGTTCAAACCAAGTATCAAGGTCAATTTTCATCAAGTATGCACTTTTTGAAACGATCTTAGTAAAATCGCAATGGGTTAGTGCCCCCTGCCATAAAGATAGGAGCTTCATTTTCACATATAATAATTCTACCTGCCATGATTATAGCCTAACATTGAAGCCCTCTTACACTTAAAATCGTTTACACTGCACACAACAAATATTATTCTATCTAAATATTCAAACATATTTACTAAGATAAAGGATATACATGAAATTAACTGACAGAATATTCGTAAAGTTCTTTTATAAAAAAATAAAAATAATAATTCAGCGTTCGTACAAGAAAGGATATTCTCAGGGGAAAGATAAGGGTTATCGTAAAGGTCATGATGATGGTGTGTTAAAATATCACATTCGTCGCGAAATCGATACGTTCTCGATGTCCGCTATTGACAACTCGATTTATGGACCAGAAAATATTGGCGTTACGAGAGAATTAGAGCAACTCATGATTGAAAAAGTAAGAGTTGCAACTAAAGCTGGAATTATAAGTTCACCTTCCCCCTCTCAGTGGGAAATGATTTTTTCAGATCATCCAGCGACTTGCGTTGTTGCTGGTGCTGGCTCAGGTAAATCAACAACACTAATTCTTCGCGTAGTGTTTATGCATTTTTATTTAAAGATTCCATTAAATAAAATTACAGTAATATCATTTACAAAAAAATCATGTGAGGAGTTAAGTGAAAAGTTAAATAAAGTATTTACTTTTTGGGATGAAGGGTATGATAAAGAATCTGTTAATTCACTCGTCAGCACATTCCACTCTCTTATATATAGGTTTTCATTAAACTCAATGCCAGGAATAAGTGTTTTAGATTTTTTAGGCGAACATAAAAATGAGAATGAGTCTGCCCTGGAAATATCGTTAGGCAAAAAAAATAATGAGCAAATAGACATTTTGAAAAGCGTTTACACCGAGTTATATAATAATAACAAGGAATTCAAAATTTGTATTGATAAGCTTGTTGATTTTTCAATAACATCATCCTCTTCATCCGATGAAAAAGAGCAAAGAAGTTGGTTAATTAATTATGCAGCAGAGAGAGACCTTGCTCTAACAAAAAAAATTAATGATCTATGGTCTAAAGATGGGAAATGGCCTATAGAGGGAATTGTGCTGGTCCCGTAAAGTGCTTTCATGTTAATGGAAATATTTTTTATGCTAATGGGTATGTTGAACATAATAAAATGCCGGTTTTTTTATCAGGTAATATTGGGAGTAAGAAATTATTTGATGGAAATGACTCTTTTGATCCTCATGAAACCGATCCCAAGAAAAAAGTACTTTTAAGTACTGCAATATCTATAAAAAACAAAATAGTTGCTGGATACAATAATAGAATTTCTATATTTATAAATAGCAATGACAAACTAAACTCAGTAAATAACTTTCTGAGAACATTTAAAACTGGCGAATCCCCTAGCAATTTTTCAATCAAGTTGCATGGTGAGTTAAACTCAACAAATATACTTGAACTTTTATATGACCAAGGCTCTTTTATTGAAAGTCTTGGCAAAGAAGTTGTTACGACAATATCTAATATTACGCTTTTTCGAGAAAAGGGTATTGAGTATTATTTCGCCAAGGCTTTGGCTTTATTCTGGCCATTATTTGAAGAGACTATCCATAAAAATAACATAATGACTTTCAATCGAATGTTCATAATGTTTTCAGATGAGTTAGTGTTGCAGCAAAGACGTGATTTATTCAAAAATATATATGTTAGATTTGAAGATCTATTAGTAGATGATTTCAAGGACATTTCCCATCAAAATGCTATT
>NZ_JADCKV010000029.1:48069-64433 GCF_014982105.1 Enterobacter cloacae complex sp. P18RS | reverse complement strand
CCGCTTTAAGAGTTCCATCACTGGCTTTAGTGGTGTTGGCTGTTGAGTAATTTTCATACCAGCTTGTGTAGGTTCCACCTTCCAGTGCGCGAAGATAAGAACGCCCGCCTCTGAATGCAACCTGTGTGTTATAAGCGGATGACTGTGTGGAGTGGGTTACTGTAAAACCAAAAACAACACCGGTAATGGGTCCGCTACCTTGCCCAGTCCAGAAACATGTTTTCCCGGCAAACGTATTGATGTTTTCAGACCCTGTTCCGATACTGTTGCCTCCAATACCAGAAGAACCTACCGTAACTACGTTTTCACGAGACTCGCCAGTATTAAGAGTGGCTACGTTTCCCAAACCGAGGTTTGTGCGAGCGTCAGCGGCATTCGTTGCCCCGGTCCCGCCGTCCGAAATTCCAACCGCCCCATTGCTCCCTTTCTGGACCATTTTGCCGATCGCCGGAATGGTTACACGAGCGCCGTTGATGGTGACGGTGATGTTCTGGTTTGCTGAGGTAGTGGCGAACGTCTCCCACGCGCCAATGTTCTCGTCATACTCGTTGATGAGCTGAGACATGCTCTGCGCCAGGCCGTCGACCGAGAGGCTATCAGTAACAAGAATGCCGTACTTCTGGCCGCTCAACGCCGGAGACGCGGCAGGCGTAACCGTCAGTGACGTCGCACTGTTGATGGACGTGATCTGAAACATCTGTACCGGGTTAGAAAGAACAAACAACGTCTGGCCAACCCGAATCTGGCTGGCCGGTGCCGTCCAGTTCGTGCCGGTGCCGGTGGCGGTGTTTCCATTAATGGCGATGGTGCCAGTGTTATAAAGCATATTTTCTCCAGGCAATAAAAAACCCCGCCGGAGCGGGGTTTGTTCAAAACTGAATGGGTTAGTGGCAGGTAGTGCTGGTGAACGTGTTGGCGCTCACCCATGACCAGTTAAAGGGATAACCGGCGCGGTACTGCGTCTGATTATTTTGCTTGCGGACTCCGTAGATCTGGACGCTGCTTTCCTGTCCGCCAACCAGGGCTGTTCCGGTGCATACAGGTTGCTGCTTCTCAATAACGCCAGCGCAACCGGAGAGCAATACCGCTACCGCCAGGCAAAGAATCATATTTTTCATACTTGTTATATCCCAGGGCATTCATGAAGCTACACAATAACAATATGAATCAATGGGATACAATTGATTTGGTAGATCAATTATTCGAAATTGATCGTTCAAAACGATCAATCATAGTTGGCGCAGTTAATGGCCATAATCACGTTCCTCAGATTCGAATACGCGACGTTTTGAAGGTTGCCGCCGGGGGTTGTCTGCGGTCTGGCGAATATCCGCGTATTGCTTCCCTCAAGTTTTGCCATGCTCTTGTATATGGCCATGTATGGCTGCGGCTGACCGCCAGCCGATATAACCCCGGTAATTAGCCCCAGCATGGCAGGCATACAGGCCCACTTCCCCGCCAGAGTTGTATTGATGTTGTATCCTGAGCTGGCATCCACCCCGGCGGTACCGAGGGTGACAACATCGCTCAGCGTGCGCGTTTCGTTTGTTAAAATCAGCGTCCCTGATGCATCCCACACGGCCAGCCCGTAGTCTGGCTTTGTCTGCGGGAAAATAGAGAAAAAATAAACGTACGCTGTGCCGGTTGCATTCGGTCTGAGAAAATCAATCGTGATGGTGTTCCCGCTTATCGTCTGAGTGATTTCGACCTCAACCGTGCAATGAACGAAGGCGACAACAGGCTGACCTGCGGGGAATGTGTGCGTCACTTTGGTATTGAACCCCGATGTTCCCTGAAGTGCCGCTGTCTTTCGCGCCTGAAGAGCGATTGGCGAGCTGTTCGCGGTCACCCATACTTCCCCGCTCGTGGTCGTCAGTAAAACGCCATACTCCGCCATTTATGCCCTCTCGATCTGGAAAATGAGATAAGCCGCTGCCGCAGGCTCAGTCCCTGCTGAGTAGTCGGTATCGCCTACTGCTGACACTGTTGCTGCTCCCCCCGAAATGGTGATCTTCCTCCGACTCGTACCAAACTGATCGCCGTTCATGCTCTGAAAATAGGTCAGCCTGCAACCCGGTGGAAGCGCTACGGTGTAAGAGCCTGTTTTCTGGTTCTGGGCCAGTTGGAGATAGCCACAAATGCTGACAGGCTTAACGCCATAGTTATTTACATTGCCTGAGGCGTCCCATGTCTGAACACCATATTCCGCCATCCAGTCCTCCTGAAAAAAAAAGAGGCCCCGTAAGAGGCCTCCCGTTACCATGTTCCCGTGATTCTCCCGATCTGCACCCTCAACACATTCCTGGAGTCCCGCACGCTGATTGTCTGGTTTGTCTGTTTCATGGACCCCTCACCAGCTGTCGAACCGTAGTTCTCAAACGTACCGCCCTTATCCAGCCTCCACCCGACTGAGCCAGCAACATAGTTATTGGACTGGATGTAGTTGCCGATCTTGGCGTTGCTGATGGTGCCATCACCTATCAGCGCGTCTCTGATGAACACCTGCCCGTTCTGAATAACGAACGGAAGCGTAACGGTCGCTCCGGCCTGGTGAGTAACGGCGAAGCGGTCAGCCAGGAAGATAACCTGCGACTGCATGCCGGACGGCGTATTCTCCACGCCGATCCCCATCCCTGCCGCGTAATACTGACCATTGCTGGATAACCCGACCTTGATACTGTACATCGCCTTCAGGTCCCCGTTGACGTTCGCAATGGCCTGCGCGTTGGTGGTGATCGCTGAAGTATGCCCGTTGACGGTTGCCGTGATGCTGTTTACCTGCGTGGCCATAGCCTGCTGGTAATCGGAGAACGTCTGGTTCAGGCTGTTGATGGATGCCTTGTTGCCGTTCACGTCAGTCTGCAAACTCAGCAGCGAACGCGCCGTTGCCTCCTTCTCGTTGACGATAACCTCATCAATGCGGTCCAGCTGCGCGCTGTTACCGGCGACGGATGCAGAAAGCGTTTTGCGCGCCGCCACCTGCGCCAGATTGCCCTGAATAATCGCGATGGCGGAGTTCTTCACTCCCCCAGCCATGCCGTCCATAGACACGCTGATGTTATCGATGCGCTGGCCCAGCGCGGTATCGGCCGTCGCCACTGTCTGCTCAAGCTCGTTCAGAGAAGAAGACACATCTCCGACCTTGCTCGACAGGTTTGTAACGTTGGTCTGAACCTTCCCGATATCCTGGGCGTTTTTGGCGATTTCCTGCGCCTGTTGCGCCAGTTCGTCGTTGGCCTGTTTGATATCGTCAGCCATGCCAGCAATTTTTTCATTGCTGTCCACCGCGTTCTCGATCAGGTCTTTGAACGTATCGGAGCCTTTCATGTCCTCCAGGATTGCATCGGTGATATCGGATACATCGATGCTGGCCTGCCCGCGCACCCAGTCGGTCCATCCGCTCTGATTCCCGATCCTGTCGACAAGCCGCGCCTGGTACCAGAATTCCTGCCCCGCCTTCAGCCCCATCTGCTGATAAAGTTTCTGCGGATACGGTACAGATGCCAAAAGCATCGGATTCGAACCGTCAGCGGCAATGCTGTATTGCAGTTCAGTGCTCAGGGTGTCGCCGGTATTAGCCGGGAATCCCCAGGTGACGTTGATTCCGAATACGACGTCTTCGGAGGCCTTAAGCCCGACAGGTTTGGGTACCTCACCCGCGCGTCCCTTCAGGTGTGTAAGCGTGGAAGTTGCCCAGAGACTCGATGCACCGCCGGAGTTGATCGCGCGTACACGGACCAGATAATCACCCGCGAAGATGCCAGGCACTTCGATATTGCGAAGACCGGTCTCCGGTACGTTAACCCACTCATTGTCGCCGCGCTTCCACTGCACCCGATAGGCTATGACATCCGCCTGTGGTTTGCCGTTCTTGTCGACCGGCGCATCCCAGGATGCCGTCAGGGTAGCCACTCGCTGCCCCTGGCGCACTGCGTCATAGCTCGCTACCACGATATTGGTCGGCTGGTTGACGAGGCCGGTTGGTATCAGACTAATTGGCGGCGTGTCCAGGCGGGCATTGTTATCGACCGCATCATATTTTGATGCATTATATTCGGCCCCGGTGATTGTGAAGGTGTTTTCTTCATCATCAAATTTCAGGTTCGTAACGCGGAAGTATTGCAGGCGCAACTGCCCGGCATCGATGACGAATACAGCGTTGGGTAACGGCTCTGCCGTGAAAGGCGTGGCGACCACCAGCTGCGTGCCGTTTACGGCCTGGATCACCCTGCTTTCAACGGTACCGCCCCGTGTGCGGATCATCAGTGTGTCACCCGCAACGGCACTGGTTCCCCGATCGGTTGTCACAGCCTTCAACCCGGCGTTATATCCGGTTATACGCCCGCCATAAACACGCCCTGAAAGGCGTTCGTCAGCAAATGCAAACACGGTACCCGGCACGTAGACATAGCCATCAAGCCCGGTCTGTAGCGTAATAATCCGGTCGAGTGAGTTGGAATACACCGCCCACCCGCCACGGCGCTGTGCTTCGCTCTCGCGCGTACAGCCGATTGCGGTGATCTGCGTCTGCTTAAACTTGAACTGCTTAACCAGGTCCGGGAACATCACCGCTGTTGTGCGGTCCTGATAGTGATTGTCAGGGTCGCTGAAGTTAATCAGCGCGCTGGAGAAGCGGGTCTTTTCACTGCCGCTCGAGTAAACCGGTTTGCCCACCACCGAAGCGCGGGTAAGGATTTGCAGCTTCGACGTATCCGCCGGCATGTCCGAGACAACATTGAACATATTGTTGCCCCAGAACGTCATACCATTGAACCCTGCGGCGATGTCTTTGATTACCTGCCACGCATCAGCCTGCGACTGGATGTAGACATCAAACATGAAGCGCGGCTCGGTACCGTCGCCACCCTTCCCGTCAGGTACTTTCTGATCGCAACGCTGGGCAATACGGTAAAGCTCCCACTTATCCAGCATCTGCGCCGTGACGCGTCGGCCAAGTCCGAAACGCGGCTCAGTGAGCACATCGAACCAGATCCATGCTGGGTTATTCGTCCAGCCCCACTTAAACGTCCCGTCCCATGTGCCGCTATAGGTTCGGGCTATCGGATCGTAATTCGAAGGGATGCGGATAATACGCCCCTTAGGTTTACAGGAAACCTTCGGGATATTGTTGAACGATTTGGCGTTGAACGACACATACAGCAGCGCCGTATGGGGATAACGCAGGCGCGCATCAATCACCTCAGTGATTGCCTGTACCTGCGTTTTATTCTGCAACATCTGGCTGGTGCTGTCGTCGGTGTCGCGTACCACACGAATCTGCCAGCCTGTACTGGCTTTCGGAAGATTAATGCGATGGGTCAGTTCATAGAGAGAACTGAGTTTCTCTGTCACGGTTCTTGTCATGACCGTAGAGAACGCACCACCATCTACAGCAAGATCGATATGGTACTTTACGGTAGTGCCGACAATATCCCCGTCGTTTTCCTGCTGCTGCAAACCCGGAATACCAATGCGAACGAGCACAGCGTCAATCTGGGTGTTGCTCAGCGCGCGCGTCCAGGGCGTGGCTTTTGTCAGCGATACGCCAACCGTAGTTTCGTTCTCCACTGCGGGAAAACCCGGAATCGGCGTCTGGGTCTGTGTTCCCGGCCGAAATTCCCAGGAAACGTTTTCAAAGTTCATCGTTCCGTCGGCGTTTCCCAGGGGCGTACCGTCCAGGAAAATGCTGGTCGCATCCAGACCACCAGCAAACTCACCTTCCCCGAGCGCCAGCAGCATGCGGCAGCGCGCCATTGACTGCGCCGAATCAGGTTGTTCTACAGGTGTGTGCTGCTTCTGGCTGCCACCCTTTGCACCAGTGATCGCTTCCATAATACATCCATAAAAAAAGCACCCGACTGGGTGCTTGATATTCAGAAAGGAGTTATCAGATGTCTTCGGCGACTATGCCAGCGCTGATGATGGCGCCGCCAATCTCGCGGACGCCATAGAGAAGCGCGACCGGGTTTCCCATTGCTGTGGTATTAACCGCACCGCCAAAGGCGTAGCTTGGTTTATTGTCAGCATCCTGGCGCATCTGCAAACCGCTTGGTTGTGGAGATAGCATCTGGTAGACGCCACCGGCCATGGAGCTGACGCCGCCAGCAATTAGCCCACCAGCCATAGTCGCCCCAATTACACCCCAACCAGCCGGACCCAGGGCGAGTCCTGCAACCACCATCACGGCGCCGAGGATGGTCTGAAACAATCCGGCTTTTTTCGAACCTTCGATAATCGGCGCAATGCGGATATCACTGTTTCCTGTCAGCTCCTGGAAGTCCTGAGTGCTGATATTTCTTTTCCCGCGGAACACAGCGAAGGTCATGCCGTTTTTTTTGGCATTCATCAGATAGTCTTCCAGCCCGTCGAAATTGATGCACAGGGCTTTTACCGCTTCGGCAGATGTCTGCACTGCCAGTTTATGCACGCGCCCGAACCGGGCGCCCAGTGCGCCATACAGACGAATAGTGGTTAAACGCGCCATGGATTTATCTCCTGCGGCAGGTCTTTGTGACGAACGCAGATCATCGTGCGGTCTTTGAAATAGCCTCGGGCATACGGGGTAATACATGAAGGCTGGCCGTAAAGGTGATGGAGCAGTTCACCTTCTTCAGTGATGATGCCCGCATGGTTCCACTTATCGGAATCAACCTGCATGATGACCATACAGCCTGGTGCCGGATCGCACTCGACGAACCCTTCCCGCTCCCAGTTATCAAAATAGAGGTTGTCCGGGTACTGGCTTTCCCACCATGGGTAATCGACGCGAAAATCGTTCAGCGTGACGCCCTGGATGGCATGCCAGTCCATAATCAGCCCCCAGCAGTCATTCGAGCCCAGGATAAACGGACGCCCAATAAGCGGCACCGCCTCCGGCATTATCTCGGCGTATTCATCGCTGTCAGGCGCGTAAATACCCCAGATCACGCCGGAGTTGTTGCACTGCTGGCGGTCCAGATCGGACGGAATAGGCCGGGCACCGTCGCCCGGGTGGGAGTGGATGACGCGAATAATCGTCCCGATATCTTCGGCGTTAGCCCAGTGCTCACCGTCGATGCGAAAATGCTCTGTCGGATTTTCGTGCGTATTCGGCACGGGAATGTAGCGCTGGCGACGGCCAGACTGAATAACGAAGCCACAGCACTCACGCGGGGATTCATCCAGTGCATGCGCCCGGATAGCTGCCATTATGGTTTTATTCATTGGTACGTCCGGTTATCGGATAAAGAGAACGGTTGCCGGGAAGCCACCAAAATCGAGGATTGCCGCGTCAGGGTCTGCCAGGCCAGCGCCAAATCGTTTGCGGCAGTCACTGAGGCAACCGCCACATACATCAAGGGCAGGGTCTGATACCGGATTCCCTTTCGCGTCGAAATACGCAGTGCCGTTATAGGTGCATCCATCGCCGCTACGATACTGACCGCGCAGCGCCCATTCACAAAGCGATGTGATCTGTCGGGTGGGGATCACAAGGCTCTGCAAATCGGCCGGGCTGCTGAGTGCCCAGGTAACCACCTCATCATCTTCGGAGGTTTTGGTGTCAAGCCAGAAGGTCTGAAGTGTGAACATTGACGAATCAGCTGTAGGGTTTACGCCACCAGGGTAATTTACGGCATCGAGATAGACCGCATAGGTATCGATAATGCTCACTTTGGCGTTAACCATGTCCTTAAATTGCAGGCACAGCGCAGTGATATGGCCGTCAAGGTTTGAGACACTGAGGGTGGGCTCCGCCGCCTGGTCTGTTGATAGCTCCAGGCCTGAAACCTGAAATGGCCAAAAATCGTAGGTATTGCCACCGAAGACGATTGGCTTGGGTCCGAGCTTTTGTTCATCTCCATTGGCAACATCGATCTCTTCGGGTGTATGGGGGAAAGGTGCGTAGTGGAATCGGTGGATCCCGCCACTGAACTCTGAGGCGTCAACTTCAACCAGGCGGACCCTGCCACCCGGCGCCAGCATCGCCGCCTGATCGACTAACGCCATTATGCGTACACTCCGTAAGCCCGTTTGATGGTGAACGTCAACTCAGCAACTTTGCTGCTGATCTGCGTTTTACGAACGGAATCGGCTACGACGCGGTAAAGTCCCTTCTCTTCGCCTGGCGGCGTAATGATGAAAGCTTTCACGGTATGAGCGAGGAGAAAATCACGAATCCTGTCCACTTCCGACTCGTTGCCCGTGTGCTTCATAGGGACCTGAATAGCCGTGGAGTTAATACCGTTATCGGCTACTTGCTCATAGCCATCGCCGAACTGCGCCGCGCGAACTGCCTGGCTATATTCAATCGCGCCAGCACCGAGCTGAGAGCGCCAGCTATATGTTTCAACTGCCATATTTACTCCATAAAAAAAGCCCCGCATGTGCGAGGCTTAATATTGGTTGAAAGCATGGGAGGGAAAGATATCAAACCATTTTGGTTTAACTTCCATTCATTTCTACAAGCCGGTAATCAGTCTTCCCATCCTTGTCTTCAATACATTCAGCCCTGAATTTCTGCTCAAGACCAAATTTATTTTTGGCGCTAAACTCCTGCGTGGCGTAAAACTTACCGTCATCACCGAGCCATCTGTTCGAGCCAAACACCGACATGTCCAGGGTGCTTTTGTTAATGACTGACATCCTTACGTAAGCTTCACACGCGCTTCTCAACTCATCCAGCTTCTTATCAGATAACGCTTTGGCTTCCTCAGCTTTCAATTCGTCATCAGTTTTCAGACTAAGTCTCGCTGCCACAAGGACAACAACTAAAAGTAAAATGAGCAAACCAATGGTTTTGAGTATCTTCTTAAAGATTTTTTTTAACACAATCATCCCCTGATTTTTATGGTTTTCATCATATTAACCAGGGGACGACGTAAACACTACCTGCCTTTACTGAAGTTGTAGATCATGCCTCCAGGCTTAAGGTGCTTCTGGATAACCTGCAACGCAGCGTTCTGCATTTCATCAGCAAGGGCACGGCCCATAGCATCACCTGAGCTGGAAGACTGAACAGTTGCAGAACCACCAGCATCAACGTTAACGGTGGTATTAATAACCGGAGCCATACCGCCACTGCCCTGGGCGCGTACGCCCAACCGCCCGGCAGAATCCCGAGTAAGTGGCATGATTGCTTCAGCGCCGGCCTCTGCGAATACACCGCCCTTCGCAAACTTGGACGCCCCCTGGAAAGTAAAATACTGGGGTGAGTCGTATACCCCATTAACGTACTTACTGAGCCCTGGCGAATCATAAACACCGCCTTTAGCGTTAAAAGTTAGGCCAGCGGCAGCGTTCGCGTAAGATCCCCCTGGTGTGCTCCCGCCTTTACTGCCACCGCTTATCCAGCCCATCGCGGCCTGTACTGTATAGGCCACTATAAGTTGGTTGGTTATCTCGAGGATCATCTTGAGCATAGATTTGCCGAACTCTTTAACTGACGCGGTGCCAGTTGTCATAAGCTCAGTCAGCATGTTGCCCAGGCCGGTCAGCGTGGAACTGGCAACGTTTTTAACGGCGTCGTAAGTGTTCGTGGCCGCATCCAGATATTCATTCCATCCACTTACCGCACCTGCTTTCCAGTCGCCCCGTAATTTGTCCTCTTCAGCGTAATATTTTCTGAGAGCTGCCAGTTCTTTTTTATAACCGGCATCGTCAAGCTTACCGCCACCGTTGAGCCAGCCCTGGCGAAGCTGCGCCTCTTCCATCATGCGCTGCGTTTGCCGACTGCTGAGGCCTGCACTGTCGCGCAATGCATCGGTTTTTTCCGACATCTGCGTGACGTATTTATTCGCCTGCTGCGCTAGGCCGTTAATCTTCTGCTGCGCCTCTACTTCTTTGTTCTTCTGATCAACCACCTTGGCGGCGTTCAGAATCGCCTCACGGCTCGACAGTAAAGATTTTTCCTGAGCAGTCAGCGCGCGGGTTTTGGCTGCCTCATCCAATTCAGCAAATCGAGATTGCTGTTTACTGAACTCGGTATTTTTAGCGTGGGTTTCGCCAGTTTGTCGGAGGATCTCGAGAGTTTCAGTTAACGTTCTGGCCTGGGCGCGGTAGTTCTCCAGGGTGCGATCGCCAGCTTCCAGCGTGGCTTTCGCCTCTTTGGTCTTTTTGGCTGAGTCCTCAGCAAGCTTTGAAACGGCATCCTTAGTTTGCCGATCAACTGAGCCTGTGCCTTTTACACCCCCGCCAAGACCATTCTTCGCTTCCTCCTCCCATTGCCACTGGGATTTACTGAGATTAGCAATGTGCTTGTTGTACTCAGCGGTAAGCTGAGTATATTCCTTGCTTGCTGCCTCTCTGTTCTTGGCAACGCTCTCAGCGAGCCCATCAAACCCCATGGATTTGATGAGAGTTTCCCCGCCCGGAAGTTTGTTAGCAATATCCGTGAACCCGGTGATCATCCCCCCCATAATTTCAAGGGAGACCTCTTTCATCTTGACGAAAAGGGCTTCAAACGAAGTGCTCAATAACTTGAACACCTCGATAACCTGATTGCCCCAAGCCCGCACAGTAATTCCGATCTGGCCGAAAGAGTCAGAGGCGAATGCTTTTAGCCCAGTCCATGCTTTGCCAATATTGTCCGTTGCCTCAATAGTCTCCTGTGCGCGTTTTTCCATGACGCCAGCAAACAGGTTAATGGCTTCGGTAACAGCCGCCTGCTCACCCTTCTGCTTACGAAGCTGGATGATGTGCTTAATCATGGCCTCATCAACGAAACCATATTGCTCATTGAGGCTGGCCAGCCCCTTAACCGGGTCGCTGACAATTTTTCCGAAGTCGGCCATTGCCGTTTTGGTATCGTTTCCGGCCTTACCCATGAGGGTGATGGCCGTTGCGATCTGCTTCATCTGGCTGGCGGTATATTTGCCAGTATCGTTCAGTGTAACCAGCGTATCGACGGTGGAACTGATCGATGTATTCGTCTTGCCGGCCACCTCCTCAGCGGCTTCGTTGAGCTGCTGCATTGAAGCGAAGCCAGCACCTCCCATCATGATGACCGAGCGAGCTACCTGGTCGAATTGCTCTGATGAATTGTATGCCGCGGCAGCCAGCAGGCCGATCGTACCAATCAGACCACCAAGTGCGATCGTGGTTGGGTTAATCATACCAGCCATACCGCGGATGTATTCGCCGACACCGGACAGCGCCCCCTGAACCGATCCGAACTGGTCTTTAATCTGCCCGCCCTGTTGCAGTAGGATCAGGAACGGAGACTGGCCGCCAGCCAGCTGCGTAGCGATATCGGTGAACTGTGCCGGAAGCGTACGCATCGCTGCGCTGTACTGCCCAACGGAGATTCCAGCGCGCCGGGCAGCAGCTTCCTGCCGGGATAGCGCCTCTGGCAGTACATCGGCGACACCAGAGAGGCGCTCACGCGTCTGGTTAAGGATTGTGTTGAAGTGCTCGAACTGCGCGCCGTTAATGCGCCCTGCTTCAAAATGGGCCACCAGCTGTGCGTGCTGTTCATCCAGTGAGTTGAACGCACGGATTGTCGGGTCGATGGAACCCAGCAGGTTCTTTAACGCTGCGGACTGCTTCTCTGCCGCCTGGGTAGCGGCTAATTCGGCCTGAGCGCGCGCCGCTGCCTCGCCGGTGTCGGTCAGCTTGAGGCGGGTGTCATCCAGGATTTTGTTGTAAGCCTGGAAGGTATCGGTATCCAGGAAACCTTTGGCCTGAAAGTTTCGTAGTGCCGCCTGCTGCTCATCAAGGCGGTTAAGCGCCTTGTTTACCGGGTCGATATTCTCAAGCAGGCCTTTCAGGGCAGCCTGCTGCTCCTTAATGCCTTCGCTGCCCTGCTTCGCAGACTCAGCACCAGCGCGGAACACGCTATTCAGATCATCTGCTTTATCTACAGCACCGGCCGCCGCCTGGCCGAGTTTATCCAGTTCGTTGCTGGCTGTTTTCAGGTCAGAAACATCGGCCCGCAAAGTAATCGAGGCGATCTGGTCTGTCATTATTTCGTCTCCTTGTGCATTACCTTGAGAGCCTCGCTTTCCATAATTTGAAGGTCAGCCATGCAGGCCGCCGCATCCTCAACCCCGTGTAACTCGAACATCCAGGGGAGAACGTTGTAATCCAGTCCAGTGGCCCCGCTCGCGCCGACGCGCCACTGGGTTGCCAGGGCAGAGAAGATGGTGAAAGACTTCCACACAGAGGGCAGGATCCCCACCTCTTCCTCCACGTCCTCAGGCGTCAAACCAAAAGCGCTCAGCTCCGCGAGCGTCGGTCCCGGCGTATACAACGCTGCGGCGACCTGCCTCAGTTTTTTTCGCGAATCCCCATCAGCTCTTTGGTGTACGCCATGCCGATGCTGTCAAAAGCACGCGGATAGTTTTGCAGGAGGACAATAACGTTTTCGCGGTTGAACTCGTCCGGCAGAGCCCATCCTTCGACAATTTCCATGAGGTAGTCAGCTTGCGGCTCGATAACAGCCTTTTTACCTTCCGCAGCCTTTTGCATCTTCGAATCCATGGCACGCAACTCTTCGAGTGTTTTATGGCGGAAAGTGAACGTCAGTTTGCCGTCTTCGTCGCCAGCGCGTGGGATACTGGCGGTAACAGAAAAGGTTGGGTTTGGGATCAGGGAGAATTGGGTCATTTCGATTCCTTAAAAATGAAAAACCCGCCGGAGCGGGTCTTAAATTGGATAATGGTAATTGTACAACTAGCATAAAAGCCAACCTGCAATTAGTGGCTCTCAGCCTCTGAGATCTGTTGGTAGCTACTTGTTATTTTGTCCATCAAAGATTTTTCGATTTCAAATGTGAAGCTTTCTCCAGTTGTAACACTGACAACGCATCTAAAATCTTTGGGGTTGGCATTTTGTTCTTTTAAACCCAATGCTATTTTTTCAATCCATTCAGAGCCACCATCAATATCTATCCAAAAAGTTGCCTGTTCTCCATAATCTAATTTTTGAGGCAGCTGCATTGATAATGGTGAGTGGAACGGCTGATAAAACGTAATATCTTTTTTGAATGTCCAATTTATAGCTGTAACTTTTACGGTATAAAGCGCAAGATTTGTAATAACAATCATCACCCCTTTCTTTTGATAGGGTCCTTGCCACGTTACACCAACATTTATACGGCAACTGATATGTGCCTTAGGCTTTTTTAGACCCAGATGCAAAGATACACACACTGCCAAAAAGGTCGCTATTCCAGCAACCCATGTACCTATCATTGACCAAAATGCCCAACTAGCAGCATCCTGAGCGGCCTTTAGAGTGGCCAACGCCATCACTTTCTCATCCATAAAAACCTCACTTTTTTGGATGAGTATATTCGAAACCACTTTAACAGGCACACCGCGGATACCTGCTGGAACACCTTTGTACGGAGGTATAAAAATAAGCCCGGCGTACCGGGCCTGATTGGTTAGCTGATCGTGACAGTACACGCAGCCGAGGTGATGGTTTTGCCCGCGGCGTCGGTGACTTCACAGGTGTAAACGCCAGCATCACCGGATGCGACAGACGAAATGTTGAACGTCGATGCGGTTTTGCCCGGAATAGCGGTGCTGCCTTTCTTCCAAACGTAGGTGTAAGGTGCTGAGCCGCCCTTCATTACCACCGCCAGATCCAGCGCTGTGCCTGTGGCAACCGATTTGGTGGCCGGCAGGTCGGTCAGGAACGCCAGCGGCGTAACGGATGAATCGGCGATCGGGTAAATCTGCATGTCAGATTCGAAGTTCATGCGCGCCTCGTTACTTTCCACGGCGTTGATTTCCGTGCGCGGTACGCGCTGGAACGATACTTTGGCTGAGTAGAAACGATCAGCTTTGCCGCGTGGGTTATGGAACCAGACCGCGGTGGTGTCGCTGGAGTCATCCAGGTCAATGAGGCGTTTGTAGATCGCCAGTTGAGGGTCGTGTGCAAAGGTGTAAACCTGAACCACCGCGTTTTTAAACGTTGGGATGGTTCGCGCTTTGTCATCTTCCAGGAACTGCACGCTGATGGTCTGCTGGTCACCACCTTCAGTTGATAGTGTCATCACCTGAGGCATGGTGATCCATGAGTCGATTTTGCGCAGCGTGCCCGCGCCAGTGCCTGCCGGGAATTTGGTGGTGTCGGTAGTATCGAATGCTTCCAGCACGATTTTATTACTGGTCACCGATTTGACGCGCAGCACCATGTTATCGAGCTTTAACCAGCCGGAACTCACCTGAACTACGTCACCGGCCAGAATGCCGGAGGCCGATGCAACGGTCAGTTCGCATTCCGTCGCGTTAGAGGCAGCGGTAAAGGTGATTGGGGCTTGATAGGCCTTGGCCACGTTCACACGCGAGCCGTTAGGGATTGCGAATGCCATAGCACTCTCCTGAATTTAGCTAATAAAAAACCCGCCATCTGGCGGGTCAGTAGTCAGCGCGGTACTGCATGCTGACGGGAATGGTGTAGGTTATGGAGCCACTGGACCCGTTGGGCGCCGAGGTTGGCCGGTCCTGGATGGGTTGTCTCACCTGCGGCGGCCCGTTGATGTAAACCGTCAGATTACCGTCCACCAGCGGCAGTCCTTCAGGGAATGCATCTGCCACCGACTGGGCCAGCCCTCTTGCCTGGCTCACGCCTGAGCCTGCGGGAGTAATGATGTTTAGCTGCAATATCCCCTGATAGGTACGCATCACACCTTCTATGTCCTGACCTACAGTTTGTGCAGGTAAAACATAAACACGGGCGTATGGCGCATCCGGTGGATCGAATACGATATTCGGCCAGGCGATCGGCAAGCCGAGAGAAGCCGAGATTATGGCTACCCGGCTCTCCAGCAGGTCAGCTATTCGCATGGACTGATCACCGACCATTGCGTACCTCGCTCATTGCCTCCCGGAAATATTGCGCAGCATCCAGTGCGGTCAGTCCGACCATGCCGCCGGGCGCCTGATTCGAATGACCATTCTCCAGCGCCTGGGCATATGGCAGGTTATTGGTAAAGTAAATCGAGTTCACCTGCCCCACCCGGAACACTTCAAGCACCGCCAGCCCGCGGGAGTTGGAACCCTGCCCAGAAGCATCTGGGGTATCGTTCGTCTCTGTAGGCTGGCTGTCGAGCCCCACATACCAGTTATTTTTGAATCGCCCCCCGACATAACCCTCTGGCTTTTTGATGTCCATCGAATCGTTGACACGCAGGCCTCGCCTGAGCCGCCCTGATTTTGTAAGGTTGGCCGGATCATCACGTAGCGCCGCGTTATGCTCTCTCACCGCGGTGTTATAGGCTGATGCCGTCTGGTTTACCTGCCAGATTTCTGGCTGCCCGACAGGTGACATGTCCACCAACCGCCCGAGGATTTTGATACCCGTCCGGCGGACCGCCTCCTCAATCTCCTGCTTTGAACCATCGACGAACAACTGAATGGCAGCCAGGAACGGCTGATTTGCAGAACTGGTCATAATCAGGTCCTCAGCTGGATGTTGTAGGAGATCAGCACATCTGCGGGCTTAACCGGATTCGGCTGAACCACGCGCCACTTTTTTCCGTCGATATCAATGAGGTCGCCAATGCGCACTTCCGTTTCAAACGTGGCCGCCAATTTTTTATCGCCCGTAGCAATCAGTGAACCGTCGATTTCACGCGTGGAGTATTCGGTGATAACGCCGGTAACGGTCGCTGTAATAGGCTCGGTGATAACCTCTTTCCCGTACTGATCGCGGTTGGTGGTTCCGCCGCGAGTCAGTTGGTAGGCTTTGCCGTTCTCCGTCAGTAGCCGCGTTGCCGTGGCGCGCATGCGGCGATAGTCGATTGCCATGCTACCCCCTTTCGATCCGGACCTGGTTGCCGCCCACCACAAGCCCGCGCAGCGAGGAATAGAACCAGGGGAATGATGGAGTGGCCTTATTCGTTCCCGGCTCGTACTGCACAGAGACGGCCCCCTGTACGCTCTCAGCTATGACCGCG
This sequence comes from Enterobacter cloacae complex sp. P18RS, assembly GCF_014982105.1. NCBI lineage: Bacteria > Pseudomonadati > Pseudomonadota > Gammaproteobacteria > Enterobacterales > Enterobacteriaceae > Enterobacter > Enterobacter cloacae complex sp. P18RS. Next base: position 48,550 of record NZ_JADCKV010000029.1, on the reverse strand, counting down.
CCGCCACCGGAGACCGACGGCGTGAGGTCAATCTCCTGCGACTCGATAGCCAGGCGGCATTGGGCATCAATCAGGCGCTGTGGAATAGCATCATCCGCCAGGTCCACACCATCGAAGCGTACGCCGGAGCGCGGCCAGGATAGAGGCTGAGATGCGCTGGAGCGCTGACCACGCCAGGTCCTTCCTTCCAGAAAGTCCATCGCCTGCATCAGCATCTGGCTGCATTCGCCATCTTCGGCAGGTATGGTGTATCCGCGCGCGGCGGCAAAGACCCGCAGGTCGGACACGCTGGCGTAGCTGTTAAAGTCCGGCGAATGGGGATCGGCAACCAGCATGGTTATTCCTCCAGACGCCAGTCCAGCGCCAGCCAGTTATCCACTTCAGCAGGGTGAACATCAGCGCGCAGCGGACCGCCGGGGAACTCTGGGATATCACGCACCATGACCACCAGCTCAATACCTGGCTGTTCCTGCTGCTGTTC
>NZ_JADCKV010000029.1:0-48001 GCF_014982105.1 Enterobacter cloacae complex sp. P18RS | reverse complement strand
TCCTGCTGCTGTTCCTGCTGGGCAGGGTTATTATCAGCGGCCTGCTGAGCTGCAAGCTTTTCCGCTTCACGCTGCGCGCGCTGCTCTTTTGTTAATCCGGCCATCGGGCCTCCTGAAATACAAAGGGGCCGAAGCCCCCTGGGTTAACCCATGATGATGGTGGAATGTTCAGGCTGAACGGAGGCCACACCCCACGCCACACCAACCTCGTAACGCACCTGACGGTACTGGCGGTACAGCGCGATCTGGAAGGTAATACCAGAGACCGGATCGGTTACGTTCATCACGTCATCAGCGGTATCGCCGCCTTTTGGCATGGCCGGGGTACGGCAAGCCAGCAGGAATGCGTTACGGTCAAAGGCAACGTTTGGCACGAACTCGCTCAGCACAGTGACAGTCGCCTGATCTGCCAGATCCTGACGCAGGCCAGGTGCGCCGATGGTGATAGTCGAAGAGGTTGCCGCTACGACCATGTACTGGTTGTCATCGCCATCGAACTTCACTGCGGTCCCGGCAGCAATACCGCCAGTACCAGCAGAGATAGCAATAATGATGTCGCCCTCTTTCTTCTCGCCATTGACCTTATAGCCCGCCGCCGTGCTTTTCGCGGTGCGCTTGATGTTGGCGGATTCGTGCAGGTTAAAGCCCATCACACGACCAATGATGCCTTCACGCAGCAGCTGATCGGTACCGGCTTCGTTCGCTTTGAACAGTACGGACTGTTTACCACGGATTGACGCCATCGCTTCGCCGCCCAGTACCATGCGCAGGTCAGTGGTTGGTGCGCCGTTATCAGTCAGCACCTGACGAGCGTTCGCCGCATCAGACAGGTCGTCTTTGACACTGAACGGTGTATCTTTTGGAGCACCAACAGCGCGGGAAGACTTATAAGCCAGCGATGCCAGGTCAGCATCCATTTCGTTGCTCAGTGCGCGGAACGCCTGAGAAAACTGGTCAGCCAGGACAACGTCATAAGTGCCTGATGGTCCGATGGCAAGCTGCTCTTCACCATTCCATTTGACCGGGGCCATTTTGGATTTGGTGATTTTCACGTCCACGGTACCAATGTTCTGATCACCGCCGTTTGGCGCGGTTGCCGCCGGAGTGATATCAACGGTGGTGGTTTTTGGTGCTACCGGTGCGGTCACGGTTTGGTCTTTGGCCGCGGCATCGGCTTTAGCGTTACGGGCCACCGCCGGGATAAAGCCCACCTGCTCACGGGATACGCGGTTCAGTGCCGTGTAGATGGTCGGGATCAGGCCAGTCAAAGTGTTGGACATTTATTTTTCCTTTCGATTAATCAACGATGCTCGTGCCGCCGCCAATCGCAGCCTGTTGTTCAGCTGGTGGCAGGGCGTCAAAAGCAGCGCGTTTCATGGTTTTCTGCCCAGCCTGATGCTGCGACTGGTGAGAACCACCGCCGCTGTTGCCGGACGCTTTGAGGATGTAGTCTTTCTGCGGGTGCGACTCGACCAGAGATTCCAGCGCTTCATCGAAGCTGGCCAGCTCGCCGGGTTTGGTGCGGGAGAACACCTTATTGCCCTGGCCGTCGTAAGCCACTACCTTGCCGTCTTCGATTTTGAAGTTCTGCCCGAAGTACGAACGCACGAACTCGCTCGGGATCGCCATCTTCTCGGAGATGAATTTGGAGCCACCGAAGCGCCCGCCAATCATCTCGTCGTACAGTTGGCTTTCCAGTTGCTGAGTTTTTCCGTTCGCTTCGTCCAGCTGCTGCTGGAAGACCTTGGTGATCTCAGCTTTTACCTGGTCGACAGCGCCAGCATCGATCAGCTTCTTCTGGTCGATTTTGGTCATCATCTCCAGGGCTTCGAGCGCCTTGGCCGGGTCACTGATGCCAGAGAATTTCGCGAGGTTGGCTTCCGCCGCTTCCTTCGCTTCACGGTGAGTTTTCGCCTCACCATTCAGGGAGGTGATTTTGGTCATCGCTGCGACCGCATCAAACGGGATCTCTTTGCCATCATCATGGATGTACACAGGCATACCGTTTTCAACGACCACATTTCCGTTAGCATCAAGTTTCAGTTTCATTGTTTTTGCTCCAGCCTTCCGGCCATACGTAATGGGTCATCCGACCCGGGCACCGCGTCGCATCCGCTCAGCGGCAGGCATAAAAAAAGCTGCCCGGAGGCAGCCTGTTAGATAAATTCGATGGTTATGTGACCGCGCAGCTTGCGGGAGTAAATTTCACCCCGCTTTCGCTTGTGGATCCGTAACGGGTGTGGATGAATACAGGCGATACCACGTTTGACATCAGCCCATACACAGCTCTTTATCTCATTGCCATTAACGAACACCCTTCGCCTTCCACGACCATCTCCAACGTAGTGAAAATCTTCGTTACGCATACCCTATTCCTCAAACGCCGACGCATCCACGCGGCGCAGTTCGTCCAGGGTCAGAAACTCCCCGGCATCATTGAACATCTCAGGCACGGTGATTTTGCCGTCACGCAGCATCCGCGCGCGAGTAACGCCCAGCACCTGCTCCTGCCGTGCGTACGGTTGCCTGACGAGCCATTCGGCATAGCTGGTATGCGATGGCACCTGTCCATCCATCGAAGCGCGTGTGGCGCTGCTCAGTTCGCCAGAGGCTATCTGCAATTCCTCCCACGATTTAGTGATCAGAATTTCGCATGAGCGACAGCAGAAATGAATTTTGCCGGGCCCGCGCAGATATGGGATTGCATGGCCCAGCGGCTTGCCATCGAGCGAGTAGAGTTTGCGGTCGCGGATGATGCACCACTGGCTGGTGTGGGTGTCCAGAGTCGAAGACCACTGTTTCGCCTTCACGATATCGCTGTTGGCTTGGGCGAACTCCTGGCGCGCTGTAGCGGCCATATGGTTCACCGCCGTGCGGGTTACTACCGCAAGGTCTCGACGTGAGGCATTGATAACCCCGTCCTGGCGTTTAAGTTGCGGCGTGCCGGCGACCCGCTTCACAATTTGCTCGACGGTTTCCCCCTGAAGAAATCCGGTGCGCACGGCACTGGTAATTTTTTCCAGCCGATCCGATTCGAGTTTCTTGCCCCACTCTTTCAGCAACCTCCCCTGGAACGGCTGCGCCACCGCAGCAGCATAGACCTGTTCCGGGACAATGCTTTGCAGCGGGACGTGCTTAAGCACCTGACCGGGAATGAGGCTGCTGAACAGGTCAAACTGATACCCGGTCTCATAATCAGCGTAACGCGTCAGTTCACGCATCAGAGCAGCATTGACCGGTTCGTAGGCCTGCTGGTTTAGATCCCGCACACCAGCCAGTAGCGATGCAAGGCGGCGCGCGCTGTAGGTGTCGGCACGCTTACCCTCCAGCAGCACCAGCAGCCGGGCAGCCAGATCAGCATCCATCCTGTTAAGCAGCGCCACCATTCGTCGGGCTACGCCCGTCCCGTAGCGCGTCACGTAAAGTCCGTGAGCTATGGTCTCGTCCTGCAACCTGTCGTTTACCGAGCGAGCCATATCACACCTCGCCCGGTGGCGGTTCAGTCAGAGATGCTGACTCAGCAAGCAACTCGCTCAGAACCACATCGGGATCCGCGTCGGCATCAATAAGGTTGAGTTTTTGCAGGGCTTTGATTGCATCGATACGGCGAAGGTCACCGCCTTGACGCAGCGACTGAATGGCCATCGCCGCTGGTGGATTAAACTCTTTCGACTCGACATCAAGCTCGGTGCGCACGTCAACGTTGCCGCCTTCCGCTTCACCGATGTACTCAGCCATGATTTGCAGGATATTGTCGATCGCATCTTCCAGGCTTGTCGCCATGGTGTAGAGCGGTGACTGCTCCTGCATTTTCTCTTCAGAGGTCTGGTCTACCGATTTAGTTGAGGTGTTTTCGGTGCGCAGCAGCTTCGCACCCGCCTGTCGCATCTGCTCCACCAGCTCTGCCAGCGACTCTTTGCCGGCACCGATGGAGGAACCTGTGTGCTCGACGTATTCCAGGCCCTGCCTTTGCCGATCGGAGAATGAAGTGGCAGAGGATGAGCCAATCACAAGTTCTTGCCCCTCCTCCAGCCCGAACACCGTGAGCAACGGCACTCTGGCGACGTGCAGGATGTTGTCCTGCTCGCTTTGACTCTGCCAGTGCTTGATATTCAGCAGAGCCATGTTGAGCAATGGAGGTGAACCACACATAAACCCGGTGCGTTTGGTGTAGAGCGTGACCAGAGTGATATCCTGGCGGGATGTCTGCCACCCCTCGAATAGCGCCCATTTCGCGGCACCGTCAGCATCTTTGGCCTTGCGGTAAATTTCCACCTTTCCAGGTGTCAGGTACCGTATTTGCTCGACCTTGGTCTGCCCGAAGTCGTCGCCGTCTTCGACCACAACCTCTTTGATACGCAGCGCAGTCAGCACCACTTTGCCGTCCACCATTTTCGACTTCCAGCCAATTACCTGGCGTGGATTAAGCATGGTGACATAGGGGCGCGCGCCGGTAGCTTTCTCTTCAGCTTTGGTTTTCACCTTTTCGGTGTCCACCCTGGGATAATCCACCAGCGCGTGGGAGAGTCCATACTGCATCGCCAGACCGAAAAATGCCTGCGCCCACACGTCCAGGCGCGTCCCCTCAAGGTCGAAGTTTTTCGCATACTCTCGCAGCTGATCCGGCACATTCTCGGCAAGCTTAATGGGCTCGGCGAATACACGCCCGATGTTTTGCTTAATGGTCTCTTCGTAGGCTGGCAGAAGCGTGGCCACGGCGAGGCGTTTTTTGTAGTCCTCTTTGTCTTCTTTCGGCCAGCGCGGTAGATATTGCTCGCCCAGCTGTCGCATATAGAGCGTGCCGCCCATCAGGGCATCGTTGATATCCCACGCCTCGACCATGTTCCCATAGTCCAGATTGGGTGTTGAGATGTCAGGCATGGAGTTAAATCCGTAGTTGAGTGACTTTTCCGGTCGGCTTGATGATCGGGAATTGCTTCACGATGTAATAGCCACCAGCATCATTTGGGTGATCGTTGTCGGCTGATTTATCCGGTTCGCCGTTTGCCGCCCATACCTGCTGCTCAAGGCTGTCGGTATAAACCGGGCAGCGAGCAACATTCACTTTGTAGCGGCGCTCGCCGTTGCCATTGCAGAACATGGCGTTCATGGAGTTAATGCGATCCTTCACTGGCGGGTTGGCTGCGTTTACCACCACGCTGAACCCGGCCTGTTTGAGCTGGGCGATATCCGTAGCGCTGGCGTTATTCGATTTGCGCGAATCACCAGAGGCATCCGGAAAGATATAAATCTGCCTGGAAGACACGTAGCGTCCGCCCTCGTAGCGCCAGAATTCTTCCTGAATGCGCTTAATCATGGCCGGTGTGTCATAAACCTTTATCAACTCGCGTACCGCTCTGGGCTGGCCGTTCCGAAGAACGTGAACGATGGCTGCCATCTTGCCAACGTTAAAGTCCATGCCGATATAGAGCGGCTCGCCGGCCTGCTCTTCATCGGTACAGTTATTCAGGTGGCGATCGAACTGATGATAAATTGTTCCGCTGGTCAGGTTTGTAAAACGCCCCCTCAGGTACGCCTTAATTAGCTCCGGCGGGTAGGAGTTCATCAGCGAGGGAATGTAATCCGGGGGCAGGTTCTTCGCGTTGTCGAACGTGCTGGCTTGAATCAGCCCATACAGAGCAGAAAGCTCAGGCTTTTCACGTACCGCCTTCACGAACTGCTGGTAGACGAACTTGAAGCCCTCCGGCGTAGTCGTTACATCGATGCCGTTACGCAACCCGTCGACTTTGTAACGCATACGGGCGATGATTTTTCGCCAGGCCTGCTGCGCTTTGGCAGCCGCCATGACGTCCAGTTCATCCACCATCGCATTACCGATTTTAAAGCCGACTATCGAGCCAGGCTTTTCCATCGAGCGGCAGATGGTTGTCCCGCGGTACCGTCGCCCCTCGTAGAAGTGAACCTCTTTGTTCCCCTCATTGATTTTGACGCTCAGCCCCCAGTCAAAAGCCACCTCTTCAATCGTCGGGTAGAAGATGTCACGGATCTGCGGGTACGTCGGCGCGAAATAACCCTGGTTGATTTTAGGGTGCTCCCACATCCCCTTACAGATGCCGCCACAACCAACCCACGTCTTACCGGAACCGAACCCGGCAACGTAGGCTTTGAATTTGTGCTGCATCGCGAGGAAACGCGCCTGAGGAATGTTAAGTGTCGGGCTGATCCCCATCTTCCGCCCTCGCGTCCACTACGTTGATATTGATCTGCACTGGGGTCGGTTCATCACCATCACCATCACCGGCCAGTTCTTTGCGGAGTTTCTCAACCTCCAGCTGCCGGCGGTCGATTTCGATTTGCTGGAGACGCTGAGCGAACTCGCTATCCGCCAGGCCGAGCCGCTTCATTACCGCTTCAAACATTCGCTCACGGCTGATAGCGGTTATCTCGACGCCATTCTTTCCCAGCTTCACACCGGAATAAGCCAGAGCAGCAACAGGGGAGAGTTTCCGGGTGTCGGCGAAATACGGCTGGCCAATACCATCGCCGTTGCAGCGCGGACAGCCAGGGTTAGGCTCTCGGGTGTGATCGTAGCCATAGCCGCCCCTATCATTTGGCTCTTTACCTTTTTTCGCTACAGCCTCAGCGAGCTTCTCTTCGAATTCCACCATATCGCGCCACTGGTACTGGTGACCGAAGCCCCAGCAGTAACGACACGCGCCGCGGCGATACTGCGATAGCTGGTTTGCATCGAAGGTGGCAAGCTGCCACATCTGCGCGAGGACTTCATCGGCACCGCCAAGCGTGCGCTCAATGGAGGCTTTCTGCTGTTGTGCAATAGCCTGGGCAACTGAAGTTTTCTGAAGGAGTTGATAACCGATCTGTTCAGCGGATTTTTTGCTATAACCCGCCCTGATAGCTGCTTGTGTGGCGTTACCATCCTTTAGGTACTCCGCAACAAATAAGCGTTGCTGAGCGGTAAGTCCATCATCATCCATCAGCTCATTTGCGCTTTGTTCTTTCTGCGCAGTGCGCACTTTTTTCTGCGCAGATTTTTGCGCAGTTTGCGCAGAAGGTTTTTTGATATATCGACGGGCGGTAGCGTAGTTCAGTCCCTGCGCTTCACACCATTCCTTTGGTGATACGCCGGTTGCGGCATGTTCGGACAGGAACCGTTGCTGAAGCTCGCCCCAGTCCGGTTTTGCCATTACTCACTCCAATAAAAAACCGCCCTTAGGCGGTTATTTTCTATTCATCTCATTCGAGCATATTTCAAGATGTCGCTTTATCAGCTCATCATCTTTCATGGCTTCACTCGGGATTAGATAGTCGTGGTATTTGCAACCATCCTGAGTAATTTCCCATTCCCAGCTCAGTTCAACTCCCAGATCACTAGTGGTTACATTCCACTTCGCCTTCGGGTTGGCATTCTCTACTCTCTCAAAAAACTCATTAGCGTCCATTTCGGTCCCCTCATAAGCAAAAGGAAATACTAGCCGTAAGAGATTAATTAATAAAGTAAATAATTATATATCAAACGCCGAAAGGATTTAGAGACCACTATGGATGCAGGAATTAGCCTGCCTCGTTTTCTACAGGAGGTAACATGTTCTTAGACTTGGATAATTCATTTGCAATTGCCATCGCGCCAGCAATCAACCAAATCGTTAAAACCGTTTGCCTGGCAATACAGTTGTGGCTTTTAAAGCGCTACGGCATTATCAAGCCCACCAGCGAAGAATGAACGCTTTTGCTACGGTTAAAGTCCAGAGGAGAGACTGTGTCAGAGCCTCATGGATGAGGTTCTATTTTGTATCGCAATTCGCCTGCCACGCTTTGTTATGCGCCAGGATGTCGCGCTTCGTCTGGCGGTCCAGCACATCCCAGTCGTGGTCCGTTCCGTAGATGGGTTTAACCCAGTCGCAAGCCGTGTCCACTACTTCAACCCTTACGGGTCCAGTTGTCCCGCAGCTCGCGATCAACATCGTCGCCAGGCATATGGTTAACAGTTTGCTGTACATTGCTGGCCTCTTTCGTGGCTTCTACCCGGCGTTCGGCTGCTGTGACCGTTGCCGCTGCGTTATCTTCGGTGCGCTGCTGGTCGGCTTTCGCTTCCGCTTTGCTGGTGCCGCGTATATGGCCCAGGCCAAAAGCGCCAGCGATAGCGGAAATTACCAACGCGGCCAGCCCGATTATCGTTTCGATACCCACACTCACCTCACACCAGAACGGATTTCGCCAGGTTAAACAGCGCGCGGCGTTTATCAAGACCATTACGTCCACCGTTAATAAGCAGCGTAACGCGCTCAACATCGCCGGAATGAAGCAGGCAACCGCGGGACGAATAGAACCATGCGGCTGAGCGCGCGGCGTATTCATCCTGTTCAAGCAACTCCGGGTGGGTAACAAGATCCAGTTTCAACGCGTGGCCACAACTGCGGTAGTTGCTCAGGCCGGTAACCTGTTTCAGCCCGCGACCGCGATATTTCCAGCCATCACCGGCAAACTGATTGCCCAGGTGTTCTTTACCCCACTCTCCACCGTATACCAGATTAGCGATTGCTTTCTGATTAGCCGGGTGCGCTGCCGTTCTGCCAAGCGCGGCGGCCTGCTGTGGAGTGATGCGGTGGCTGCCGAACGTCGGTACCAGGTTTTCAGCCGCATAATTCAGGTTTTCCACCAGCCGGGTAAATCTGGTGCTTTCATGCCCCATCTGGGCAATAAACATGGCCTGGTCAAGCGGTGCTGTGATGCCGTATTCCTTCATGGCGGCGTCGATATGCGGAAACCAGCGCACAGCTAACCCGGCGCTGATACCAGCCGCCTTCTGAAATTGTGTTTGGTTCATTAGTGCCTCAGATGATCAACCAGACGTGCAACGTTGCCTTTGACGGCCACCAGCACTGAAAGGAATATGATATTGGCCGCAATGGTGGCCCATGATGAATGCGGGTAAATCCCACACAGGTACGCCAGCGGTACAGCGCTATAAGTGACGGTAATCAGCCAGGCTAAACGAGAAATCCATGGCCGATGCCGCGAATCACCACGGCGATAAAACATCAGAGTAATCACAACTCCGGCGCAGAGCAGCGCGTTGATAGTTGCTGTTGGGTCATTTAGTACCACCTGAACCTCCCCGGCGCGTTATCAGCGCCACCAGCGAGCCGATGTCCTGCTTGTTCAGGAACGTAAGGATTTGAACGGCTAACGCAGAAGCTATTACGGCACCGATAGCATCCAGTGGCTTCTCGGTGTACCCCGTCCAGGATGTGAGTTTTGAACCCAACAGCCCCGAACAAAGAATGCCGACGATATACGACACGAAGAAGTATGCCAGGCGACGTAACACACTCAGGTCAGCCGCTGTCGCTATGTAAAATACGGCGCCCGCAAATGCACCAAAAACTACACCGTAGTCAGTTCCGGTCAATAGACCGTAGACACTGGCTCCGGTCAAAGCTAAACCGGCCAGCCCCGTGCCGGAAAATGGATCGGACATCGGCCCCCCTCATATTGCTGTGAATCCTCTCAGTAAATTTGAGGGGAAATAAAAAAGCCCCGCATATGCGAGGCTCTAAAAATTCTTTGCCACTTCCCGGAGTGGCCACGCTCATGCCCTTGAGTTGCTGTCGCTTCATCGCCGCTCATGACCGGTGCGCGTCTGGCGTTCGCGCTGCTTTACCGGCATACCCTTTCCTCGATTAACCCTCACCAGCGGTATGTCGCAGTTCGGACCTGCGTCTGGCTCTCTACGCGGAGACTCGGGGCAGCATCATGACTGCTGCATTACCTTTCGGTTACGGCCTACCCGCCTAAATGTGCATTTTCTTCCCCTCCAGAAATGCAAAAGCCCCACGGTGTAAACCGCAGGGCTTGTTTGTGTTACTACTCAACGAATGCAGTAACCCATCGTTAGAGAGAAATTAACACAGATTCCGGAAATGTAAATAGCCCACTATGAATTAATGGGCTATTTTCTTGAGCGCTATCTTGTTATCTGCTTGAGTTGCGCCTCCGCCCAAGCTTCTTCAATGTCGAATTTTGTGATCAGCTGGTCATAGAACCGCTTAACGGACTTTTCCCAAGTGGCAACAGATATCGCATCGGTAATACGGCAAACAGCCGCATATGCCTCAGTCGAGGGGATACGCTCATATCCACGTCCGCCGCAACGCTTACAGTCGGCCAGAACCGGCACGCCCTGCTTTTCAGTGAGGACCTGATTCACTGCTTTACCGCGCCCGTGGCAGTCTTTACAGGCGCAACTGACAACTTTCTTACCTTTGCAGGCCGAACACAGAACCCGCACCACCTCTTTCACCTGGCGTTTAACTTCGAAATCACTAGGCGACTGCTTAAGGTCTTTTGCCCACTGTGGAAGCTTCATGGTGTAGTGCGATTTCATCGTGAAAACATCAGCCTCAATGAATCCCTGACCCGAGCAGCAGTCACACTGTTTCACGCTGGCGGCGCTGCGAGAATAATCTTCAAAAGCGAAGGCGGCCAACTGGTGCATCACCAGCGGCTTAACACTGTCGTCAAGCTTGCGCAGCGCCGCTACGCTATCGCATTTTGTCAGTGCATACTCTGCTAGAAGCTCGATCGCCCTCGCCCGGTCGTTGTAACTGATACCCATCTTTCCGAGGAAGGCACTGTATCCCATGCCAGCGCGTTCTTGGGTCATGCCCATGGCCGCCATAACATCCGTCCCGGTCAGTGAATCTGAAGCAGTGGCGCGCGGAGAGTCGCTAATAAGCGTCGACTTGGCGAAGTGGTATTTCACGGTGTTTTCGAGGTTCATTATGCGGCTCCTGCTGAATGATAGATGCGAACAAAATTACGAAGGATGCGGTAATCCACCAGCACCGATCCCCGGAAGCGGTAGATGCGAAGGCGCTGCCAGCGCGCGCGGAGTACCTCAAGCGTTTCTGGCTTCATGTGGCCTCCCCGATGATAATTTGCCCGGTTTCTCCCCAGATTTTGGTTACCCGTCCGTCCCAGACATGGCTATCCTCGTCAAACACTGCATCCAGCAGAGCTTTTTCCAGATTGTCTTTGTCAGGCTTTTGTTGGTGAGGCTGGCCGACATATTGCGCCCGCTTTGTCTTACTCCAGCTCTTCGGCATGGGGATGACGAACGTGATGTGATATCCGGACTCAGGCAGACGGATGCCAAGCAACCGGACCTGTTCTTTGTATGCCCAGTACGCTGCTGTTGCTGGCCGTTTATGCCATCGATCACGCTGAGTCATGCGAGGCTTGCCGATTGGTGTGATGTCGTAGATTTTCATGCAGGCACCACCAAGCCACGACGGGCAATCTGGATAATGGTCAGGACGATGGCGCGATCCATTAACTGGCGGCGCTCGTCACGACTCAGCCCCTTCCCGTTATCAATCTCTGAATGGCAGGTGACACAGATAGCGGCGGTGGCGCAGTCGTCTGTTTTCATTCCGATACCCTTTCCCTCGTTGCGGTGTGCCACCTGCACGCCCCAGGCTCCGCACAGGACGCATTGCTCAATCTGGCCGACTGCGGCGAGCCACTTCTTGCTGCGGTAGGTTTTACTCATGGTCACCACCTTGGACCTGTACCAACGTGAGGTTTCCGCAGAACACGGCACCGGTATCGATGTACATCTGGTTGGCATACTTCAGGGGCTGGCGCGCTGGGGTGTGCCCGAAGATAAACAGATCGGCACCGGATATCGGCGAGACAATGCCGTCCTGAGCGTCGCTAACCCTCTCACGATTCCAGATGACCATATCTTTCGGGACGGGCTTATCGAACGCATATTCGTTATGCGGGTAGTCAGCGTGGCAGATAACGATTTTACGCTCAGCGGTAACCAGCTCGATGACTAGTGGCAGCTCAGCTGCTTTGTGAACCAGAGCCTTAGCCAGCACTTCTTTGTCATAGTCGAGATTGAAGAACCAGCCGCCACCATTCACCAGCCAGTGATTGACGTTTCCATAATCCGACAGCCCATCAATCATCATCTGCTCATGGTTTCCGCGCACAGCACGGAACCACGGCATAGTAATCAGATCCAGGCATTCGACGTTTTCCGCGCCGCGGTCAACAAGGTCACCAACCGAGATCAGCAAATCACGCGCAGGGTCGAACGAAACTTTTTCGAGCTCATTCATCAGCAGCGTGTAGCACCCATGCAGATCCCCGACGACGAAGATATTGCGCCAGTCACCGCCATTAATGCGTTGATACATGCTCATGCGGATTTTCTCCTCGCCGCGAGACGCAGCCATTTCTGATCCACCGGGCGGGCGGTGTAGCCCTTCAGTGTCGGGATTTCGGACGGCTTAACCGCGGGCTTGCGCTTGCGGCGTGCCGGAACGCGGAATATTTCGTTTGTGATGACGCGGGAAAGTGGAGTTGACATCAGGCCTCCTGCTTATCGCGCAGCTGCTGGTACTCGCAACCGTTCGGGATTGTCAGCGCCAGGCCGAACTGGGCGCACCAGGCTTCGACCTTGCACATGAAGATATGCATCTCTCCAGTGTCGAGGAGGGAGGTGTGTCGAGGCTCCCATGAGGTTTCTTTCGCACCGGTAATGAAGTCGGTATAGGTGACTTCTTCGCAGCCGAGGTACGTCTTTTTGAGGTTGCGCTTAACCCATTCCGGCGTTGCGTCGGTACGCCCGGATTTGATGAGGTATTCGCTGATTTCTCCCATCCAAAGATGAAAGAGTGCGTTTTGAGACAGGCTGCGCTTCTCGCGCCACGGCTTGACCTGAAGGCGGAAGCACTGGCCTGCATCCAGCAATGGCTGAATTTGCTGTCCTATGGCCGCGAAGTTGCCGCGATGGAGTTTGATGCCGTCTACTGGCAGAGTCATACGGCCTCCTTAACGGAAACCGCAGAATGCAGAAAATCGCAGGTGCCGTTAAGCATCTGTGACAGGGTGAGGAGTTCAGATTGTGGTCGCATTTAAGTCCCCTTAAATGCGCAGAAGTCTTACCGTCGGGCGTTCAACTCCGACGGCACTGATATTATGGCTGGTTGATTCTGAATTATCAATGCGAGAAAAAGGCCTCCGAAGAGGCCATGGCTCTCGATATGGGGATTCCCATATCGCTTGTATGGTAGCTATGTCAACTCAGGCAGTTTGAAGCCAGCCATGTCTTCTGCCCGGATGGGAGGTGACAGGCAGTCAGCAAAGACCAGTGAACCATCGAGCAAGATAACGAAACTCCACCCTCTGAACAGGCTGGCGCTACACCAGTCGGCCTTAAGCGGCACATCTGGCATCCTGTCCGGGAAGGTTGGGTAATGCCCTGCAAGCCACTCCATGGCGTCGCAGCGGTTGATGGTGTAATTGTCGTACATCATGCCTCCTGCTGCGGTGCTTCTGGCATTGGTAAGTGAGACCATGATTCTCCAGTAACAACCCTGATAATGGTTCTTTTAGAAACTCCATATCGTTTAGATAGCACTCCGTATGAAACCCCAGACCATCTAAGCGATCTTATTTCCATTATACTTGCATCGTTTAATTTCGAATTAGCCTGCATCTCCCCTTTGTATGCTGGAAGGTGTGACCGATTTCTTAGCCCTGTATTCAAGGCGTGTAGCCTATTTTCATGGGGTGTAACCCACTCAAGATTGCTTAAGGATGGGTTGGATTTATCCCCATCGATATGGTTAACCTCTGGCTTGGCATTTGGATTCGGTATAAACGCCTCTGCTACTAACCTATGCACTCTTGCAACTTCCCTTCGGCCATTTGAGGCATCACTCAACCTGACAACGAGATAGCCTGCCTCGTTTAAAAACGGTTTTAGTTTCTTTCCTTTAAATCGCTGTTTAGAGCCATCTCTCCTCAAAATTACCCTAGGTATGCTTAGTACATCTCCACCATCATTAACCTGGTAGATTCCCTCCCAGCCAACAACTGGTAAGAATTTCATAAATTACTCCTTAGGAGGATTTGGCAGTGGCATCCAGTGCGTGACATGCTCTACTAACAGATTATCGCAATAGAAATTCCAGTACCTGTCATACGCACCAGACCAAACTTCTCCATACTCATTGAATGCCAGGATGGCCTTAAACTGCTCCGGCATCCGATCACTGCAAGCCACCCAACCATCCGGAATCACAGGAGAGTTGCCATCGGCACCCTGAAGCATGACGGCGCGGCAGGCGTCAAACACTGCATTGTTAAACTTCACACCTTCAAACAAGATTTTTCCATCATGCTCAAACCAGAACTCGGACTTCTCAGCATCAGGTAAGAGGCTTTTAAGCACGCCATCGGGCACAGATACCGGCGCTGGCGGGGCGGTGTATAACCGAGTGCCATCTTTGAAATTCTCCCAATCAGCCTGTCCATCAGCGGCTATGCACACCACCTTCGCATCCGGGTGGCATCCGCAATCGTCATACTCACCGAGGACAACCTCGCCAACAGCCTCCGCTTCGAGCGATGCCAGCGCAATCTTCATCGCCGCCAGAGACATCGCAGCATCTTCGTTTACGATGCCAGGCACAGCATCTCGCTCTTCTTCGAGCTCCGCGATGGTCTTCAGTAGCCATTCTTTGGTAAGAGTGTTCATGATGCCTCTCCTTTACCGACTGCGGCGCGGTCGATTATTTTTATGAACTCAGCAGCGCCAACATCACCAAGACCAGCGTACTCGCTGATGAACTTCCTCGCCGATGCGATGATTCCGCACTGGTCAGCAATCCGTTTCTCTGCGGCTTCAGCCCTGGCTTCCTGTCTATGCGCCTCCGTCCATCCAGCATTGGAATGTGCCGCCGTTGCTTTCAGATCGTCGATCTGCTTGTCTTTGGCTTCCAGCTCATCCAGCAGCGCCAGCACGTCGCGAGTTTCAACGAACATATTCGGGTCGAAGTTATCGACCGCTTTCGCTGCGGCTGATTTCAGTTTGTCGATGTTGCTCATTGGGCGGCCTCCCGCTTCTGCTTGTTGTATACGGCCCAACTCAGAGCATCGAGCTTGTCACGACCTGCTTTGTCGTACATGTGGATGCCGTCTTTGCAGGCGTGTTCGAGTTTCACCTGCTCCTCAAGCTGATTGAGTTCGTCGTATGACAGGGTGGCCAGCTTCAGGCGATTCCAGCCAAAGTTACGGATGCGTGTCATACCCCTACCCTCCCCAAAACCATCAATACTCGCTTCATAGCCGCGCTGTTGCGGCACTCCTGAAATATTCCGTTGGTGCAGCTGCGCGCGGTACCAGCCTGCTCTTCCGGCGTAGCCAGGCGATAAGTCACCGTTCGCCAGACCTTGCTCACGCGCACAATCTTGCGGGCCCGCTCCAGATCGATAGCGTTCTTCGTGATGCAGTTGATGGTCATGCCGCACTCTGTGGCCACATCCTTCGCGGTAAATGTCCTGTGCGTTTCGAGATAACGCAGAATTGCCTGTTTGCCTTTCATCGTCTTAGCACTCATAGTCAGACTCCTGTTGCATCTGGCCGCTGTAGGTGAAATCTACCGGGTCCAGGCCGGAGTAGCGGCTGCTGAAGTGGTAGGTCTTTTCTGCCCCCGGCGCATGCCGGGACTTCACACAGATGATTTCGGTGATGCCTTTCAGTTCGGTGTTCGGGTTGTATTTCTCATCCCGGTAGATCATGAAAATCACATCGGCTTCCTGCTCGATAACACCGGACTCGCGGAGGTCAGCTGCGACCGGGCGCTTATTAGCACGTTCTTCGACCTTACGGTTAAGCTGAGCCAGTGCGATGACCGGGCAACGCAACTCTTTCGCCAGGTTCTTCAGGCCGGTGGCGATCTCCCCTACGCTGCGGTTCATGTTCTCAGGGTCAGACATGCGCATCTTCTGGAGGTAATCGACAATGACCACACCAAGTCCACCCAGTTTCTTGCTCATTCGCCTGGCTTCCGCTCGCACCTGATGAACGCTGAGGGATGGCTTGTCGTTGATATAGATCGGGGCTTCGATGAAATCCTTCATGCAGTGGCCGACCTTTCCCCAGGCACCATCCATCACGCCGCTCTGCTTGCTGAGTAAATCCTCTTTGCTCACCCGGGCCCGGTGGAACGCGACTCGCTCAGAGATTTGTTCCACTGGCATCTCGAGACTGAAGAACAGCACCGGCTTTTTGTTTTTCAGGCCGACTGTCTCGGTCACGGTGGTGCTGAACATAGTTTTCCCCATGCCAGGGCGCCCGCCGACAACGATGAAATCGGTGTTGTTGAACCCGCCGAATGCGCTGTCGATGGTCGCCATGCCCAGCTCGGTTTTGTGCTTCCAGATATCACCGCTGATAATCGACTGGATAGTCTCGAGGGACATGTCGATCCCGGTGGTGATGTGCTCGGTGCCGTAGTCGGTGTTGTGCTCGATGCCAGAGATATCCGCCTGTATGTTGCCGATGATGTCAGCGATACCCTCACTGGATGGTTCGGACAGCTTCTGGATCCCTACCTGTAGCGCCAGGGTCATCCGGCGGCCGAGATGCATTTCCCGCAACTTTTCGCAGTACGAGGCAAGGTTCGCGAACGACGGTGTGTTTTTGCTGCATTCAGCCAGGTAAGCGAATCCGCCCGCACTCTCAAGCACCCCGAGTCGCTCAAGGTCGCTGGTCAGCGTAAGCAGGTCTATCTTCGAACCGGATTCGTTAAGGCGCTTATAGGACCGCAGAGCCACCTTGTGAGGCGTTGCTGTGAAGTGGTCCTCAGTCAGCCCCTCAATCGCATCGGTAGCCATGTCCGCACCCTCTGGGCGACCTGCTGCAAGCATTATTCCGCCGATGACGGCCTGCTCAACGTATAAATCAATAAAACGGCTCATGCTTTCACTCCCTTGCGCTCACGGTGCTCGTTGATGGCCTGCTCGTAGACAGATCCCCAGTTCTTCGGATTCAGTATCCAGTCGAGAGTCAGCCATGGCTGATCGCCTCTGGTGCCGAACAGGGAAGACTTGCTAATCAGCTCGAAGGCCATTCCCATGTGCTTCAGTTCTCGCCAGTTGCCCTGGGTGGTTTTGCCGTTCCACACAGCTTCCAGGTCTCGATAGGCCGGACGGCGGCGGTTCCACTCATGCAGTGAAACGGCCTTCGAAGGGAATTTTTCATTCCAGAGCTTGATGATCTCTTCGTGCGGACAGGCTTTCGGGTTGCTTCCATGACCATCTGCCCATATCAGGGCGTCTGACAGGTATCCATCAAAGCGGGTCATACGGCACAGGTTCTCTGGCTTGAAGCTGTGACCCCAGTTCACATGGGCCCAGCGGATAACGAGTTTCAGCTCTTCAGCGGTGTAGCACTGGTCTTTGCTCTTCACCGTGGAGAGAGCTTTCTCGAAAGGTGCCAGCGCAGCACAACGACTACCCGTTAGCTCGTTGAAGTAATCCATCACCTCCTGAGCGAGTGAGTTTTCCCCCTGGGGGGATTTAGGGGGATCTTTTCTTTCTTTCTTTTGAATAGTTTCTTTTGTGTTTAGCTGAGTTGGCTTATGGGTATTAGCTGACTTGGCTAATGTTTCATTAGCTGTTTCGGCTAATGATTTGCCATTTTGGCTAATGCTGAAATTCCAGTCAGAAATCACCTTATTCACCCCGATCGCCATGCCATTGGTAACGATGATGTTCATTGCAATCATCTCGTTCTTGGCCTTGCAGACATGCGTATGGTGAATACCGGTCATCGCCGAAATCTGGGTATTGGTAATGCGGTCAAACTTTTTCCCGAACCCGTAGGTTTTGCGGATCACCGCCAGAACGACCTTCAGCTGGCGAGCCGTTAAATCAGCAGCCATAACCGCTTCCAGCAGCTCGTTAGCGATGCGGGTATACCCATCATCGATATCTGCCACCTGACGCTCCACGACCGTTACAGACGGTCTGAAAGGTATTACTTTTGCGAGGTTATCCACGACCGCTCTCCTTGCGTTTCAGTTCTTCCAGGATGGCGCGCATCTTCTCGGCCACAATCGGATTAACCGAGCGGATGAAGCGGTCGCGGGTTATGTTTTTATGTACAGCGGTATGGTAATAGCGTGGATTTTTTGCCATTATTCCTCCTGCAATGAGTGCACACGATTTGCATCTGAAGGCCAGTTCTGTTCGCGCAGACTGGCTTTCGCCATTTTTGAAACTTCCCATCACATAACCCCCAACATCGAAGTGACCATAGCCATCAGCGGCGCGGTCAGATCCGGGTCGACACGGAACATCTCTACAATCCCCTCACTGATTTCCTTGATCTTCTGGTGACGCGGAGCGTTCATCGCAACGGCCACTTTCGCCTCGCTCGTTTCCTTCTCAAGTCGCGCTAAGCGGGACATAAAGCTGTCTTCTGGGAGAAGGCGGTGGCGATACTCAACAGGCAGGACCGCCATGATTGCGGGTGTCAGCTGGCGCACGTTCTCGCGGTACTGTTCGGAGTCGAAACGGTTGTCAAGGAAGCGGAACAGCTTCTGGCGCGCCCGGCTGATGTCTTCCGGAAAGCTGATAGCGGCCCCGCCCTGCTCCCGGTATTCGTTGATGATCAGCGCCGAAACGACGTCCTGATTGTCCAGCGCCGACGACCATGCCCGGACCGCATCGCGGATCTTTTCGTGGTCCGGCGCTGCCTTAGGTTGAGCGCGGTTTATCATCGCTCCCGGATGTATTCCGGTATTGTGTTGATACGCAAGTGAATGCATTGCTTTCCCTTTCGTGGTTAGGGCCGCCGTTAAGCGGCTGTGTTATTTGCCCCAAGGAGCTGGGCGAGATCTGGACGGATATCTGCTGGTTTAAGCTTGCCGTTGGTTGCTGTGACAATCTTCATTACGTAGCGGGCATCAATGCCGCCGCCGTGCAACCAGCGCCATACCGTCGGCTGCGCCACACCGCAAAGGTCGGCTAATTTCTTCTGGCTACCAGCGATATCAATGGCGCGCTGGATGGTTTTGTTCGTCATATTCCAATTCCTATGAGTATTGGTGTGAATTGATAATAGCAATGCGTATTGATTTAGGCAATAGCTAAACGTGTTTTGACCATCAATACGCAAGCGTATAAATTTAAACTCATGAAAAAAGAAACTCTTGCAGAACGCCTGAATCAGGCGATGGAACTATCTGGCATGTCTCAGGGCGCTTTGGCTAAGGCGTCTGGAGTTGCTCAGCCCACTATCTGGAGGCTGACCAGTGGCAATGCCCGTGGCTCTACTAAAATCGTTGAGATAGCCAATGCGCTTGGCGTTCGATCTGAGTGGCTCTCAACCGGAGTTGGACCGATGCGAAGTGATGGGCAGCAACCTACACCTGCTTCGCCTTCCAATATCGTTCAAGATGTTTTCAGGGTGGATGTTCTCGATCTGACCGTAAGTGCTGGGCCCGGCTCATTTATGATTTCTGAATTTGTTGAGGTTCTGCACGCTATCGAGTTCACAACTGAGCATGCGCGTTCCCTCTTCGGAAATCGCCCTCAGCATGATGTGAAGGTAATGACAGTTGACGGCGACAGCATGTGCCCGACAATCCAGTCTGGTGATCGCCTGTTCTTCGACGTATCAGTAAGAAGTTTCAAAGTTGATGGGGTGTATGCGTTTGTCTTCGGGCAACACTTCCATGTTAAGCGCCTGCAAATGCAGGGGTTACAATTAGCCGTGCTTTCAGATAACCCGGCATACAAAGACTGGTATGTGACGGAAGATAATCAGGATCAGCTGTACATCATGGGTAAAGCGCTGATCCATGAGTCTATTGCGTATAACAAACTTTGACTTCCGACTGATCGGCAAGGTGTTCTGGTCGGCGCATAGCTGGTAGGAACTAATCCAACAATGAGGTCGCAGAAATGCGGCCTTTTTGTTGGTTACCGATGTAACCACTGGTAAACGGTTTACCAAAAGATTGACCTTTGTGGTTAACGGTGTCACCATTGGTTAATCGTTTACCATTGGTCATTAGGTTGACCATTAATGACATCGTTAACCAGCGGGGGCGTTATGAAGAAGTATGCAATTTGGAATAACAAAGGCGGCACCGGCAAGACTAGTTTATCTTTCCAAGCTATTTGCAGATATGCAGAGACCAACCCATTAGAGAGGGTGTTAGTTATTGATGTTTGCCCACAGGCTAATCTTTCAGAGCTTTTCCTTGGCGGGCTGATTGGTAATGGCAGTATCAATCTTCTCACCAGGCATGACCTGGCAAGTAGATGCACTTTAGGCGGATATTTCCAAATGCGCCTCCCGACGCCATATCAGAAACCTAACTTCGACAGTCATGACTACCTTACGCATCCAAAGTCATTTAATGACCATATACCGAGCAACATTTCATTAATTTGCGGTGATCCTTTGCTTGAGCTTCAGGCAAATGCAATTAATACATTGGCGAACCAGCAAATACCTGGGACTAACGCTTGGGTAAGTATCATTGACTGGATAAATGATTTAATTGATGGGATCAGGGACGAATATGATGTTTTGTTTGTCGATTGCAACCCAAGTTTCTCAATCTACACTCAAATCGCTCTTGCTGCGATTGATAAGCTCATCCTTCCCGTGATGGCTGATGATTCATCCAGAAGGGCTATACAGAACGCTTTTTCATTGATCTACGGTTTGAAACTTCCTTCTGACATCTATGCATCATATGCGTTCGCTAACAAGCTTAATGCCGTTGACAGGCCGCTTCCGAAAGTGCATATGATTGCAAAAAATAGATTGACTCAATATATGGGTCCAGCATCCGCCTATGCTGCCGTTTTGAATTCCATTGACAATGATATTCAACAACTTCTAATAAGCCACCCGCACATATTCGATTTTAATGATGTCGATGATGGAATCGTAAATATTAAAGATTTTCAAACCACCGGGGTTGTGGCATTTGCTAAGGGTTGCCCGTTCTCCATTTTACCGACCGGAAGCGTAAGGGTTATGAACCGCCGAGTTAAAGTAAATGGACCTTACAAACAATCATGTTTGGAAGCGATCGATAAAATGGTTGCCAAACTTTAAACACCCCACCCGGCCACCGTGCCGGGTTTTTTACTTCCCTTCCCTTCCCTAGCCTTTAATCTCAAGCAGCAGTTTTCTCATCTCACACCACGCAATCATGATAGACACAGCAAAAAATCCATAGCACAGGAACGCCAGGAATGGTGAATCACCGCCCACATCCATCTTCACGCTCGCCCCGAACAACATCACCCCAAAGATAAACAATAAAGCTTTCAAGTATTTCATCTCGCGCTCCTTTTCAAAAAAAACAACGCAACCCTATCACAGCGCACTTCGTCACGCACATTTGAAAAATAAATTCTTTTAGTTATCAATGTATTAATAGCAATTGCTATTATTTAATATCAATACGCATTGCTATAAACAATACTCATCGCTATTATCAACCCATCGAAACGAAACATCGACAGCTGAGCGAAGTTAGCCAGCGGCGAAGTGGATATTCGGTCAGTCGAACGGCGCGACAGTAAACCATGCGTCGGACGCCCGGCGGGCTCAGGGAGAGCGGCAATGGTGCGTAACTGGAATGTTTTGGGGTGTGGTGTGTTCTTCGGAACGACCTGGAAGCGGCTGGATAGACATTCGCATAGGCCAGCAAGGTGCGAAACACCACACCGACCAAAGCATTTCTCCCGCATCAGCGGGTAACGACAGAGGGTAAGGCAATGGGATTAAAGCAGGTTAAGCGCTTCAAGGAAGATGACGAGGTTATTTGGTCTAGCCAGGCAGGTGGCGCTGAGAAGGTAAAGATTGGCACTGTGGTTGAGGTAATTCCGGCAGGGAAAAGCATTCTGCATTCCCGGTTCCGCAATGAACTCGATGCATCAACGCTGCCGCGAAAAGAAGAAAGTTACATCGTCTGCGTTGGCCCAAAGCCTGGGTCGAGAGCGAAACCAAAATACTACTGGCCGCGAACATCGGCTCTTTCATTGAATACGAACTAACCCGCTCCGGCGGGTTTTTTATCGGCCATACATAGGCAGATTTTCGAGTCTGCCAATTTATGACAACCGGCGGCCATCCACCGCCCATTAGCGCAGAAGTCTTTGTTAACGTTCAGCGGCGCGGCTTAAGCGCGGAGATGATTATGAAATACACCATGAAGGTTTATAAAAACTCTGATGACCATGCTGCTTATCTGAAAGCGCGATCCGACGGCGCCAGAAATGGCCAGTCATTTGAATGGGCGGGTCACCGCTGGGCGTACGAAGTCACCAGCTTTGACGATGCCGGCAATTACGACCTGCTTTACCGGTTTGATGACAAGCCATATCCAGAAGAAGTTTCAGTCAATACAGATGACATGACGATCCGTGACTACTTTGCAGCTAAGGCTATGCAGGGAATCATCAGCAGCGAATGCAACTATGGAGCGTTTAGTGATTTAGCAAGCGATGCATACAGCATTGCCGACGCGATGCTCCTCGCTCGGGAGGCCTCATGACAGTCACCCACAACAGCAAGCAGTACACCGCCAAAAAGCTCAACGATAACGAGTGGCAGTTGACGTCGGTATCGGCACCGCGCGACAAGCTGACGCTGAACCGCCAACAGATGAATATCGCTGGCCTCATGAAACAGGTTGAGGTGAAGGCATGATCAATCATCACCTGCTGCGCGCAGCGCAGAGTAAAGCAGCCATTGCCCTGTTTATCGGTGATGGCGCCATGTGGATGGCAGCCTACGACGAAATGAAGGTCGCCATCGGTTATCCGTGGCATAGAAAAACAGCCTAACCCCCTATTCAACCGATCGGCCTGGCTTATGCGGGCGGGATCTGCACATCCAAATTTCAGGAGAAACCATGAGCGAAGTAACGGACTTAACAGTCATCGAAATCAAGCCGGAGCAGGCGCCAGTGCTTTACGTAGCGGGCGGCCTTGACGCTTATCTCGAGCAAATCCGCCAGGCAGTAAACGAAGTGCCGGACCTGTCCACGAAGAAGGGCCGTGACCGTGTCGCCTCTCTGGCGGCGCAGGTGTCCCGCAGTAAGACTGCAATCGAAAAGCCAGGCCGAGAGTACCTAAAACGCCTGAAAGAAGCTGTGCGCCCCGCTGAGGCCGAAATTAAGCGATTCGTTGATGCCTGCGACGACCTGCGCGACGCGACCCGCCGCCCTCTAACCGAATGGGAGGCCGAGCAGGAACGCATTAAGGCTGAAGAAGCCATGAACGCGCTGCACGCCGAGGCGCTGGAAATGAACATCAAGTTCGATCAGGAGTTGGCGGCCAAGTTAGAAGCAGACCACGAAATGGCTCTGTTGATGAACAAGGATTTCGACCGTGACCGCGAAGAGCAGCGCCGCCAGGCGGAACAGGCACAGCGTGAACGTGACGAGCGGCTGAAGCAGGAGGCGGCAGAGCAGGCCCGCCGCGATGCCGAAGCTAAGCACAAAGCGGAGATTGAAGCCGCAGCGCGCCGTGAAGCCGAAGAGAAAGCCCGTGCTGAGCTGGCAGAACGCCAGCGCATCGAGGCTGAACAGCGTGCGGCACGCGAGAAGCAGGAAGCAGAAGCGCGGGCGGAAAGAGAAAAAGCTGCGGCAGTGGAAGCTGAGCGCCTCAAAGCAAAACAGGCAGAAGAGAAACGCCTGGCAGAAGAGAAGCGAATCGCCGATGAGCAGGCAAAACGTGAAGCCGATGTGAAGCACCGCAAAACGGTCGGCACCAACATCGTTAACGCGCTCACCAGCCAAACCAGCTTAACCCGCGAGCAGGCTATCGAAGTGCTTACCGCTCTGAAAGATGACCTGATCCCCTGCGCAAAAATCCATTACTGAGGCAACCATGAACGCATACCTCACTTACGACCGAATCGAAGATCGGCGCTGGGTTGAGCAGCAACTTACCGACGAGAAAGAGAAGTGGATCGACGACAGAGCGAAAGAACTGATCGCCATGTTCCCGAAATATGCTTTGCAAATGAGTAGCCTGTTTCTCCCAAAAGAAGCGCAAATGGCACTAGTCGGTGAAAAGGCAGAGGAAGCCTATAACGACTATGTCACACGCATCTGTTACGACCGCGCCGAAGAAGAGTGGGATCGCCTTCATCCAATCTGCCCATTTTAAGGAGGGACTATGAGCTTAACCCTTGTTGATTTCGTCAAACAACAGGAGCCGCTTTTCATTAAGGCGGCCACTGACGAGCGGATGGTGTGGGCGAAGGAAAGTCAGTTCGCCATCCAGCTATTTCAGAACAACGACTACCTCGCGAAAGTTGCATTCCAGAACCAGACCAGCACACAGAACGCGATCATCAACGTTGCGGCTATCGGTATTTCGCTAAACCCAGCTCAGAAGCTGGCTTACCTGGTTCCGCGTAAAGGGGCTATTTGCCTCGACATCAGTTACATGGGCCTGATGCACATCGCGCAGCAGTCTGGCGCCATTAAGTGGTGCCAGTCGGCTATTGTTCGAAGAAACGACCAGTTCCGCCGCGAGGGGCTCGATAAGCCGCCGATCCACATCTACAACGACTTTGATACTGAAGAGCAGCGCGGGGACATTGTAGGGGCGTATGTAACGGTAAAAACTGACGATGGTGATTACCTTACCCATACGATGCGCATCGATGCCATCTACTCCATCCGTGACCGGTCTGAAGCATGGAAGAAGTACAAATCTGACAACAGCAAGAAGTGTCCATGGGTCACCGATGAAGAGCAGATGATCCTAAAGACGGTCGTGAAGCAGGCAGCAAAATACTGGCCTCGACGTGAGCGCCTGGATGCCGCCATCGACCATGTTAATACCGAGGGTGAGGAAGGTATCAACTTCTCAGCAGAACGCCAGCCAGAACGCGATGTAACCCCAGCAGGGGACGAAATTATCAAGGAGATTAACGACGTCCTTATCGCAATGGATAAGACATGGGAAGAAAACCTGCTCCCAGTCTGTTCGCAAATTTTCCGTCGTGATATTCGCGATTCATCCGAGCTTACCCAAGCCGAGGCAGTTAAGGCCTTAGGCTTCCTCAAGAAGAAGGCGGCAGCATGACACCAGAAATTATCCTGGCCCGGACCGGCATAGATGTGTCCACCGTAGAGCAAGGTGATGAAGCATGGGCCAAATTAAGGCTCGGAGTTATTACTGCCTCTGACGCTCACAACGTCATTTCCAAGCCTCGATCTGGCACCAAATGGACGGGCATGAAAATGTCCTACTTCCACACCCTACTCGCCGAGGTATGCACCGGCGTAGCGCCAGAGGTTAACGCCAAGGCGCTGGCATGGGGCAAGCAGTTCGAGGAAGACGCTCGTACCCTCTTCGAGTTCACCACTGACGTGAAAGTCACGGAGTCTCCGATTTTGTTCCGTGACGAGAGCATGCGTACCGCGTGTTCCCCGGACGGCCTGTGCAGTAACGATTTCGGCCTCGAATTGAAATGCCCGTTCACCTCCCGCGACTTCATGAAATTCCGCCTTGGCGGTTTCGAAGCCATCAAGTCTGCGTATATGGCCCAGGTGCAGTACAGCATGTGGGTGACCGGGAAAGAAGCCTGGTTCTTTGCCAACTACGACCCGCGCATGAAACGCGAAGGTATTCACCACGTCGTCGTTGAGCGGGATCCGCGGTACATGTCCGACTTCAACGAAATGGTGCCGGAGTTCATCGAGAAGATGGACGAGGCGCTGGCGGAGATCGGCTTCACGTTTGGCGAACAGTGGAGGTAACAATTGGAGCAAATCACTGGCAACCATGGGAAAACCTGTTCCTGCATGAAGTTGCCGGACAGATGCCCGTCTCATTGATTGCCGAAAAACTGGAGAGAAGTGAGCGCGCCGTTTACACACAGGCTGCTCGCCTCGATGTGAAATTCCCAGCCAACACCAACCTAAGGAAGTGGACCAAAGCAGAGTTGTTTCTGTTTGGCCGGTTCTCTCCCGAGGAAATCGCCGCGGCAACCGGCCGATCTATCTACTCCGTGCGCAGCAAGCGCAACTCACTTGCCCGATCGTCAGGAGGTAAAGTCATGCCTGAATGGACTACCGAAGAGCTTGCGCTGCTGTGGCGACACTCAAACGCCGAAGTCGCAGATATTACCGGCCGCAGCATTGATGAGGTCGGAGATAAGCGGCTGCAAACCAATATTGAGCGTAATGGCTGGGATGTTAACGATCCGGAGCAGGAGGATGCATGACCGGAAAATACTCTCTTATCTACGCAGATCCGCCCTGGTCTTACGGCAACACCATCAGCAACGGCGCCGCTGCCGATCACTACTCCACCATGAAGCTCATCGACATCAAGCGCCTGCCAGTGTGGGAACTTGCCGCCGATAACGCGGTGCTGGCGATGTGGTACACCGGCACACATAACCAGGAGGCTATCGAACTTGCCGAGGCCTGGGGCTTTACCGTTCGCACAATGAAAGGCTTTACCTGGGTGAAGCTGAACCAGAACGCCGAGCTGCGCATCAACAAGGCGCTGGACGAGGGTGAAGTAACCGACTTTTACGACTTCCTCAACCTGCTAAACGCCGAGACGCGCATGAACGGTGGAAACCACACCCGGGCCAATACCGAAGACCTACTGATTGCTACCCGCGGCGCCGGGCTGGAACGTAAGCACGCCGGGATTAAGCAGGTTGTCTACAGCCCGCTCGGCGCGCACAGCGAAAAGCCGTGGGAAGTGCGCCATCGGCTGGAGCTGCTTTACGGTGATGTGCCTCGCATTGAGTTGTTCAGCCGCAGCGCGGCCCCGGGCTGGGCTCACTGGGGAAATCAGTGCGCCACCGCCGCGGTTGAACTGCTACCCGGCTGCGCCATCGATGTTGTTAAGACGGAGGCCGCATGACGCCAGCAGCTTATTACAACGAAATCGACCCGTTCGCTGCCCAGTGGCTTCGGAACTTAATCGCAGGCGGCCATATCGCCCCAGGCGAAGTTGATGAAAGGAGTATTGAAGATGTCACACCTGACGATCTGCGAGGATTCACGCAGTGCCACTTCTTCGCCGGAATTGGCGTCTGGTCTCATTCCCTGCGGATCGCCGGATGGCCTGACGATAAACCAGTCTGGACCGGTTCCTGTCCGTGCCAGCCTTTCAGCGCGGCAGGCAAAGGAGATGGGTTTGCTGACGAGCGGCACCTTTGGCCACACTTCTTCCACCTCATCAGCGAGCGCAGACCTCAGCATGTCTTTGGCGAACAGGTTGCAGCAGGTAACGCAAACGCATGGTTCGACCTTGTACAAGCTGACCTGGAAGGAATGGAATACGCCTTCGGGCTTGTGCCGTTTACGTCAGCGGGCATCGGTGCGCCGCACATCAGAGAACGGGCTTATTGGGTGGCAAACTCCGGTGGCGAACGACTCAACCGGATCGACTCATTGCTACAGCGGGAAGAATGTGGACGGGTCACCGAAAGTGTGCTTGAAGCTTCCAGGGACCGTAATGCTGGCAGCGTGGCCAACACCAACGGCGAGCGATCACAAAGGGAGCGGGAAAACAGTAATCAGGAGCGATGGGAAGGATCGGACGTTCGACAGACTGGATTACGCTGCGGAGCAGGGTTTAGTAGCACCCTTGAGGTTAACGGTTTTTGGAGAGATGCGGACTGGCTCTTTTGTCGAGATGGCAAATGGCGTCCAGTTGAACCCGGCACATTCCCGCTGGTTGATGGGGCTGCCGCGCGCCTGGGACGAGTCGAGCCCGGGGTGGCAAGAGTGGCAAGCAGCAACCGCGTCGGCAGACTCAAAGGCTACGGTAATGCCATAAACGCACAGGCTGCGGCTGAATTTATCCGGGCTTATATGGAGCGGTTATGACATCTGAAACAGACAACGCCATCCGCGCCGCCTGCCGCCGCCGCACCGAGGAAATCCAGCAGGCCATGCGCAAGAAGCCAAAGCCTAACTGGAACGAAACAGTGCCTCCCATCATCAACAAGCATCACAAGAAAATTGAAGCTCTGGGAGTTAGCCTCCTGGAGTTCGTCGTATACACAGGGCGGATTAATCGCCGCTTCGGAGTGGAATCGTGAAAGTTTATATTGCCGGGCCGATGAGCGGCCTACCTAATTTTAACCGTGCCGCTTTTAACCATGCGCATTTTCATCTCTGGTCGAAAGGCCATATTGTTCTGAATCCTGCCCGTCTACCAGATGGATTAACCCAGGCCGAGTATATGGACATCTGCCTGTCAATGCTTCGCTGTGCTGATGCTATCTACATGCTTGAAGGCTGGGAGCACTCCGCTGGCGCCCGCGCGGAGAATGCCCTGGCCGAGAAGCTGGAAATGGAAATTATCTTCCAGGAAGAGGATCGCGCCGCATGAACAGAGCCTCACCAGTTGATTTGAGGACAAGCCTCGAAATCGCCAACCACCTGGCGCACATAGGGATTCGCTTTGTGCCGATCCCGGTGGCGACCGAGGAAGAATTCCAGACACTGGCTGCCGAGTTATCGCGACGGCTTGAGCAGATGGCGGTTGAAGCCGAGAAGAATGAAGGCGGTGAAGCATGAAACTGATTAACCGCGGTAATCAGCAGTCTCCTATCGCGCGACAGGCATGCGACATCGCACTGACTGCCCACCAGCAAAGATACGGCGACTATGGGCGCAGCAAGATGAAAGAGACGTATACGGTGAAGGTTGAAGGCGTGAAGGTCTGGGTGGAGGTGGTGAACCGCAAGGCGAGCTATGTGGCCACGGCAATGACCGGCATGCGCCGCTTGCGTGCCCTTCCCGGCCAGGCGTCCTGATAAAGAATTATCAAACGGCCCCGGTTGGGGCCCTTGGAGAACGAAGATGAGCAAAGCAACCAATAAATTTGAGCTGATGAGCACTAAAGACATCTGCGGGCAGCTGTGTATTTCCTCACGTACGCTCGAACGCTACAGGAAAAGAGCCCCAAACGAGAACCCTTTTCCTGAGCCCGATTGCGCTTACATGGGTGGCCCCAATAAATGGCTAAGAACTAAAGTCACTGCCTGGCAGATTAAAGAGATGTCACGTTCAACCCGTAAGCCGATGTCTCACCTGAATCTAACCCGTGATGATAAAGGCCGTCTCACCCGACCTGACGCGGCGTGAACTCCAGAATGTCGGGCTCGACGATGCTCATAAGTCGGGCCCACCACTTACCATATGCCACTCTCATTTCCTCCACATAGGTGTGCTTGTCGTACACCGACCACACACCAGGCAGTTTGTGCCCCAGCATTATCTCGGCGATATGCGGCTCGGTTAGCTCTGAGAAATTCGTTCGCGCAGTTCTGCGTAGGTCATGAATAGTAAAGTGTGGGACCTGCTCGTTATAAGCCTTCAGCATGAACTTAACTAGGTTGCTGCTGATGCTCATGTGAAAGCCTTCACTCATCGGCTTGTCTTCATATTTTGAAAAAACAAAGCGTCCTGGCGCCAGCTCAATGGCCCGTTTTATCAGCGGGAGCATTTCCGGGATGATAGGTCGAATTATCGGTTTCTTTGTCTTCCGCCCTGTCTTGTGGTTTTCCCATGGAACAGTCCAGATCCCTTCTTCAAAATCAAAGTGTGCGACTTCAGCCTGCCGGAGTTCGCCGACCCTGCACGCCCATATCAGTGACAATTTATAGAGGATCTTGTTTCGCTCAATGAGGCGGGAATCCTCAATGGCTCGCCAGACAATCGCCAGTTCTTTACGGTCCAGGGTTCGCTCACCCATTTGTTTCTGGATGCCGAAATCACGCCCAGACATTTCTGACAGCGGGTTAACTTCCAGCAGCTGCCGTTTCACTGCCCAGGAATAACACTGTCGGCCGTTGCTGATTACGCGCCGGGTGATCTCGCTGTAACCCTGGGCCAATCGGTCCAGCACAGTGAGCCAGTTATGCAGCGTGAGCTGATGCGCAGGGTATTTACCAAGCTTGGGGAAAACGTGCAATTCGAATGTACGTAAAATCTGTCCTGCCGTTTCTTTCTGAACGCACACCATTGAATGCCATTCGCGAAACAGCTCTTCGAAGGTGTACTGGCTGTTAATCTTGGCTTTGTCGAGGCTTTGCCTGATCCGTGGGTTTTCGCCACGGGCAAGAATAGCGGCCCACTTAGCGACTTCATCGCGCGCGGCTTTTAATCCGAACTCCGGATAGCTGCCGATCGTCATCTTGTCCTGTTTGCCCAGGAAGCGGAATCGGTAGAAAAAAGTAACGGCCCCCTTTTTGGAGAT
The DNA here is from genome assembly GCF_014982105.1 of Enterobacter cloacae complex sp. P18RS. Classification (NCBI taxonomy): domain Bacteria; kingdom Pseudomonadati; phylum Pseudomonadota; class Gammaproteobacteria; order Enterobacterales; family Enterobacteriaceae; genus Enterobacter; species Enterobacter cloacae complex sp. P18RS. The sequence goes on along the minus strand of NZ_JADCKV010000029.1, from coordinate 17,933 downwards.
GCGTACCCACAGACCATCACGGTCTGCCTTTTCTTCAACTTTGTCTCGTTCGCGCCCAAGGCACGACTTTAGATAACTATCTGAAATAGCCATGATTTGTCCCTGCGTGTGTCCATCAGAACGGGAGGTTATGTGTCCATCATAGGATATGGACGCACTGGTGGACACAAAAACCATGACTTATGATGTCGTAGGTTGACTGTGCATGCAAACAGTATAATTTTTGGAAATGCTGATTTGATGGGGATCTTGAGGCGTTTTTGTCGGAGGTTTGCGGAGGCTGGCGGGGTATCAATTATCGATGTGAGCAATGATCGAAAAGTTACGTATGTTCTTCATATAGTTAAATAATTATGCCTTACGAATTCCTGGAGGCCGCTGTTCTTAGCCTGACGTTTTTCAGTGCGAAAACGCAGCATTCTACACTACATCCTCGTCAGCTGGAAATGCACTTAGAGCCAGGTATAGCGCGAAGAGACGGCGTTTTCTTTATTGCGATGTAAATAATAATAAAGCCCGGCAGATTACCGGGCCTCAGAAGAGAGCGTCTCAACACGAAGTTGGTCGGGTGCCAGTGCAACGCTGAGGATAACGGGCTGCCACGCTTCCCGGGCGGCAAGCCTTGGGGAAACGCCTTTAGCAAGCCAGAACCCGCCCACGCCGCCCAAAGCGGCCCCGCACATGGCGGCCAAATCTGTGCCGAACAGCATCTGGAAAACCCCGCCCATCACGAACAGACCTGCCAGCGGAGAAAGGTAAACCAGCATGGCGGAAGTGAGCAGGCTACCTTCAGCGATGCCCAGCTCCACTTTTTGCCCTGCCACCAGCGGCTGATCGCTCGGCACAGCAATAGTGTGCGACGTTTGCGGCCCCAGCTTATTCAACACGCGGCTGCCGCAACCGGCTCGCGAAGCGCAGCTGCTGCATGATGCTTTAACGTCACAGCTGACAAGCGCTACGCCATCCTGCCAGGATACGACCGTGGCCCACTCTTTAATCATTGCGCAGCCCTGAATTTAATGCTGTCTGAAATACGTTTTGCCGTTGGCGGCGGTAATTCACCGACAATGGTAATTTCCGCATTATCGCGCACCGTCGTGCTGACCGTCCGGCGACCGGTACGGAGCATCTGTTCGGAACTGTTCGCCGTAGCGCGATTGATATTCACCGAGAAGCTAAACAGCCCATCGGAATAGAGTCGCGACTCAACCGGTGTTTCGATGGTTGGGAGCTGGCGACGGCTGCTGGAAACTTCGCTGAACCCTTGCGGGATCCAGGATGGTACCCAGTTAAAATTGACAGAATCGCCGGCAGGCACGGAAAGCAAAGGAGGCAGGCTGGCTTTGGCCAGATTCTGCATGCTGTTGCCAACCTGACTGTTCACATCGAAGGAGATCACGCGGAACTGCTCCAGCGTCTCACCGTCGCGATCGAGCAGATCAACGCGCATCGGCAGCTTCGTCTCTGCGTCAATCCAGACGATATAGCTGTAACGTGTCCCATCCCGCGCGACAACGCGGATCACTTCACACAGCCTGTCGGCAATACGCGTTCGCCCCACCGAGATAAAATCATAGTAGGGGGCGAGACGTTTAAAATCGGTGTAAATGAGCGACGGCAGGGAGTCAACGATGTAGTCACCATTGAGCGTAAACGGCTCAAGGCCAGGCTCGAAATAGCTGATTTCGTTCCCACGCTGGACCACTTCCCGACGCGGGCCATCCATCTGTAAAAGCTGGGCGAGCGGCTGGTTATCAAGGCGGGCGTGGCGATAGCGTAACGATTCGACACCCTGCTTATTGATGCTGATAAATGCCAACTCGTAATTGAGTGACTGGCTGGCCAGGTTCATTTGCTGCAACAACGCCCCGGATGAAACATCAGCCGAGGCGTTAGCAGAGAAGAACAGGCTACCCGCCATCAAAGACATGGCGAACCAAAGTTGCTTCATTACTGCGATTGCGTTCCTAAAGTTTGGTTTCCTGGCACCTGCACAGCAGCCTGCTGGGTTTGGGCCTGCTCAAACTGAAGCTGCTCGGAGTGCAGACGGCGCTGCAACTCGTAATCCTGCAACATCGCATTAATGCGACGGCGCTGCTCCTGTACCTGCTGTTGCTGTCCGCCGCTTGCGGAGGCATCTGCCGGTACGCCCAGGCTAACCGGGCTGGCTTTACCCATCATCGGCAGCGTATTGAACACTGGCGCTTCAGGCTGCTGATTGGCTTCAGACTGAGTATTATAGTGCTGGACCCCAACGATAACTGCAAGCGATACGCACGCAGCGACCCCCATTTGGGTGAGCTGGCTGGCCCATGGACGCACCTTGTGCCAGAACGGCATTTTCTGCCATTGGTGAGGTGCAGGCTGCGCTTCAGGAATCAGCGGCGTGGTCTGATGAACAGGTTCGTTCTCAATGGCCGCCATAACGCGTGCTGAGATATCGAAATGGAGAACCTCGCTGGTATCACCGCGCAGAGAGTCGCGGATAAGATGATAGCTCTCCCAGGTCTGTTGCATTTCGGGAGAATGAGACAACTCATCGAGCAGCTCATTATCCAGCGTTTCACCATCCATTAAAGCGGAAAGTTTTTCTTTCTGCATGCCTAATACCTTTTCCAGTATCCCGCTATCGTCAACGCCTGATAAGCGGTTGAACTTTATTATCAATGGCTTCTCGCGCACGGAAAATTCGTGAACGAACCGTGCCGACCGGACAATCCATGATGGCGGCTATCTCTTCATAGCTTAGGCCATCCAGCTCCCGTAACGTAATTGCCATGCGTAAATCTTCCGGGAGCGACTCGATCGTGCGAAAAACGATTTGTCTCAGTTCTTCTGACAACATTAAGTTCTCAGGGTTCGAAATTTCTTTCAGCGCGCCGCCACTTTCGAAGTTTTCTGCGTCGATAGCGTCGACATCACTAGAAGGCGGACGACGGCCCTGAGCAACCAAATAATTCTTAGCCGTATTGACTGCAATACGATACAGCCAGGTATAAAAAGCACTATCCCCCCGGAATGAATCCAGCGCGCGATAGGCCTTAATAAAAGACTCTTGCACCACATCAGGAACATCGCCTGACGGTACATAGCGGGAAACCAGACTCGCTACCTTATGCTGGTAGCGCACCACCAGTAGGTTAAAAGCTTTCTGATCTCCCTTCTGGACCCGTTCAACCAGGACCTGGTCCGTTAACTGCTCGCTCATCCGAGGTAATGTCTCCCCAAACCAAATTCCACGCGTTATCGAAACGCCACTCTAACAACATTGCACTTTGAGCAAGCACCGAATTAGAGTGTCTGTTCTTCAATAAGTTCCGTAACGCCTTTGTTTTTGTTCATCGCGCCGCAGACCGTTCATTTTCTCTCATTATAAGTCTGTTCACGATACGCACCCGCTTTCTGACAAGAATCATCAACTTTATCGTCAGAAGAGTAACGCAACACAGGCTTTATTTCACCACAAAATCTGAAGCTAACGATCTGCTTCGCAAAATATTTCCGGCCATTTAGCGCAGATTTAACTTCTGGCCTTCCGTTTAGTCATTGCAACACACAACAAAAAAAACGTGCGATATCTCGCATCACAATGCTATTCTCCCCACACCATGTTTAGTAAATTAAACAAACATCATGAACACGACGCCTGAACTTCATTGTGATGTACTGATCATCGGCAGCGGTGCTGCTGGCCTCTCCCTCGCGCTGCGCCTGGCGGAACATCAGAACGTAATCGTGCTGAGTAAAGGGCCGATGAGCGAAGGTTCCACCTTCTATGCACAAGGCGGTATTGCCGCCGTGTTTGATGAAACGGATAGTATAGCCTCGCACGTAGAAGACACCCTGATTGCCGGCGCCGGGATCGTGGATGAGCATGCGGCAGAGTTTGTCGCCAGCAATGCCCGCCACTGCGTGCAATGGCTTATCGATCAGGGCGTGCTGTTTGATACGCATGTTCAGCCTAATGGTGAAGAGAGCTATCACCTGACCCGTGAAGGCGGGCACAGCCACCGCCGTATTCTGCACGCTGCTGATGCAACCGGAAAAGCGGTTGAAACCACGCTGGTCAGCAAAGCCCTCAGCCATCCTAATATTCGGGTGCTGGAGCGCAGCAACGCCGTCGACCTGATTATTTCCGATAAGATTGGCCTGCCCGGCACGCGCCGTGTTGTCGGCGCATGGGTGTGGAATCGGAATAAAGAGAAGGTGGAAACCTGCCAGGCAAAAGCCGTTGTGCTGGCGACTGGCGGCGCCTCCAAGGTTTACCAGTACACGACTAACCCGGATATCGCCTCCGGAGACGGTATCGCCATGGCCTGGCGCGCAGGCTGCCGCGTGGCGAATATGGAGTTTAATCAGTTCCATCCTACCGCCCTTTTCCACCCGCAGGCACGTAACTTCCTGTTAACTGAAGCGTTGCGCGGCGAAGGCGCGTATCTGAAGCGTCCGGACGGTTCCCGGTTTATGCCGGACTTCGACCCCCGAGGTGAACTTGCCCCGCGGGATATCGTGGCCCGCGCCATTGACCACGAGATGAAGCGGCTTGGCGTCGACTGTATGTATCTGGACATTAGCCATAAACCGGAAGACTTTATTCGCCAGCACTTCCCGATGATTTATGAAAAGCTGCTGAGTCTGGGTATTGATTTAACCCGCGATCCGGTGCCGATTGTACCTGCCGCACACTATACCTGTGGCGGGGTGATGGTTGACGATCATGGTCGTACCGACGTGGAGGGTTTGTATGCGATCGGCGAGGTCAGCTACACCGGCCTGCATGGTGCGAATCGCATGGCCTCAAACTCGCTGCTGGAGTGTCTGGTGTATGGGTGGTCGGCTGCGGAAGATATTACCAAACGCATGCCCTATGCACGTCCGACAACACACTTGCCGGCATGGGATGAAAGTCGGGTAGAAAACCCGGACGAACTGGTGGTTATCCAGCATAACTGGCACGAGCTGCGGCTTTTCATGTGGGATTATGTCGGGATTGTACGCACAACAAAGCGTCTGGAACGCGCGTTACGCCGCATCATGATGTTGCAGCAGGAAATTGATGAATATTACGCCAACTTCCGCGTTTCTAATAATCTGCTGGAGCTGCGCAACCTTGTGCAGGTTGCCGAGCTGATTGTGCGCTGTGCGATGATGCGCAAAGAGAGCCGTGGCCTGCATTATACGCTGGACTATCCCGAACCGCTTGAAATGTCCGGCCCGTCGGTGTTGACGCCGCAGGTTCACATAAACAGATAAAAGGCCTGGGTCAGGGCAGTGTAATCTTCGGAATAACGCTGGTCTGGCCCACGAATGACCATCCTGTCGATAAAGCATTCCCCCTCTTTCGGCGAGAGCGCCAGCAACACGCGGTGCGGTAAGCGTCCTTCCGTATCCGAAATATCGGTACGAAGACGCAGATTCCAGCCTATCCCCCGTGCGATCTCAATGAAGGTATTACCCGTGCTTTCAGGCAAGACCACGCAGAAAAATCCCTCTTCCGAGATAAGCTCCGCCGCACTGGTCAGTAGCGCCTTGTGATCGAGCGAGCCGGTGTAACGTGCCTGCTCGCGTTCTGGCGTTCCACATTCCACGCCTGGCGTGAAATACGGCGGATTGCTGACAATCAAATCGTAACGCGCGGTTTGCTCCGGCGCCCAGGTCAGGACATCGGCGCATTCTACCCTGATGCGATCTGCCCACGGAGAGTCGGCAGCGTTTTCACTTGCCTGCCGGGACGCCTGAGGATCAAGCTCAACGGCGTCGATCGTGACGTGTTCTTCCGTTCGCTGCGCCAGCATCAGCGCCTGAAGTCCGCTGCCCGTACCAATATCCAGAATGCGTTTTACACCTGCGACAGGCGCCCATGCACCCAGTAAAATACCGTCTGTGCCGACTTTCATCGCACAACGATCGTGCGCCACAAAAAACTGTTTAAACGTAAAGCCATCGCGGCGCAACTGCGCTTTGAGTTGAGACATGTCAGGGCAACCTTCTGAGTGAAACTGGAGTAGCATAGGGGAAAGCGAAGTGGTCGAAAAGCGATATCCATACAAACAGATGAAGATTACAGCCGTAACGTCTATAATCAGCGCCCCACACAGAGGTAGAACATGACTGTAACGACTTTTTCCGAACTTGAACTCGATGAAAGCCTGCTCAATGCCCTTGAGAGCAAAGGCTTTACACGCCCGACCGCCATTCAGGCCGCGGCCATTCCGCCTGCGCTTGAGGGCCGCGATGTGCTCGGTTCTGCGCCAACCGGCACGGGGAAGACAGCAGCCTACTTGCTGCCTGTGTTGCAGCATTTGCTCGACTTTCCGCGTAAAAAATCAGGCCCGCCGCGCATTTTGATCCTGACCCCGACCCGTGAACTGGCGATGCAGGTTGCCGAACACGCGCGTGAGCTGGCGGCGAACACCCATCTGGATATCGCGACCATCACCGGTGGCGTAGCGTATATGAACCACGCCGAAGTGTTCAGCGAAAACCAGGATATCGTTGTCGCGACGACGGGCCGTCTGCTGCAATACATAAAAGAAGAGAACTTCGACTGCCGCGCGGTGGAAACGCTGATTCTCGATGAAGCTGACCGCATGCTGGACATGGGCTTTGCCCAGGATATCGAACACATCGCGGGTGAAACGCGCTGGCGTAATCAGACAATGCTGTTCTCGGCAACCCTTGAAGGGGATGCCATTAAAGATTTCGCCGAACGTCTGCTGGAAGATCCGGTGGAAGTGTCCGCTACGCCATCGACCCGTGAGCGTAAGAAGATCCACCAGTGGTACTACCGCGCAGATAACCTTGAGCATAAGGTTGAGTTGTTGAAACACCTGCTGAAGCAGGAAGAGGCAACCCGTACCATCGTCTTCGTACGCAAACGTGAGCGCGTGCATGAGCTGGCAGAAATGCTGCGCAATGCCGGTATCAACAACTGCTATCTCGAAGGTGAAATGGCGCAGGTTAAGCGTACCGAAGGGATTAAGCGCCTGACCGATGGCCGCGTGAATGTGCTGGTTGCCACCGATGTTGCCGCGCGCGGGATCGACATCCCGGACGTGAGCCACGTAATCAACTTTGATATGCCGCGCAGCGGTGATACTTACCTGCACCGTATTGGTCGTACCGGCCGTGCGGGCCGCAAAGGTATTGCTATCTCTCTGGTAGAAGCGCACGACCATCTGCTGCTACAGAAAATTGGCCGCTACGTTGAGGAGCCGCTGAAAGCTCGCGTGATTGACGGGCTTCGTCCGACCACACGTGCGCCGAGTGAAAAAATGACGGGTAAACCGTCCAAGAAAGCGCTCGCGAAACGTGCTGAGAGAAAAGAGAAAGAAAAAGAGAAGCCGCGCGTTAAACAGCGCCACCGCGATACCAAAAATATTGGTAAGCGCCGTAAGCCAAGTTCTGCTGCGCCAGAGACAAAAACGGAAGAGTAAAAAAAGCCGGGACATTCCCGGCTTTTTTATTCCACCCCCGAAGCTGAACTTTACAGGCTTTCAGTAAAGGTACGCGCGATAACGTCGCGCTGCTGTTCCGGGGTCAGAGAGTTGAAACGCACCGCATAGCCAGACACACGGATGGTCAGCTGCGGGTATTTTTCCGGGTGCTCAACGGCATCCATCAGCGTTTCGCGACGCAGGACGTTAACGTTCAGGTGCTGACCGCCTTCCACGCGTACTTCTGGTTGCACTTGCATTGGAATTTCACGGTATTCAATTTCGCCCAGTTTGCTCACCGGAACGATTTCGTCTTCCGCAAAACCTGCTTTCGCTACTACACAGCGCGCTTCGTTTTTCTCGCTGTCCAGCAGCCAGAAAGAGTTCAGCAGATCGTCATTTGCAGCTTTAGTAATCTGGATACCTGTAATCATGTGTTGCCTCCCTTAGGCTACATTAACTGATGCTGGCCTTTTGCGGCCAATTGGTAAAACCATTGTTTGTTGTGTGTATATATAACATTCAGACCCGGGTGATTTATTGATTTAAATCAACAAAACCACCAACCACACAAAGAGTGTGGTCTGTATTTTTTGTTTTAGATCAATTTTAAAGGTTTACCAATTCAACTTATCCTGCCTGGTTTTCAACATAAATTGAGACACTTAGCCTGCTTTTCCGCGGGTAATTTTGCTCATTGGGGTTTAGCAGGTAAGCTAGACACAGAATGAGATTCGCAGGAGAGCGAGATGACAACACCTTTAACCTGGCATGACGTGCTGGCAGAAGAGAAGCAGCAACCCTATTTTATTAACACCCTCAGTACCGTTGCGGCTGAACGGCAGGCCGGCCAGACAATTTATCCGCCGCAGAAAGATGTGTTTAACGCCTTCCGCTACACCGAACTGAGTGATGTAAAGGTGGTTATCCTGGGGCAGGATCCGTACCACGGCCCCGGGCAGGCTCACGGACTGGCATTTTCCGTGCGTCCGGGCGTGGCCATCCCCCCTTCTCTGCTGAATATGTATAAAGAGCTGGAAGTAACGATTCCTGGTTTCACCCGCCCTAATCACGGTTATCTGGAAAGCTGGGCGCGCCAGGGCGTGCTGTTGCTGAATACCGTATTAACTGTCCGGGCGGGTCAGGCACACTCCCACGCCAGTCTGGGATGGGAAACCTTTACCGATAAGGTTATCAGCCTGATCAATGAGCATCGTGAAGGCGTCGTGTTTTTACTCTGGGGTTCGCATGCCCAAAAGAAAGGGGCGATTATCGATCGTCAGCGTCATCACGTGCTGAAGGCACCGCACCCGTCGCCGCTGTCTGCGCATCGCGGTTTCTTTGGCAGTAATCATTTTGTTCTGACGAATGAGTGGCTGGAAAAGCGTGGCGAAAAGCCGATTGACTGGATGCCTGTGTTACCGGCAGAGAGCGAGTAGGGTTTGAATGTGCCGGGTCGGGCCCGGCACATAAAAGGCTTATGCCTTGTTCTGACGCCACCATTCCGCCAGCAGCACGCCGGTCGCAACGGATACGTTCAGGCTTTCAACGTTGCCTGTGCCGTCGATAGAGACGCTCAGGTCAGCGCTGGAGAGTGCCGCATCAGACAGACCATCACGCTCCTGACCTAACACCAGCACCATTTTGCGCGGCAGCGTCGCTTTAAACAGCGGCGTAGCGGCACGGCTTGAGGTGGTGACAATGGTGTAGCCCGCTTTACGGAACTGCTCCAGGGCTTCCAGCACGCTGTCGCCGGTGATCGGCTGAACATGCTCTGCACCGCCTTCCGCGGTACGAATCGCCGCACCGGATTCCAGCAGCGCGGCATCCTGCAACAGAACGCCTTTCACGCCAAAGTGCGCGCAGCTACGCATCATAGCGCCCAGGTTATGCGGGTTACCCACATCTTCCAGCGCCAGCACGCAGTCATCGGCATCCGCCTGGCTGACCCACTGCTGCACGGTAGTGCCGTTACGTTTTTTGATCAGGAAGCAGACGCCGCCGTGGTGTTCAGTCCCGGACGCTTTTGTCAGCTCGGCATCGTCAACCACGTGATAGGCTTTACGGTTCGCCGCCATCCAGCGCAGCGCTTCTTTGAAGCGCGGGGTCACGCTCTGAATAAACCATGCACGAACGATACACTCCGGGCGGCTCTGGAACAGGGCCTGACAGGCGTTCTCACCGTAGACACGGGTCTCTTCCGCACGCTGACGACGCAGCACTTCCGGATCGATAAAGCTTTTTCCGCTGATACCGCCGTGATCGGCTTTTTCGGTCGCCTCTTCACCGGGCGCGCGAGAAACGGTACGCCATGGCGATCCACCGTCACGGACAACATCATCGCGTTTGCGATCGTCACGCTTACGGTCATCACGTTTGCGGTCATCGCCGCGGTTATTTCTGTCATCGCGGGCGGGGCGACGGCCACCGTCTGCACGAGAAGACGCCGGACGCCCGCCACCTTTTCCGGTACGCGGATTTTGGGTGCGTTTATCAGAGTCATCATCACTGCGGACATACATCACTTTGACCTTGCCGCTTTTGTTTTTCATTTCGTCGTTCATGCTTTTCTCCACCAGCGCTGCGCGAAGCGCGCAGATTACCCGATGTGCAAGCTCATAGCCATAATTTCGTACAAAAGCCTGTGACTATTGTTCCCATTGAATAAAACGCGTTGTCGTTTCATACAGGCTCACTGATAATATGTAACATATCAGAAACATTATCGACGTTCTGCCGTTGTTCCACGGCTCTATCAGAGGTTAGTTATGAATACCGTATGTGCCAACTGTCAGGCTGTAAACCGCATTCCGGACGATCGGATGGATGACGGTGCGAAATGCGGGCGTTGTGGCCACGAATTATTTGATGGCGATGTCATTAACGCGACGGGTGCTACGCTGGACAAACTCCTCAAGGACGATCTGCCTGTTGTGGTCGATTTCTGGGCACCGTGGTGCGGCCCCTGCCGTAACTTTGCGCCCATCTTCGAAGACGTGGCTGAAGAGCGCAGCGGGAAAATGCGTTTTGTCAAAGTGAATACCGAAGCGGAACGTGAACTCAGCGCCCGTTTTCGCATTCGCAGCATTCCAACCATTATGATTTTCAAAAATGGTGAAGTGATCGACATGCTCAATGGCGCAGTACCGAAAGCGCCTTTCGACAGCTGGTTAAACGAATCCCTGTAACATTCGCGGGGCATATCTTGTGCCCCGTTCTCTCCTCTGCGAAAATGGGGTTTTTCCTGCCTTTTCGCCCATGACTGATAACGCTGTACTCCAATTACGCGCCGAGCGCCTTGCGCGCGCCACCCGCCCTTTTCTGGCCCGAGGCAATCGTATTCGCCGCTGCCAGCGCTGCCTTTTACCGCTGAAAGTGTGTCTGTGCGAAACGCTTGTACCGAGCGAGGCGAAAAGCCGCTTTTGTCTGGTCATGTTCGATACCGAACCGATGAAGCCCAGCAACACGGGGCGTTTGATCGCCGATATTCTGCCTAACACCGCAGCGTTTCAGTGGTCGCGCACTGAGCCACCTAAGGCTCTGCTCGACCTGGTGGCAAGCCCGGACTATCAGCCTATGGTCGTTTTCCCGGCATCATATGCAGGCGAACAACGTCAGGTGCTTACGGCGCCACCATCTGGTAAGCCGCCGCTGTTTATTATGCTCGACGGCACCTGGACCGAAGCGAGAAAGATGTTTCGCAAAAGCCCTTATCTTGATGCGCTGCCGGTGATTTCCGTCGATCTGTCGCGCGTCTCGGCCTATCGCTTACGTGAAGCGCATGCCGACGGTCAATATTGCACCGCTGAAGTCGCTATTGCGCTACTGGATCTGGCGGGCGATACCCAGGCGGCCGGCGCGCTGGGCTCCCACTTCTCCTGCTTCCGCGAACGTTATCTTGCGGGAAAAACCGTTCATAAGGGTAGCGTCACAGCAACTGAGGCAGAAAGCGTTTAAAATCATCAGGTCGCTTGCATTCACAGGAGGCCTGCATGAGCCAGAGAGGGTTAGAAGCGCTACTCCGTCCGAAATCCATTGCTGTTATTGGCGCCTCGATGAAACCGGACCGCGCAGGGTATCTGATGATGCGTAACCTGCTGGCTGGCGGGTTTAACGGCCCGGTCATGCCCGTTACGCCCGCTTATAAGGCGGTACAGGGGGTACTGGCGTGGCCGGATGTGCAGAGCCTGCCTTTCGTTCCCGACCTCGCCGTGCTCTGTACGCATGCGAAACGAAACCTCGAACTGCTTGAGTCGCTCGGTCAGAAAGGCTGTAAAACCTGCATTATTCTTTCCTCGCCTCCTGAACAGCAGCCCGAACTGCTGGCCTGCGCCAGCCGCTACCAGATGCGCATTCTTGGTCCAAACAGCCTCGGTCTGCTTGCGCCCTGGCAGGGGCTGAATGCCAGTTTTTCCCCGGTTCCGATCCGCAAAGGCAAACTGGCCTTTATTTCGCAGTCGGCTGCGGTATCCAATACCATCCTCGACTGGGCGCAGCAGCGTGAGATGGGTTTTTCCTACTTCATCGCTTTGGGCGACAGCCTGGACATTGACGTCGATGAGCTGCTGGATTTCCTGGCGCGTGACAGCAAAACCAGCGCTATCCTGCTCTACCTTGAACACCTGAGCGACGCCCGTCGTTTTGTGTCGGCGTCACGTAGCGCATCGCGAAATAAACCGATACTGGTCATCAAAAGCGGGCGCAGCCCTGCGGCTCAGCGCCTGCTACATTCCCGTTCAGGGATGGATCCCGCATGGGATGCAGCGATCCAGCGCGCCGGTTTACTGCGGGTACAGGATACGCACGAGCTTTTTTCCGCCGTCGAAACGTTAAGCCACATGCGCCCCCTGCGCGGTGAAAAGCTGATGATTGTCAGCAACGGTGCCGCTCCCGCCGCCCTGGCGCTGGACGAGCTCTGGCTACGCAACGGCAAGCTGGCCACGCTGGGTGAAGAGACGCTACAGCGCCTGCGGGACGCGTTACCGGGAAGCGTTGTTCCCGATAATCCCCTCGATTTGCGCGATGATGCCAGCAGCGATCGTTACATTAAGGCGATCACGATTTTGCTCGATAGCCAGGACTTTGATGCGCTGATGATTATCCATTCGCCCAGCGCGGTTGCGCCAGGCAGCGAAAGTGCGCGTGCGCTGATTGAGGCAGTCCGAAAACATCCCCGCGGCAAATACGTTACCCTGCTGACCAACTGGTGCGGCGAGTTCTCCTCCCAGGAGGCACGGCGTCTGTTTAGTGAAGCCGGGTTGCCAACCTACCGTACCCCGGAGGGCACCATTACCGCGTTTATGCATATGGTTGAATACCGCCGCAACCAGAAGCAGCTGCGTGAAACGCCTGCCCTGCCGGGCAATCTCACCGCAAATTCGGTGGATGTGCACAGGCTTTTGCAGCAGGCCATCGAAGAGGGCGCCGCTTCTCTTGACACACATGAGGTGCAACCCATTCTTGGCAGCTATGGGATGCAAACCCTGCCCACCTGGATTGCCGGCGACAGCGCTGAGGCGGTACATATCGCTGAGCAGATTGGTTATCCGGTCGCGCTGAAGCTGCGCTCTCCCGATATTCCGCACAAATCGGATGTGCAGGGCGTCATGCTGTATCTGCGCACCGCGACAGAAGTACAACAGGCCGCGGATGCCATTATCGATCGCGTAAAAATGACGTGGCCACAGGCCCGGATCCACGGCCTGCTGGTGCAGAGCATGGCCAACCGTGCAGGTGCGCAGGAGCTACGCGTGGTTGTCGAACACGATCCGGTTTTTGGTCCGCTCATTATGCTGGGTGAAGGCGGCGTTGAGTGGCGGCCAGAAGAACAGGCGGTTGTCGCGCTTCCTCCTCTAAACATGAACCTGGCGCGTTATTTGATTATTCAGGCCATCAAAAGCAAAAAAATCCGCGGGAGAAGCGCTCTGCGGCCGCTTGATATCGCTGGGTTAAGCCAGTTTCTGGTGAAGGTCTCCAACCTCATTGTTGACTGTGCGGAGATCCAGCGCCTGGATATCCACCCCCTTCTTGCCTCCGGAAATGAATTTACCGCGCTGGACGTGACGCTGGATATTGCGCCCTTTATCGGTGATCGGGAAAGCCGTCTCGCCATTCGTCCTTATCCTCTTCATCTGGAAGAGTGGGTGGAGATGAAAAATGGGGAACGGGCGCTGTTTCGCCCTATCCTGCCGGAAGACGAGCCGCTGCTGCGGGCGTTCATCTCGCAGGTGACGAAGGAAGATTTGTACTATCGCTATTTCAGCGAAATCAATGAATTTACCCACGATGATTTAGCCAATATGACCCAGATCGACTACGATCGAGAAATGGCGATTGTGGCGGTCCGCCGTTCCGGAGCGGGAGAGGAGATCCTCGGCGTGACGCGTGCCATTTCCGACCCGGATAACGTGGATGCGGAGTTTGCCGTACTGGTGCGTTCCGATCTTAAGGGTTTGGGGTTGGGCAGACGGCTGCTCGAAAAACTCATTGGTTATACGCGCGATCACGGATTGTCACGCCTGAATGGCATTACTATGCCAAACAATCGGGGTATGGTGACCCTGGCGCGGAAGCTCGGTTTTGACGTTGATATCCAGCTGGATGAAGGCATTGTCTCTCTGTCCCTCAGCCTGATTTCGACGGATAAACAAGAGTAAGCTGCTGGAAATGTTACCCACTTTTCGCGGCACTGGGGTATCATTGTCCGCTTATGTTGTTTGCCTGGTACAGACAACCCTTCAATGAACAGAGAAGAAACGCACTGTGATGTTGTCAAAATTTAAGCGTAATAAACATCAACAACACCTTGCTCAACTACCGAAGATTTCTCAGTCAGTTGATGATGTAGAGTTCTTTTATGCTCCCGCTCATTTCCGGGAGACGCTTCTTGAAAAGATTGCCAGCGCTACGCGACGTATTTGTATTGTGGCGCTCTATCTTGAACAAGATGAAGGTGGGCGTGCGATCCTTAACGCGCTCTATGAAGCGAAACGTCAGCGTCCGGAACTGGATGTTCGCGTGCTGGTTGACTGGCACCGTGCTCAGCGCGGCCGTATTGGAGCGGCTGCCTCGAATACCAATGCTGACTGGTATTGCCGCACGGCCCAGGAAAATCGGGGTATTGATATCCCGGTGTATGGCGTACCGGTGAATACCCGTGAAGCGCTTGGCGTTCTTCATTTTAAAGGATTTATCATTGATGACAGCGTCCTTTATAGCGGTGCCAGCCTGAATGATGTGTATCTCCATCAGCTCGATAAATACCGCTACGATCGCTACCATCTGATCCGCAATCCGCAGATGGCCGACATCATGTTCAACTGGGTTGATAAAAACCTGGTTCATGGCCGGGGTGTGCACCGTCTTGACGATCCTCATCGTCCGAAAAGCCCGGAAATCAAAAACGACGTTCGCTCCTTCCGCCAGGAACTGCGCGATGCGGTTTATCGTTTTCAGGGGGATGCCAGTAATGAAGAACTGTCCGTTACGCCTCTGGTAGGCCTGGGAAAATCCAGCCTGCTGAACAAGACCATCTTCCATTTGATGCCGTGCGCGGAGCATAAGCTCACCATCTGCACCCCGTACTTCAACCTTCCAGCCGTTCTGGTGCGTAATATCATTCAGCTGCTGCGTGATGGTAAAAAGGTGGAAATTATTGTCGGGGATAAAACGGCAAATGACTTTTTCATTCCGGAAGATCAACCTTTCAAGATCATCGGCGCACTGCCTTATCTCTATGAGATTAACCTGCGCCGCTTCCTGAGCCGTTTACAGTACTATGTGAACACGGACCAGCTGGTTGTGCGTCTCTGGAAAGATGAAGATAACAGCTATCACCTCAAAGGAATGTGGGTGGATGATGATTGGATGCTGCTGACCGGTAATAATCTCAACCCACGCGCCTGGCGTCTGGATCTGGAAAACGCCATCCTTATTCACGATCCTCAGCATGCGTTAGCCGCGAAACGCGATCGTGAGCTGGAGCTTATACGCACGCATACCACAGTGGTTCGTCATTATCGCAATCTGCAAAGCATCGCTGATTATCCGGTGAAAGTTCGCAAGCTGATTCGCCGTCTACGTCGGATCCGTATCGACCGCCTCATCAGCCGCATTCTGTAATACACGAGCCCTGTCATCGACGGGGCTTTTTTATGGAGTCTGTTAATGCGTACGCCTTTCCTGATAATCCCTCTTTTCCTGACCGGTTGCAGCCATATGGCTAATGATAACTGGTCGGGTCAGGATAAAGCTCAACACTTTCTGGCGTCTGCAATGTTGTCCGCTGCGGGTAATGAATATGCGCTGCACCAGGGTTATAGCCGGGATCGAAGTGCCACAATGGGGCTGATGTTCTCCATCAGCCTGGGGGCATCAAAAGAACTTTGGGATAGCCGCCCCTCGGGAAGCGGCTGGAGCTGGAAAGATTTTGCCTGGGACGTAGCCGGGGCAACAACCGGCTACGCCGTCTGGCAGATGGCGCATTATTAAAGGCGGATCCCTTTTCCTTTACGATGCAGCATCAGGGAGACAATAAACGCCAGCGCCCCCATGATGGTGACATACCAGAAAAAGGTCGATTCACTGCCCCATGACTTAAGGGATAGCGCGACATACTCTGCCGAACCGCCGAACAGGGCGTTAGCGACCGCATAAGAGAGGCCTACGCCCAGCGCCCTCACCTGTGCGGGAAACATTTCTGCTTTCAAAATGCCACTGATTGCCGTGTAAAAACTAATAATAATAAGTGCCACCATAATCAAAGCGAAAGCGGCATACGGAGAGGTTGTATGCTGTAGCGCCGTCAAAAGCGGAACAGTCCCCAGGGTGAGCATGCCACCAAAGATCAGCATGGAGGTGCGGCGACCTATTTTGTCCGACAGCGCGCCAACAATCGGCTGGATGAGCATAAAGACCAGTAACGCCACCGTCATGACGACACTCGCAACGTTAGCATGCATGCCCGTGGTGTTGACCAGATATTTTTGCATATAGGTGGTGAAGGTATAGAAGCTTAGCGAGCCTGCGGCGGTAAAGCCTAATACCATCAAAAACGCTTTGCGGTTTCGCCACAGCCCTTTCATCGAACCGGCTTCTTTCAGCGCCCTGACCTCCTGCTGGGAGGTTTCATCAAGCTGACGGCGTAACCACAGCGCCACAACCGCCAGGGCAGCCCCCAGGGCAAACGGGATGCGCCAGCCCCAGGCGCGTAAATCTTCATCGCTAAGGATTTGTTGAAGGATCACCACAACCAGTAACGCCAGCAGCTGACCGCCAATGAGGGTTACATACTGGAATGATGCATAGAAACCTTTGCGCCCTTCAACAGCTACTTCGCTCATGTATGTCGCGCTGGTGCCATATTCGCCACCCACTGACAGCCCCTGGAACAGGCGTGCCAGCAGCAACAACGCCGGTGCCCATGTTCCGATAGTGTCATATCCGGGAAGGCAGGCAATCACCAGCGAGCCGACGCACATCATGCACACGGAGATGAGCATGGATGTCTTGCGCCCTTTCCTGTCCGCGATCCTGCCGAACAGCCATCCGCCAATGGGACGCATCAGGAACCCGGCGGCAAAAACGCCTGCGGTTTGCAGAAGCTGCGTTGTGGTGTTCCCTGACGGGAAGAAGATATGTGCAAAGTAGAGTGAACAAAATGAATAGACGTAAAAATCAAACCACTCTACAAGGTTCCCCGATGAAGCTCCAACGATTGCCCAAACCCGACGGCGAGTATCCTTGCCTGCTAAACTTGTGTTATCCGTATCTGCACTGGCTACGGTTTCTGTCATTTTAAAATCCCCTGTCTCACATTGCGGGCCATTGCCCACAAACAGTAAAACCGGATTTAAAACGAATCGTTAGGTAAATAAAATGTTTCCAATATGTTTCATTGGATTTTGTGAACTCGATCAGGTATCGAATTATTAGCGGACGTAGTAATTATCCCCACGCTTGCTGGTGAGCCTTTTTTCGCTGCAAATAATCTTCATCAGCACGAATTTTATCCCACCACGTTTTGAACACCGCAGCGGCTTCTGCTTTTACTGGATCGTGATCGAGGGGTTTGACCTGGCGCTTCTCATCATACTTTTTACCGCCTTTATGATTGGCGTATCGCCGGGCACGGGTGTATCCCATCTGTATGAATTTACGCGCCATATCCATGCCGACAAAATCGTTTTTCCTGCGGTATTCTTCAAAAAGGGCGTAGATCTCTTCTGCCGAACGCGCTGCGACTTCAGCATTTTTATAACGCCAGTGCGGCAGGATTTCGCTTTTATAAGGCTCGACCATCAATACGCCCTGCTCACCCCGGCCAACCTGATACCATTCGGGATGTTCGCGAAAATTAATATTGGCAAAATCTTGTTGATAATCAAAGGGACGAGTCAAAGCGGCACCATTGTTAAAATTGTTTTAACAATTGTAGGCCGGATAAGGGGAAGCCGCCATCCGGCATGTTTTCCACGTACAAAGCAAAAAACCCCGCAC
>NZ_JADCKV010000028.1:15109-15298 GCF_014982105.1 Enterobacter cloacae complex sp. P18RS | reverse complement strand
GCCTTACCCGGCCTACTCGCAATGGATATAATTCTTATGAATATAAAGCGATGCGTCTTCTGCAACCACTCCTCTGGCAACGAGAATCGGTATCTATGATTGTCAGACCAAAATGACAGATGAAAGATTCCGTTATCTTGGCGGTGATGAAGAACACGGATATTAATGCTTCGTAGGCCGGGTAAGGCG
>NZ_JADCKV010000028.1:0-15059 GCF_014982105.1 Enterobacter cloacae complex sp. P18RS | reverse complement strand
TAAGGCGAAGCCGCCACCCGGCATAACAAACGTCAACCGTGGCTGGACTGTTCTTCCATCGCGACCGGCCATTTACGGAAGATAAGCACCGACCAGATCAGCGCGATCAGCGCCGGAATCGCCCCGAGATAACCAATGGCCGACATCGATACATGCAGGCTGATCTGATTTCCCACCAGCGCACCGGCGCCAATCCCCAGATTAAAAATCCCGGAGAAGAGCGACATCGCTACGTCCGTGGCGTCCGGGGCCAGGGCCAGCACTTTGACCTGCATTCCCAGACCAATAATCATGATTGCCACGCCCCAGAACAGACTGAGGATCGCCAGATGACTCTCGCTGCCTGCCGCAGGCATCAGTAACAGCAGGCATGCCAGCAGCAGACCAATCGCACTGCTTACCAGCGCAGACGCGTGCTTATTGCCCAGCTTCCCGAACAGGATGCTGCCGATAATCCCCGCGCCGCCCAGGATCAGCAGCAGAACGGTGGCAAAGTTAGCGCTAAAGCCCGCCACAACCTGAACAAACGGCTCAATATAGCTGTAGGCCGTGTAATGGGCGGTCACCACAATCACGGTCAGCAGATAGATGCTCATCAGCGCCGGTCGACGCATCAGCAGCGGCAGACTTTTCAGCGAGCCGGAGTGTTCGCTGGGCAGTTTTGGCAGCAGTTTGATCAGACACACCAGGGTGATCAGCGCCCCCATGCCGATGGCAAAGAAGGTGGTGCGCCAGCCGAAGTATTGTCCCACAATGCGCCCGATCGGCAGGCCTAACACCATCGCCAGCGCCGTTCCGGTGGCAATCAGGCTCAGCGCCTGGGCGCGTTTTCCCGCCGGAGCCAGACGAATGGCGAGGGACGCGGTGATCGACCAGAAAACGGCATGGGCAAACGCGATGCCGACGCGGCTGATGACCAGCACGGTAAAGTTCCATGCCATAAATGACAGCACATGGCTGGCAATGAACACCACAAACAGCCCAATAAGCAGCTTACGACGTTCCATCTGGCTGGTCAGCAGCATAAACGGCAGCGACATCAGCGCCACCACCCATGCATAGATGGTCAGCATAATGCCAACCTGTGCCGTTTCCATATGGAAGCTGGCGGCGATGTCGGACAACAGCCCAACCGGAACAAATTCCGTGGTGTTGAAAATAAACGCGGCGATGGCGAGCGTGACCACGCGTAGCCACGCGACTCTGCGGGAAACCGTGTGTGTTGTCATAGGGATATCTGGGATTCGTTGCCTGAAAGATGAGGAGACGATCTTAAAGCCTTAAACGGCGAAAACTCAACCGTTATGTGATGTGAATCACAAAATTTACCTTCATGCAGCGGTAGCGAACGGGGTTGTTTTCATCGAAGATAAAGAACAACACAACAAAAACAGGCGGTAACACGATGCAGGAGATTGATTTTTATCTGGTAGATGCGTTCAGCGCGTCCTCCTTTGGCGGCAACCCGGCGGTGGTGTGCCCGCTCGACGCATGGCTACCGGATGAGACGTTACTGCGGATGGCACAACAGCATAACCAGTCAGAAACCGCGTTTTTTGTGTGTGCCAAAGGGGGGATCGAGTTGCGATGGTTCACCACGCTCACCGAGGTTAATCTCTGTGGTCACGCGACGCTTGCCGCGGCGTATGCACTGTTTCACGAACTGGATTATCCGGACTCACGCCTTCATTTTGACACCGCCTCTGGTCGCCTGACCGTCAGTCGTGAAGGTGACTGGATGACGCTGGACTTCCCGGCCTGCCCGACGCAGGCACAGACGCCGCCACCGGAGATACTCACCGCACTCGGTATCAGCCACTACGTCGAGGCGCGAAAAGGCCGCGCCTGGGTGCTGGTACTGGAAAGCCGAGAGCAGGTTGAAGCCCTTAATCCGGATTTCTCCGCCATGACGCCGGGCGAGCATAAAGTGGCCGTCACTGCCCGGGACGAGGGGGAATACGACTTTGTCAGCCGTTTCTTCTCGCCAGGCGTGGCCGTGCCGGAAGATCCTGTCACCGGCTCCGCGCACACCATGCTGATCCCGTACTGGAGTGAACGGCTTGGCAAAACACAGATGTTTGCCCGCCAGGTTTCTGCCCGTGGTGGCGACGTACGCTGCGAACTCAAGGGCGACCGCGTGCGGATGGGCGGGCAGGCGGCGCTGTATCTGAAGGGCACAGTATTTCTGCGCTGAATAAATCTAAGAGGAACAAACGATGCAGGAAATTGATTTTTATCTGGTAGATGCCTTCAGCGACAGGGCGTTCGGCGGCAATGCGGCGGCGGTGTGTCCGCTGGAAGCGTGGCTGCCGGATGAGACGCTGCTGAAGATGGCGAAGCAGCATAATCAGTCAGAGACGGCGTTCTTTGTCCGAACGGATAACGGGTTTGAACTGCGCTGGTTTACCACGCAGGATGAAATTAACCTCTGCGGCCACGCAACCCTCGCGGCTTCTCACGTTATTTTCGAATACCTGGATTATCCGCATACGGAAATCACCTTCACCACGCGCTTTGTCGGCGATCTGACGGTACAACGCAGCGGCGACTGGCTGACGCTTAATTTCCCGGCGTGGTCAACCGAGGTTGTTGATACTCCACCCGCAGTGCTGTTCAGCGCGCTGGGCATTAACGCAGCAGACGAGGTGCGTGTGGGGCGTGACTACATGGTGGTGCTCGACAGCCAGCGGCAGGTGGAAGCGCTGACGCCGGATATCGCGGCTATGCTCCCGCTGGAGAAAATGGTCTGCGTTACGGCGCCGGGGGATGAGTATGATTTCGTCAGCCGCTTCTTCTGCCCGGGGGAAGGGGTGCCGGAAGATCCGGTGACGGGATCAGCTCACAGCATGCTGATCCCGTACTGGAGCGAAAAGCTTGGTAAAACGCAGATGTCGGCCCGCCAGGTCTCCTTGCGCGGCGGGGATCTGCGCTGCGAGCTGAAAGGCGACCGCGTGCTGATTGGCGGGCAGGCCACGCTGTATATGAAGGGAAAAATTTTCCTTCGACTCCAGGACTACGTTCATCATTAACAACTGGGCGCTGGTGGCTGACGCTCGTTCAGCAGCGCGATAAACGCCTCAAGCTGGCGGGTCATCGCCCCGCGTCGCCACACCAGCCAGGTGGTGAGCCAGCGCCAGTTTTCCGCCAGCGGCCACGCCGCCACCTGATGATGGCCCGGCATGCTCTCCAGCATGGAGCGGGGCATCAGCGCAATGCCTGCCCCGGCAATCACGCAGGCGAGCATCCCGTGATAGGACTCCATCTCATGGATCCTTCCCGGCGTGACGCGGTCGGCATGGAACCAGCTCTCCAGATGACGCCGGTAAGAACAGTTGGCGCGAAAGGCATACACGTCGCTGCCGCTCACCTGCGTGGCTTTTGATACTTCTGCGTGACCCGCAGGGGTGACCAGCATCATCTCTTCCCGGTAAACCGGCATCCCTTCCAGTTCCGGGTGCGAGAGCGGCCCGTCGACAAAGGCGGCGCTGAGCGTCCCCTCAAGCACGCCGTCAATCATCGTACCGGAAGGTCCGGTGGACAACGCAAACTGAATGCGCGGATAGCGCTGGTTAAACCGCGCCAGACTTTCCGGAATGCGCACGGCGGCGGTACTTTCCAGCGCGCCGAGCGAGAATAATCCCTGCGGTTCATCCCCGGCGACGACCATTCGCGCTTCGTCAACCAGCGCCAGGATCTGCTTGCTGTAGCGCAAAAAATTGTGCCCGGCGGGGGAAAGCCGCAGGCGCTGATTCTCGCGAATAAACAGTTCCACGCCGAGATCCGCTTCTAGCTGTCGGATGCGGGTGGTGAGGTTTGACGGCACCCGGTGTACCTTCTGCGCCGCCTGGGTAATGCTGCCGGTCAGTGCGACGGCGTTAAACATCTCAAGCTGAGTTAAGTCCATACCGTTCTCGTATTGTGAATAAGGTGGTGAGTATTATTCATTTTTAAGAAATAGCAGAGTAGGCCACAATCAATCAACTGTTATTATGTGGAGAACATCATGACCTATTCATCTGCTACCCATGCCCACTCTGTCAACCCGGCTACCGGCGAAACGCTGGCTGCTTACCCGTGGGCAACGTCCCATGACGTTGAGCGTGCCATTGCGCAGGCGGATACCGGTTTTCGTCAGTGGCGACGCGAAAGCGTGGCGCACCGGGCGCAAAAACTTCGCGATCTGGGTGCGGCGCTGCGTAGTCGTGCGGAAGAGATGGCGCAGACTATCTCCCGGGAGATGGGCAAGCCCATTATGCAGGCGCGTGCGGAGGTGGCTAAGTCTGCCAGCCTTTGCGACTGGTACGCTGAACACGGCCCGGCGATGCTGCACCCGGAATCTACCCAGGTCGAAAATGCGGTGATTGAGTACCGTCCGCTTGGGCCCGTTCTGGCGGTGATGCCGTGGAACTTCCCGCTCTGGCAGGTGCTGCGCGGTGCGGTGCCGATCCTGCTGGCAGGGAACAGCTATCTGCTTAAACATGCGCCTAATGTGCTCGGCTCGGCGGAGCTGATCGGGAAGGTATTCGCGGATGCCGGTTTCCCGGAGGGGGTCTTTGGCTGGGTGAACGCGACGAATGACGGCGTCAGCCAGGCGATTAACGATCGTCGTATCGCGGCGGTGACCGTAACCGGCAGCGTTCGGGCTGGTGCGGCAATTGGCGCGCAGGCGGGCGCGGCGTTGAAGAAATGTGTGCTGGAGCTGGGCGGCTCCGATCCGTTTATCGTTCTGAACGATGCCGATCTGGATCTGGCCGTCAACGCGGCGGTGGCCGGACGTTATCAGAATACCGGGCAGGTTTGTGCGGCGGCAAAACGCTTTATTGTGGAAGCGGGCGTGGCGGACGCCTTTACCCAACGCTTTGTTGACGCGGTCAAGGCGCTGAAGATGGGCGCACCGGATGAGGAAGATAACTATATTGGCCCGATGGCGCGATTTGATCTTCGCGATGAACTGCATCAGCAGGTGCAGGCTACGCTGGCGGAAGGGGCGACCCTGCTGCTGGGCGGAGAGAAGATGTCCGGGACCGGTAACTATTATGCCCCAACCGTACTCGGCGGCGTCACCCCACAGATGACGGCCTTTCGTCAGGAGCTGTTTGGTCCGGTGGCGGCAATTACCATCGCGAACGATGCGGCGCACGCATTGCAGCTGGCTAACGACAGCGATTTTGGCTTATCGGCGACGGTCTTTACCGAGAACGATGCGCTGGCTGAAACCTTTGCGCGCGAGCTGGAGTGCGGCGGGATCTTTATCAACGGCTACAGCGCCAGCGATGCGCGCGTCGCGTTTGGCGGGGTGAAGAAGAGCGGCTTCGGGCGAGAGCTTTCTCATTTCGGCCTGCATGAGTTCTGTAATGTGCAGACGGTGTGGAAGGATCGCGTCTAGTCTTGTTGCCGGGTAAGGCCAGGCCGCTACCCGGCAATTCACGTTTCCTGTCATTTTTGCGTAATGGTTCTGTCATTTTCGTTTCGTAGACTCGCTCGCGTCTAACGTATTGTTACAGAAGAAAATTATGAACCTAACGCAAATTTTTAGTCGTCTTGCGCCGCGCTTTATCCCTCGTCAGTTTGGCCTGCTGACCGGCATCTTTTGTATCATTGGCCTTTTCTCCGCCCTGCAACTCTCTTCCTCCTTCCTGCTGACCGCCTCCCTGAATGAAGCCCAGCGTAACGAACAGCGCAATCAGCTGGCCTGGCAGCAGCAGAGCAGGCTGGATCAGGCCCGAATTTCTCTGCTGGCGGCCAGCGATCTGCTCAACCGCTCCGGCGTGTACTTTATGCAGGACAAGGAGACTGGCTCGGAAGGGAGCTGGCATAGCCTGATGGACGAGGCGCAAAAATCCCTGGCGGCGTCACAGCAGGCATGGCAGGCCTGGCTCGCGCTTAACCCGCCGAAAGACGACGGGCTGGTTAACAGCTATCAGCTGTTTTTCGACGCCATCCGGGAGCAGGCAGAGGGGCTGGTGAAAACCAACAGCATCGACCTCTTTTTCGCCGTACCCGCCCAGGCGTTTCAGACCGATTTTAATGACAATTTCGCACGCTATCAGCAACGGAGTGAGAAGCAGACGATACAGGGGCGTCAGTCGCTCATGGAACAACTCTCAGGTCTGCAACGGCTGTTCCTGTTTGCGCCGCTGGTGCTACTGGCCATTGCCATAGCCGTCTGGTTCGGAATGGCGAAGTGGGTGATATCCCCGCTACGCCGTCTGATTATCCAGATTAACCAGCTTGCGGCAGGGGATTTGTCAGGCACGCCGCCTGACGTTGTGCGCTTTAACCGTGAAATCAGCCAGCTCAGCGGCAGTATTACCGCCATGCAGCGCGGGCTCCAGCAACTGGTGACCCAGGTCAGCGAGGCCACTACCTCCATGGTTGAAAATATCGGATCGCTTGCGCAGGGGAATCAGAAGCTTTATCAGCAGTCTACGCGACAGGCCAAAGAGCTGGAGGAGGTGACCGCACACATCGCCGATCTCGAAACCCACGTTGAGGGGAACACGGGTTATGCAAAACTCGCCCGCTCGCGCGCGGATGAAGCCCGACAGGCTGCCGCTGATGGGGAGCAAATGATGTCAGCGGTGAATGGCTCGATGCAGACGATCGTCGACCGATCCTCAGAGATGCGCGGGATCGTCGCGATGATCGACAGCGTGGCGTTTCAGACCAACATTCTCGCCCTCAATGCTGCCATTGAAGCCGCCCATGCAGGAGAGCAGGGGCGCGGATTTGCTGTGGTTGCCCGGGAAGTGGGGCTGTTGGCCAGAAAAAGCAGTCACTCTACGCAAACCATCCAGGCGCTAATTAACCACTCGCTACAGGGCATTGAAGAAGGTTCTCAGGTGGTAAACCGTCTGGAAGAGAATTTGCAACAGGTCACCGGGCTGGTGGCGAATCTGAGCAGCCTGCTGAATGATATTTCGCTGGCCACCCTGAATCAGGGGGACAGCATTCATCAGATGACCCGTCAGCTTCAGGCGCTGAATCAGGTATCGCGTCGGACAGATGTGCTGGTTAGCGAAGCGTCAAATGCCTCTGAGCGCCTGCATCAGCAGTCCGATCTTTTGTTGCAGGCCGTCTCGCGTTTTCGTCTCCCTGCCTGACGTGACGTATCAGCCTCTGTTATACTCGCAGCCCGTTTTAGCCTGAGGGCAAGGAGCAAAGTGTGGCTGCGGTCATCCATAATGAGATGCTGGACGAGATTCTGGCGCAGGTTCGTCCGTTACTGGGGCAGGGTAAGGTTGCCGATTACATTCCCGCTCTGGCTTCGATCAGCGGTAATAAGCTCGGTATCGCCATTTGTACTGTCGACGGTCAGCGTTTTCAGGCGGGAGACGCGCTTGAGCGCTTTTCGATTCAGTCGATCTCAAAAGTGCTTAGCCTCGTTGCCGCCATGCGCCAGTATGACGAGCAGGAGATCTGGCAGCGGGTGGGCAAAGATCCGTCCGGTCAGCCGTTCAACTCCCTTCTCCAGCTGGAAATCGAACAGGGTAAGCCGCGTAACCCGTTTATTAACGCCGGGGCGCTGGTGGTGTGCGATATGCTGCAAAGCCGGCTGAGCGCGCCGCGCCAGCGGATGCTCCAGATTGTGCGGCAGCTTTCCGGCGTGCAGGACATCGCCTACGATCCGGTGGTAGCGCGCTCTGAGTTTGAACACTCTGCACGTAACGCCGCCATCGCCTGGCTGATGAAGTCCTTCGGCAACTTTCATAATGACGTCGCCACGGTGCTGCAAAACTATTTTCATTACTGCGCGCTGAAGATGAACTGCGTCGAACTGGCGCAGACTTTTCTGTTTCTGGCGCATCAGGGCCATGCCCCGCATCTGGGCGAGGACGTTGTCTCCCCGATGCAGGCCCGGCAGATCAACGCCTTAATGGCAACCAGCGGAATGTATCAGAATGCCGGGGAGTTTGCCTGGCGCGTGGGGCTGCCGGCTAAATCCGGCGTTGGCGGTGGGGTCGTGGCGATTGTCCCTCACGAGATGGCGATTGCCGTCTGGAGCCCGGAACTGGACGAGACCGGAAATTCACTGGCGGGCGTGGCGGCGCTGGAACAGCTGACCAAACGCCTTGGACGGTCCGTATACTGATGTCCACGTTAGATCCTCTGTTCGCGCGCCTGGCTCGCTCCACGTTCCGTTCACGATTTCATTTAGGGACGAAAGAGCGGCAATACTGCTGGGATAAGGGCGCGGAGACTATCGATAAGCATGCCGCCGATTTTGTCGCCGCGCGGCTGGCGCCTGCACACCCGGTGAATGACGGTAAGCAGACGCCGATGCGCGGCCATCCGGTTTTTATCGCCCAGCATGCCACGGCAACCTGCTGTCGGGGCTGTCTGGCTAAGTGGCACGCTATCCCGCAGGGCGTGCCGCTGAGTGCGCAGCAACAACAGTATATCGTCAACGTAATCCATCATTGGCTGGTCATAGAGGTAAATCGTGCCTCCTGAACTGACAATGTCTCTGTTTAAGCTACGCTTTTACTAATGCTCAGCGTCAGGAGACGTTATGAAGGCACCTCAAATTCCCGTGAATGAAGCGGAGCGTATGAATGCTCTGCGCGAGTCCGGTCTGCTTGAGATCGACAATTACCCCGCGTTTGATCGTCTTACGCGGCTGGCAACACGCTTTTTCAGGGTGCCGCTGGCGATGATTACGCTGGTGGATGACCACGCCGCGATCGTGAAGTCTGCCGACGGCCAGGTACCTGCCACCCAGCCTCGCGATCTCTCGTTTTGTGGTCATACGATCCTGGGTGACGCGCCGCTGGTGGTGAGTGACACGCTGCTGGACGAACGCTTTGCGGATAATCCGCAGGTGGTGGGAGATCCGGGCGTGCGCTTTTACGCCGGTTTCCCGCTGCGTTTACGTGACGGGGCGTGCGTGGGATCGTTGTGTCTCATTGATTACGCGCCTCGTGAGTTTACCGCGGCGGATGCCGCCGTACTGGCCGATCTCAGCGCGCTGGCAGAGGATGAATTTGCGGCCGTTAGCGCGGCCACAACCGATGAACTCACGGGGCTGTTTAACCGTCGCGGGTTTAACCAGTTTGCGCAGTTTGCACTGTCGGTTTCGCAGCGTCGGGCAGAACCCTTAACCCTTGGCTGGCTGGATCTGGACCATTTCAAAACCATTAACGATCGCTTCGGACATCAGGAGGGGGACAAAGCTCTGAAAGCGATGGCCGCCCTGATGCGTTCCTCGTTCCGCGAGGCCGATCTGCTGGTACGTTTCGGGGGAGATGAGTTCGCGGTGCTGTTTGCGGATACCGATGAGCCTGGCGCCTGGATCGCCATGCAGTATCTCGTGGAACAAACGGAAAAGTATAACGCGCGTCAGCTGCATCCCTGGTCGTTACAGTTCTCCTGGGGGCTGAGCGAGTTCGATCATCACCGCAACGATATGCAGGCATGGCTAAAACACGCGGATGCGCAAATGTACGCCATGAAGCGGCAACACCACGGCGAGAAATGACATAACGAAATCCTATGTCATCACTTATTGCGTTACAAAAATGTTAATAGCAAAGTGGAGAGATTCAACCTAAGGACGCGCAATGTACTCTCCCATGCTGATTAAACCTCTCTCCCGGCAGGACATCCTCACCCACATCGATGCCCTGAACGATATTCTCGTCAACTGTGTCAACGGCGGCGCCTCCGTCAGCTTTATGCTGCCTTTTTCTGCCGGGAAAGCCCAAACCTTCTGGCTCAGCGTCGCTGACAGCGTCGGGCGCGACGAGCGCACTGTATTGGGCTGTTTCGATGAGGAGCAGGGGCTGATTGGCACGGTCCAGCTGATCACCGATCAGCCTGAAAACCAGCCGCACCGTGCAGATGTTGCGAAACTGCTGGTTCATGAGAACGCGCGCCGTAAAGGGGCGGCAATGGCGCTGATGGAAGCCCTGGAGGCGGTTGCACGTGAAAAAGCGCTTACGGTACTGGTGCTTGATACCTCAACCGGCAGCGGCGCGGAGACGTTTTACCAGAGAGCAGGCTGGCAAAAGGCGGGGGAGATCCCACGCTACGCCCTGATGCCGAACGGGGACATGACGGCGACCTCGGTGTTCTATAAATTTCTGTGATTATTTTTCACCATCGCATCCTGAGTTGATCCAGACAGGGGTTATGGTCCTGAAGTTTTGATAAGTTATCACACCAATCTTATCAGGCTGTATGACTAATCATAAAGGACCTCCATTGTGAACACACTCAACCGTCGTGATTTCCCCGGTGCGCGCTATCCTGAACGTATCATCCAGTTTGGCGAAGGTAACTTCCTGCGCGCGTTCGTTGACTGGCAAATCGACCTCTTAAACGAGCATACCAATCTCAATGCCGGTGTGGTGATTGTGCGGCCGATCCAGAGCGATTTTCCGCCGTCCCTGAGCACCCAGGATGGTCTGTATACAACGATTATTCGCGGTCTGAATGAGCAGGGGGATGCGGTAAGCGATGCGCGTCTTATTCGTTCCGTGAATCGTGAAATCAGCGTCTACAGCCAGTACGATGAATTTCTGAAGCTCGCCCATAACCCGGACATGCGGTTTGTCTTCTCCAATACCACGGAGGCGGGGATCAGCTATCACGCGGGGGATAAGTTTGACGATGCGCCAGCTGTCAGCTATCCGGCCAAACTGACGCGTCTGCTGTTCGAGCGTTTTACCCACTTTAACGGGGCAGCGGATAAAGGCTGGATTATCATTCCTTGCGAACTCATCGACTACAACGGCGATGCCCTGCGTGAACTGGTGCTGCGCTATGCACAGGAGTGGGCGCTGCCGGCGGCATTCATTGCGTGGCTGAATGATGCTAATACTTTCTGTTCGACGCTGGTTGACCGCATTGTTACCGGCTATCCGCGTGATGAGGTGGCAGAGCTGGAAGCCGGGCTGGGCTATCACGACAGCTTCCTCGACACGGCGGAACATTTCTATCTGTTTGTTATTCAGGGGCCGAAATCACTTGCAGCTGAACTGCGCCTGGATAAATACCCACTCAACGTCCTGATTGTTGACGATATCAAACCGTATAAAGAGCGTAAGGTGGCGATCCTCAACGGCGCGCACACGGCGCTGGTTCCGGTCGCTTTTCAGGCCGGCCTGGATACGGTAGGGGAAGCCATGAACGACGCGGAAATTTGCGCGTTCGTAGAGAAGGCTATTTATGAGGAGATTATTCCGGTCCTTGATCTGCCGCGCGACGAGCTGCACTCCTTCGCCAGTGCCGTAACGGGGCGTTTCCGTAATCCGTACATTAAGCATCAGCTGCTGTCGATTGCCCTGAACGGGATGACCAAGTACCGCACCCGCATTCTGCCGCAACTGCTGGCAGGGCAGAAGGCGACCGGCAAACTGCCAGCACGCCTGACCTTTGCCCTGGCGGCGCTGATTGCGTTCTACCGCGCCGAACGCAACGGTGAGCCTTATCCGGTGCAGGACGATGCGCACTGGCTTGAACGTTACCAGCAGTTGTGGACGCAACATCACGACAAACAGGTCACTACCCGTGAGCTGGTATCGTCGGTGTTAAGCGTGAGCGAGCACTGGGAGCAGGATCTGACTCAGGTGAACGGACTGGTAGAACAGGTTGCGCAGGATCTGGATGCGATTTTAAGCAAAGGCATGCGCGATGCGGTGAAACCGCTCTGCTAATCATGATGCCCGGCGTTTGCCGGGTTTTTTACAGACCCTATTTAGTTACAACATACTATGTGCTCTTTTTTTAAAAAGCACATGCAGCACCGTGCGCGTAAAGCTTTGCAGGTCAGAAAATGCAATGAATTAGTAACAAGCTTGCAACCGTGAGGGGGATCACGTTTAATAGCCGCGCTCTTTACTTATCTGAAGCTGATTATGATTGTTCGACCTCAACAGCACTGGCTGCAACTGATTTTTGTCTGGCATGGTTCGGTACTCCCCAAAATTTATACCCGACTGCTGCTTAACTTCCTGCTTTCCATCGCCGTGATTGTCATGCTGCCGTGGTATACCTCGCTGGGCATTCGGTTTACCGTCGCGCCGTTCAGCATTCTGGGTGTGGCTATCGCCATCTTCCTGGGATTCCGTAATAACGCCTGTTATTCGCGCTACGTTGAGGCACGTCTGCTTTGGGGGCAGTTGATGATAGCGGCGCGCTCGCTGTTTCGCGAGGTAAAAAACACCTTGCCGGATGATAAACATCTTGGAGAGTTTGTCCGCCTGCAAATCGCGTTTGCTAACTGTCTGCGTATGACCCTTCGTAGAGAAACCAATGCCGATCAGCTGTCCCGCTATCTGGCTCCAGACGATTTAAGCAAAGTGATGGACGCCAACTCGCCGGCGAACCGTATCCTGCTGATCATGGGGGAGTGGCTGGCCGTACGGCGGCGTAGCGGGCACCTTTCAGACATTCTGTTTCACAGCCTCAACAACCGCCTGAATGATATGTCCATCGTGCTGGCTGGCTGTGAGCGTATCGCCAATACGCCAGTCCCGTTTGCCTATACGCTGATCCTGCACCGGACGGTGTATCTGTTCTGCATCATGCTGCCGTTTGCGCTGGTTGTGGATCTGCATTACATGACGCCCTTTGTCTCTGCGCTGATTTCGTACACTTTTATCTCGCTGGACACGCTGGCGGAAGAGCTGGAAGATCCGTTTGGGACAGAAGATAACGATTTGCCGCTGGACGCCATCTGCAACATGATGGAGCGCGATCTGTTGCAGATGAACGATGAAGAGAACATCCCTGAAAGACTGATGCCGGATAAGCATTATCAGCTGACCTGACGGGCATTCCACTCATCGCGGGTGATTTCCCACAGCTCCGAATCCAGCAGGCCGCTGACATAGGCTTTCTTCTCCGTCCTGATGAGCCGCATGCCGCTGCTGTCTGAAATTCGTCGGGAGCGGCTGTTGGCCGCCGCTTTCGGCGCGCGTAACACCGGTTTATTGAGCGTATTGAACCAGTAATCCGTGGCCGCAATACTCGCCTCGCGCATATATCCCTGGCCCTGAAATTCCGGTGCGAGCCAGAAGCCCCGGTTGTTGTCCTCCACGTCATACAGGCAAATCAACCCCATCAGTTCGTCAGGCGCTTCGCGACGGCGAATCGTCCAGAACCACGCAATCCCTTTGGCCATATCGGGTAGTGCAACGTTGTTAACATAATTTTCTGCACCGTTTTCCGGGTAGGGCCAGGGGACTGAAGCCACCATATAGCGGACAATTTCCCAGCGCGGATAGCGTTGCTGGATCTGGACGGCATCGGCGGCAACAAGGGGTTTAAGTAATAAGCGTTCTGTCGTAAGCGTGGGTATCGTCATCCGGTGATCTCCATATTTGAGCGTTATCATTTGTTTGGGTTCTGATATTTCATCAATATCACATTCCAGTTGGTCGTGCTTTTGTTATTCAGATTTATCCATAAAGGAGTATGTAATGCCAAGAAAAGCCAGGCCCGAAGAAGCCGAAACACTCTGGCACGTCCGTAACGAAGCGATGCGCCATGGCTGTAAAATCTGTTACGACGCAGAAGTGATTGCGCGCTGGACGTCAGAAAAGATGCCTGAACATTACCGTACCTCCAGGTCGATTTCGTGTTATAGGCCTGCCCATGCAGGAGCTGAACTGCTCCCAAATGGAGCTACGGTTTACGAAGTTCAATAGCTTATTTACATTTGCTTACATAAATACACTTTCTTTACATTAAGTAATGTAAGATATTTTTTTAGCACAAAATGCAAAACTAAATTAAATGGAGATGATTTATGTCGAATATAAGAGCATTAAGCCTTAATGAGATAGCATTAGTAAGTGGCGGCAATGGAAGCGGTAATTATGAAGGTGCCGGTAGTCGTAACACCAGCTCTAAACCTGGTAATTCAAAAGGAAACAATGGCTCTATTTACAAGGGCGTTGACTCATGCGGCGCAGGAATCATCGGTGGTCTAATCGCCGGCTCTCCTGGGGGGCCAGTGGGTATGACCGCTGGGGTAATTGGTGGAGCTATAGCTGGCCAGTGCACAAAAGATAGTTTTTCAGATCGTGGTAGTAAAGATAAAAGTAATAATTACAACGGCCCCGGACAATGCCGTTGGTAAGTAATTTGAGTTTGTGTGATAATAATTTAAAAGCTCATTATAACTGAATGTTATTCTAGGTGTTTCGATATTTAATGATTATTCGAAGTAGTCATGATGAGCTATTATTTTTGATAAAGTTAATGTAATCACAAGTATCGGGTTAAGCATGAAGCAATTTTTAAATTTCCTAATTTACTTATTTTTTTTCATTATCGCATTTACCCTTTTGAAATACGCTGAAGTTCTTGAGTTTGACGAAGTATCACGGCCAGGGATTATATCAAGGTTTCTTATTGCGTTGATTGTATTAATAGCAGTAACTCGATGGGGCGTTAACTTGATGAATAGGTTTAAAAATAAATAAAGTACACTCCGATAAAAATTGTTGTGTTGCAGAATGGAATCATTACAAATGTTCACTGAAGTTAAAGTGCATGATATCAAAAAATGATTACGATATCATAGCCATATTTGTTGATTCTTATATAAAATATGAATTAATAATAGGTTGAACATGATAATCTTTAGGCATGTCTATCCATTCATTTATAGTAAGAAAAACGTAATTGTTCTTTTTATTGCGTCTGTTATCTCAATAATAATTACGTTATCGCCATCCATAACCCTCCGCTATCTTACTCTCGATGTGTCATTTTTCTTATTGTTTATTGCGGAATTTTCAATTGCATTTTTCTTGTATATTTTTTACTTAAGGAAGTTGGATGGTTTTAAATTACACCCAAGTAGAGATTTAACTTCAATAAAATTTTCTATTGTTGTGTTGTTTGTCATTTTGCTGGTTCAGTATAATGTTTATCTTTACAGGGATAATTTATATCATTATGGACCTTCCCATATTAGTTTTATAGCATTTATAATAGCCACATTCGTAGTCCCATATTATGAGGAGATTATATACAGGGGCTGTATCTTCGGTGTTTTCCACTCAATTTTTAATAAAAAGTATATTATCCCATGTATATTGACTTAA
>NZ_JADCKV010000027.1:0-74746 GCF_014982105.1 Enterobacter cloacae complex sp. P18RS | reverse complement strand
AGTTCTTCTGAAGTGACAAGCACTAAATACAAAAAACTTTCCGTTCGCTCACTTTTCAAACTCAACGCTTATTTATCCCGCGCATCGTCCGTTAAACGCGCAATTTCACGGGCAAAACTGGCGACCTGGGCCCAGTCGGTATAAACCACTTCTTTACGCGTATCCGTTTCCCCGCCCGTCATTTTCATGATCAGGCGGATCATAAAGCGGTCATACCAGCGGTAACGCGGGTAACGCAGCGCGCCAGCAAAGACAGAACAGATATCGGGCTGCCATGGCGAACTTAGCAAAAACTTGCGCGTATAGCTGTTGGTCTGCGGCGTACGCTTCTCCGCTTTACGGGCAACCAGGTTGACCGAGTAAAACGCGCCAGGCAGTTGAGCGAGCTCCGCCGTATGCTTTTTCACAAAGCGATCCAGCGCCGGATGGAAATGGCCGTAACGAATTGAAGCGCCAATGACCACGCGGTCGTAATCCTGCCAGGCAATCTGCTCTGTGCGATTCAGGTTCACCACATCAGAATAAATGCCCAGCTCTTTGAGTTCAGAAGCCAGATATGAAGCAATCTCACGCGTTTGTCCGTCACGCGTTGAGAAAAGAATTAACGTTTTCACCAATGTCTCCTTACTCACGCCAGAATGTTGGGGTAAACAGCACCAGCAGCGTAAAGACCTCAAGACGCCCAAACAGCATATTGGCGATTAAGATCCACTTCGCCACCGGGTTCATACTGGCGAAGTTATCCGCCACGACGCCCAGCCCCGGCCCCAGGTTGTTTAACGTTGCCACCACAGAGGCGAAGGCAGAGAAATCATCCACGCCCGTGGCGATAATCGCCAGCATACTGACAATAAAGACCAGTGCATAAGCGGAGAAGAATCCCCACACCGCTTCGAGGATGCGCTCCGGCAGCGCGCGGTTCCCCAGCTTAATACTGTAAACCGCATTCGGGTGGACCAGACGTTTCAGCTCACGGTTCCCCTGCTTGAACAGCAGCAGGATGCGGATCACCTTCAGACCGCCGCCCGTTGACCCGGCGCAACCGCCGATAAACGCAGAGCACAACAGCAGCACCGGCAGGAACAGTGGCCAACGCGCAATACTGTCCGTGGTGAAACCAGCGGTTGTCGCCATCGATACCACCTGGAAGAAGGCCTGGTTCAGGGTCGTGACCGCCGAGTTATAAACATCGTGGAACCACAGTACCAGGGTACAGATAACCACCAGGGTCAGCTGGACGCCAATAAACATCCGGAATTCCGGGTCGCGCCAGTACACCTTCAGGCTCCTTCCGCTAAGCAACGAGAAGTGTAGACCGTAGTTACAGCCTGAGATCAGCAAAAAGATGGCAATGATGGTATTGATTGTCGGGCTGTCGAAGTAGCCGACGCTGGCATCGTGGGTGGAGAACCCACCGATAGCAATAGTCGCAAAGCTGTGTCCGATGGCATCAAACGCAGGCATCCCGGCAAACCACAGCGCCAGCGCGCAGGCCACCGTCAGCAGGACATAGATAAGCCACAGGGTTTTCGCCGTCTCCGCAATACGTGGGCGCATCTTGTTATCTTTCAGCGGGCCGGGCATCTCTGCCCGGTAGAGCTGCATCCCCCCGACGCCCAGAATGGGCAGGATAGCCACCGCCAGGACGATGATCCCCATACCGCCGAACCACTGGAGCATCTGCCGGTAAAAGAGAATCGCATGCGGGAGCGAATCCAGCCCCACCAGCGTGGTAGCCCCGGTGGTCGTTAATCCGGAGAACGATTCAAAAAACGCATCCGTGACGGTGAGATTCGGTTGTTCGGAGAAGATAAACGGCAGCGCACCCACGCTTCCCAGTACCGTCCAGAACAGGACCACAATCAGAAACCCCTCCCGGGATTTCAGTTCACCTTTCTCACGGCGGTTTGGCCACCACAGCAGGGAGCCAATCGTCAGCGCGACAAAAAAGGTTTGCGTAAATGCACGCCCCGCGCCGTCCCGGTAGATGAGCGCCACCAGTCCGGGAATGATCATTGTCCCGGAGAAAAGTATGACCAGCAATCCAACGATTCGGGTAATGGCACGAAAATGCATCTCTGCCGCTTCCTTAGGTATTCAAAATTGTGAGGTGGGGATTATTCTTCAATCGGCAGTAATTGCAATGAACCGCGACTAAAATCAGCGAGTTTTGCTGAAAAAGCAGCCAGTTCCGCCTGAGGAAGCGCCACGCGTAATTGCACCATTGCCTGATAATCACTGTGTGCGATGACACCGTTAAACTGTTTAAGCAGTGCTTCGATACCCGATAGCTGGGCGTAATCGCATAACAAAGTATATTCCGTAAGTGGCGTTTTGCGGGTTGTTATCAGCAGATTAAGCGCTTGCTGGACACCACCTCCGTAGGCTTTAACCAGCCCTCCGGTGCCTAACAAAATGCCCCCGTAGTAGCGGACAACAACGGCGGTGATTTCACCCACGCCGCTGCCCATTAACTGGGATAGCATCGGTTTTCCGGCCGTACCCGCCGGTTCACCGTCGTCAGAAAACCCGAGCTGCTGTGAGTCGTCTGGCGGTCCTGCGACCCACGCCACACAGTGATGGCGGGCATCGGGGTGCTGCGCGCGGACGGCCTCGACGAACGCCTTCGCCGCCTCCACGCCGTCGGTATGCGCCAGCAGCGTGATAAAGCGGCTTTTCTTGATTTCCTCAACAAAGGTGACCGGCTCGGCCGGTATCAGCCAGCTTTCCATCAGGCCAGCTTCAGATCTCGCGTCATGTTCTCAATGCTGTTCTCGTGAATAACCACGTTATCCTCGATACGAATGCCGCCATACGGCTTCAGCGCTTCAATTTTCTCCCAGTTGAAGTGCTTGCTGAATTGCCCTTCGCGCCACGGCGCCAGCAGGGATTCAATAAAGTAGATGCCCGGCTCGATGGTCAATACCATACGCGGCGCCAGAACGCGGGTGCAGCGCAGATAAGGATATTTAGACGGTGCCGCCAGGTGCGTACCGGTATCATCCTGCATAAAGCCCGCGACGTCATGAACCTGCAAACCCAGCGGGTGGCCGATACCGTGCGGCATAAATGGCCCGGTCAGATCGTTCTCAACCATCGCCTCTTCGCTCATGTCTTTGACAATCTGATGCTTACGCAGCAGTTTAGCGATGCGCTGATGGAACTGGATGTGATAATCCACGTAGCTGGTTCCGGCCTTCATGGTGCCAATCAGCGCCAGCTGTTCGTCGTTCACGTCTTTGATCAATTGCGCAAAATCGGTGTCCGCATTCGCCGCCCAGGTACGGGTCAGGTCTGCCGCATAACCATTGTACTCAGCCCCCGCGTCCAGCAGGAAGCTGCGCATCTCAGCCGGAATCTGATGATCCAGTTTGGTGTAGTGCAGAACCGAGGCATGTTCATTCAGCGCCACGATGTTGCTGTACGGCACGTCGGTATCGCGGTGGCCGGTCGCCGTCAGGTAGGCCTGATTGATATCGAACTCGCTCATACCGGACTGGAACGCTTCATGCGCCGCACGGTGGCCATTCACCGCCGTTTTTTGCGCTTCACGCATGCAGTAAAGTTCGTAGTCGGTCTTGTAGGCGCGATAGTAGTGCAGATAATCCAGCACGCCTTTCGGGTTGAGTTTATCTGCCGGAATATCCAGACCCAGCGCACGCTCAGGAACCGGACCAATGTAGCCGATGTTGCCGCGCGCCGCTGGCAGCTGGCTGCCAATGCCGTCTGCTTTTGGCAGCGCAATCACGTCAATTTCTTCGGTCCAGAATGAGGTCGGCAGCGGCTCCACGTTGTGCCAGTAATCGACCGGCAGGTAGAACCACAGTTTCGGCTTGTTCACGCCATCCACCAGCAGCCAGCAATTTGGAACCTGCGTGACAGGCACCCAGGCTTTAAACTGCGGGTTAACCTTGAAGGGATAAGCATGGTCATCAAGAAAAGTATTCATCAGCTCGCCGGAGTGGATCAGCAGGGCATCCAGCTTGAAGCGGGCCAGTACATCGCGGGTACGTTCCTGTAGGGTAACGATATGATTTTTATAAAGCGAAGCCAGTGAGTCCATCATTCTTCCTTTCGTTTTATTGACCTCAAGTCATCGCATCTTAGCACACCTCACTGCGGCTGCGTGATTTCCACCGACCGTGATCAGCGCAGCAATTTCTTAATGACTAATTTGCATTTTATTAACATAAATTCCACACTCCGTTTCATCTGGTATGACCAGATCCAATTGCTGGATTCAGGAGACCGACATGCTCTACAAAGGCGACACCCTGTACGTAGACTGGCTGGAAGATGGCATTGCCGAACTGGTGTTCGATGCCCCCGGCTCAGTGAACAAGCTTGATACCGCGACGGTGGCCAGTCTTGGCCAGGCGCTGGATGTACTTGAAAAGCAATCAGATTTGAAAGGGCTGCTGCTGCGCTCCAACAAAGCGGCCTTTATCGTTGGCGCGGATATCACCGAATTCCTGTCGCTGTTCCTGGTGCCCGAAGAACAGCTGAGCCAGTGGCTGCACTTTGCCAACAGCGTTTTTAATCGTCTGGAAGATCTGCCTGTCCCGACCCTTTCCGCCGTTAACGGCTACGCGCTGGGCGGTGGCTGCGAGTGCGTGCTGGCGACCGACTACCGTCTGGCGACGCCGGACCTGCGCATCGGCCTGCCGGAAACCAAGCTGGGCATCATGCCGGGCTTTGGCGGTTCCGTGCGTATGCCGCGCATGCTGGGTGCCGACAGCGCGCTGGAGATCATTGCCGCGGGTAAAGATGTCGGCGCAGAACAGGCGCAGAAAATCGGCCTGGTGGACGGCGTGGTTAAGCCTGAAAAACTGATTGAGGGTGCTATCGCCATCCTCCGTCAGGCGATTAACGGCGATCTCGACTGGAAAGCCAAACGTCAGCCAAAGCTGGAGCCATTAAAGCTCAGCAAAATTGAAGCCACCATGAGCTTCACCATCGCCAAAGGCATGGTGATGCAGACGGCGGGTAAACACTACCCGGCGCCGATCACGGCGGTGAAAACCATTGAAGCGGCAGCCCGTCTGGGCCGTGATGACGCTCTGAAGCTTGAAAACCAGAGCTTTGTCCCGCTGGCGCACACCAACGAAGCCCGCGCGCTGGTTGGTATCTTCCTTAACGATCAGTTCGTGAAAGGCAAAGCCAAACAACTCACCAAAAACGTTGAAACGCCAAAACACGCGGCGGTACTCGGCGCGGGCATTATGGGGGGCGGCATCGCCTACCAGTCTGCCTGGAAAGGCGTGCCGGTGGTGATGAAGGACATCAACGAGAAATCCCTGACGCTGGGCATGACCGAAGCGGCCAAGCTGCTGAATAAACAGCTTGAGCGCGGCAAAATTGATGGTCTGAAGCTTGCAGGCGTGATCTCCACCATCCAGCCAGTGCTGGAATACAGCGGTTTCGACCGTGTGGACGTGGTGGTTGAAGCGGTCGTCGAGAACCCGAAAGTGAAAAAAGCGGTGCTGGCCGAAACCGAAGACAAGGTGCGTCCGGAAACCGTGCTGGCCTCTAACACCTCCACCATTCCTATCAGCGAACTGGCGAGCGTGCTGAAGCGTCCGGAAAACTTCTGCGGGATGCACTTCTTTAACCCGGTGCACCGCATGCCGCTGGTCGAAGTGATCCGAGGGGAAAAAACCTCCGACGAAACCATCGCCAAAGTGGTGGCGTGGGCGAGCAAGATGGGCAAAACGCCGATCGTGGTTAACGACTGCCCGGGCTTCTTCGTTAACCGCGTGCTGTTCCCGTACTTCGCCGGTTTCAGCCAGCTGCTGCGCGACGGCGCAGACTTCCGCAAAATCGACAAAGTGATGGAAAAACAGTTCGGCTGGCCGATGGGCCCGGCGTATCTGCTGGACGTTGTCGGCATCGACACTGCCCATCACGCGCAGGCGGTGATGGCGGCGGGCTTCCCGCAGCGCATGCAGAAAGATTATCGCGACGCCATTGATGCCCTGTTCGACGCCAACCGCTTCGGGCAGAAAAACGGTCTGGGCTTCTGGCGCTATAAAGAAGACAGCAAAGGCAAACCGAAGAAAGAAGAAGATCCGGCGGTGGATGGCCTGCTGGCCGACGTCAGTCAGCCAAAACGCGACTTCACCGACGATGAGATCATCGCACGGATGATGATCCCAATGGTCAACGAAGTGGTGCGCTGCCTCGAAGAAGGCATTATCGCCAGCCCGGCAGAAGCGGATATGGCGCTGGTGTACGGCCTCGGCTTCCCTCCGTTCCACGGAGGCGCGTTCCGCTGGCTGGATACGCTCGGCAGCGCCCGCTATCTCGATATGGCTCAGCAGTACCAGCACCTCGGCCCGCTTTATGAGGTGCCGGAAGGGCTGCGTAACAAAGCGCGCCATAACGAACCCTACTACCCAGCAGTTGAGCCAGCCCGTCCGGTTGGCGAACTGAAAACGGCTTAAGGAGTCACAATGGAAAAGGTTGTCATTGTTGATGCGATTCGCACCCCGATGGGCCGTTCAAAAGGCGGTGCGTTCCGTAACGTGCGCGCGGAAGATCTCTCCGCGCACCTGATGCGTAGCCTGCTGGCGCGTAACCCGGCGCTGGACCCAGCAGCGCTGGACGATATTTACTGGGGCTGCGTGCAGCAGACGCTGGAGCAGGGCTTTAACATCGCCCGTAACGCGTCCCTGCTGGCGGAGATCCCGCATTCGGTTCCGGCCGTCACCGTCAACCGTCTTTGCGGTTCGTCGATGCAGGCGCTGCACGACGCGGCACGGATGATCATGACCGGCGATGCGCAGGCCTGTCTGGTGGGCGGCGTGGAGCACATGGGCCACGTGCCGATGAGCCACGGGGTCGATTTCCATCCAGGCATGAGCCGCAACGTGGCGAAAGCCGCCGGTATGATGGGCCTGACCGCCGAGATGCTCTCCCGTCTGCACGGCATCAGCCGTGAGATGCAGGATGCGTTTGCCGCGCGCTCGCATGCCCGCGCCTGGGCCGCCACGCAGTCTGGTGCCTTTAAGAATGAGATCATCC
Organism: Enterobacter cloacae complex sp. P18RS; assembly: GCF_014982105.1. NCBI lineage: Bacteria > Pseudomonadati > Pseudomonadota > Gammaproteobacteria > Enterobacterales > Enterobacteriaceae > Enterobacter > Enterobacter cloacae complex sp. P18RS. The sequence continues at coordinate 67,723 of NZ_JADCKV010000027.1, read as the reverse complement.
CAACCGGCGGTCACGACGCAGACGGCGTACTGAAGCAGTTCAGCTACGACGAAGTTATCCGCCCGGAAACCACGGTCGAAGCGCTTTCTACCCTGCGTCCGGCGTTTGATCCGGTCACCGGTACGGTAACGGCGGGCACCTCGTCTGCCCTGTCCGACGGTGCCGCCGCGATGCTGGTGATGAGCGAGAGCCGCGCCCGCGAATTAGGCCTGACGCCACGCGCCCGCGTGCGTTCGATGGCAGTCGTGGGCTGCGATCCTTCCATCATGGGTTACGGTCCGGTTCCGGCGTCAAAACTGGCGCTGAAAAAAGCGGGGCTGAGCGCAAGTGATATCGACCTCTTTGAGATGAACGAAGCGTTCGCCGCGCAGATCCTGCCGTGCATTAAAGATCTGGGGCTGATAGATCAGATCGACGAGAAGATTAACCTCAACGGCGGCGCGATAGCCCTCGGTCACCCGCTGGGCTGCTCCGGGGCGCGTATCAGTACCACGCTGATTAACCTGATGGAACGCAAAGATGCCCAGTTCGGACTGGCAACGATGTGTATTGGGTTGGGTCAGGGTATCGCGACGGTGTTTGAGAGGGTGTAAATAAGGAAAAGTATCTCAAAGTAACGTAGGCCCGATAAGCATCGCGCCATCGGGCTTTTGCCGGGAGGCGCTACGCTTTCCCGGCCTACGAAGAGAAAAAGTTTAGTTGCCGTTCTTCCCGCCTGTCAGGGGCGGGTTTTTTACGTTATTGCAGCAGCGAAATATCCGCCACGCGCAGGAACAGCTCACGCAGTTTCTCAAGCATCGAGAGACGGTTAATCCGCAGCTCTTTATCTTCAACGTTCACCATCACCTTCTCGAAGAAGGCGTCGATGACGTCACGCAGCTCCGCCAGCTCCACCAGTGCTTCCTGGTAGCGACCTTCCGCGAAATACGGCTCCAGCTTGTCGCGCAGCACCACAACCTGCATCGCCAGAGAAATCTCTTCCGGCTCTTTCAGGGTTGCAGCGTTGACGCGCTCGTTCAGCGTTTCGTCGGATTTCGCGAGGATGTTGGATACACGCTTGTTGGCCGCGGCCAGCGCAGACGCCGCTTCCAGCGTACGGAAGTGGGATACCGCTTTCATACGCGCATCGAAATCTGCCGGACGGGTCGGACGACGCGCCAGCACCGCCTGAATGGTATCAACGGAGTAACCTTCGTCCTGATACCACGCGCGGAAACGACCGAGCATAAAGTCGATAACATCATCCACAACCTTCGCGTTGGTCAGCTTATCGCCGTACAGACGTACCGCTTCTTCGGTCAGCGTTTGCAGATCGAGGTTGAGGTTCTTCTCTACGATGATTCGCAGCACGCCCAGCGCAGCACGACGCAGCGCAAACGGGTCTTTATCGCCTTTCGGATGCTGACCGATACCGAAGATACCCGCCAGGGTGTCCATCTTATCGGCAATCGCCACGGCGCAGGCAACCGGGTTAGACGGCAGATCGTCACCGGCAAAGCGCGGCTGATACTGCTCGTTCAGGGCTACCGCCACGTCTTCCGCTTCGCCATCGTGACGCGCGTAGTGCATACCCATCACGCCCTGAGTGTCGGTAAATTCGAACACCATGTTGGTCATCAGGTCGCACTTGGAGAGCAGGCCCGCACGGGTAGCGTGGTTAACGTCGGCGCCAATTTCACGGGCAATCCAGCCGGACAGCTCCGCGATACGGTCGGTCTTGTCGCGTAGCGTACCCAGCTGCTGCTGGAACAGTACGGTTTGCAGACGCGGCAGGTTGTCTTCCAGACGTTTTTTACGGTCGGTATTGAAGAAGAACTCGGCATCCGCCAGACGCGGACGCACCACTTTCTCGTTACCGGAAATAATCTGGCTCGGATCTTTCGATTCGATGTTCGCCACGAAGATGAAGTTTGGCAGCAGCTTGCCGTCGTTGGCGTAAACCGGGAAGTACTTCTGGTCACCCTTCATGGTGTAAACCAGCGCTTCTGCCGGAACGGCCAGGAATTTCTCTTCGAATTTCGCGGTCAGTACAACTGGCCATTCGACCAGCGAGGTCACCTCTTCCAGCAGGCTGTCGCTCAGATCGGCATTACCGCCAATTTTGCGCGCCGCGTCTTCTGCGTCCGCTTTGATTTTGGCTTTACGCTGTTCGTAGTCAGCAATGACCTTGCCGCGCTCCAGCAGGATCTGCGGGTACTGGTCAGCATTGTCGATAGTGAACTCCGGCTCGCCCATAAAGCGATGGCCGCGGATCACGCGATCGGACGCCACGCCCAGAATGGTCGCCGGGATAACGGTATCGCCCAGCAGCAGGGTCACGGTGTGAACCGGACGCACAAAGTGTACGTCGGACGCGCCCCAGCGCATCAGCTTAGGAATCGGCAATTTTGCCAGCGAGGTCGCGATCATGTCAGGCAGCAGCGCTTCGGCGCTTTCGCCTTTCACATGGGCACGGTATAGCAGCCATTCACCTTTGTCGGTGGTCAGACGCTCAGCCTGATCAACGGTGATGCCGCAGCCGCGCGCCCAGCCTTCTGCCGCTTTGCTCGGCTTGCCTTCCACGTCGAACGCCTGAGCAATGGCCGGGCCACGTTTTTCAACTTCGCGATCCGGCTGGGACGCTGCCAGGTTTGCCACTTTCAGCGCCAGACGACGCGGCGCAGCAAACCACTCAATTTTACCGTGCGCCAGGCCAGCGTTATCCAGCTCAGCAGTGACGTTCGCAGCGAAAGATTCAGCCAGGCTGCGCAGGGCTTTTGGTGGCAGCTCTTCAGTGCCGATTTCCACCAGGAAAGTTTTCTCAGACATGGCCGCCTCTTATTTGTTTCGGTTGCACATCGGGAAGCCAAGGGCTTCACGGGACGCGTAGTAAGCTTCTGCAACGGCTTTGGTCAGGGTACGAATACGCAGAATGTAGCGCTGACGTTCAGTCACGGAGATCGCTTTGCGGGCATCCAGCAGGTTGAAGCTGTGGGCAGCCTTCAGAATACGCTCGTAGGCAGGCAGCGGCAGCGGAGTCTCCAGCGCCAGCAGCTGCTGGGCTTCTTTCTCATACTGCTCGAAGCAGGTGAACAGGAAGTCCACGTCCGCGTATTCGAAGTTATAGGTGGATTGCTCCACTTCGTTCTGATGGAACACGTCGCCGTAGGTGGTTTTACCCAGCGGGCCGTCGCTCCAGACCAGGTCGTAAACGCTGTCTACGCCCTGAATGTACATGGCCAGACGTTCCAGACCATAGGTGATTTCGCCGGTAATCGGTTTACATTCCAGACCGCCAACCTGCTGGAAGTAGGTGAACTGGGTCACTTCCATCCCGTTCAGCCACACTTCCCAACCCAGACCCCAGGCACCCAGCGTTGGGTTTTCCCAGTTATCTTCCACGAAACGAATGTCGTGAATGGTTGGATCCATACCCAGCTCTTTCAGTGACCCGAGGTACAGTTCCTGAATGTTGTCGGGTGATGGCTTAATCACCACCTGGAACTGATAGTAGTGCTGCAAACGGTTCGGGTTTTCGCCGTAACGGCCATCGGTCGGACGACGGGATGGCTGCACATAGGCGGTCGCCATTGGCTCTGGCCCTAACGCGCGCAGGCTGGTCATCGGGTGTGAGGTGCCTGCGCCAACTTCCATGTCCAAAGGTTGAACAATGGTGCAGCCCTGACGAGCCCAGTAATCCTGTAAGGTCAGGATCAGGCCCTGGAAGGTCTTGGTATCAAACTTTTGCATAGTATTTCGTGCTGGATACGTGTGGTTTTAAATGGAAGGGATCAGTATACCCGCTGGCTGCAAGATATACAGTACGAAACGGGGTTGTTTAGGGAAAATTGGGGAATAAGCCCTACAGCCAGAACCTGCGAAGGCTCTGGTTGCTGCTTATACGAGCAATTTAACGCATTGAGAGATGTAAAAACTGGCCGTCTGCATCAAAAGAGCAGACAAAGCCCTCTTTACGCGCCGTATAGCCTTTCAGTTCATAGCTGCCCTGAAAGCGCTCGAAGCCGTTTATATGAATTTTCTGTGCTTCGGAATTATAGCGGTGAGCCGCCTGATCCCTGCACAGCTGTTCCATATTCAGAGAACGCTCCGGGCTCATTTTCCCCTGCTGCGCTTTTTGGACAGGTATCTCCTCAGAAGCACTGCATCCTGTTAATAAGAGCAGCAGAAAGAGTGACACCCCACGCTTCATCATCATTTTTATTACCGCCCTGGTCAGTGGCTGTTATTTTTAGTAGCAACACGTTTATAGATTAAAGTCCGTCATTCTGCGAATCTCGCCAGCTCCCTACAAGTTAGCCTGGCTAAACTCAGAATTTTCCAAGGGAAAAGTTTTACACAATCGCAGTCACACTTTTTTTATCAGGAATACAGAGGAACTGATGCAGTCAAAAATTAACTGGATTGATAACCTGCGGGGAATAGCCTGTCTGATGGTGGTGATGATCCACACAACGACCTGGTATGTCACGAACGCGCACAGTATCAGCCCTGTTAACTGGGATGTCGCCAATATTCTGAACTCGGCCTCCCGCGTGAGCGTCCCGCTGTTCTTTATGATTTCCGGTTTTCTCTTTTTTGGCGAGCGTAGCGCGCAGCCAAGACATTTCATCCGTATTGTCTCCTGTCTGCTGTTTTACAGCGCCATTTCGCTGCTCTATATCATCCTGTTCACTTCAATTAACGCTGAACGTTCCCTGCTCAATTTGTTGCAAAAACCGGTGTTCTATCATCTGTGGTTTTTCTTCGCGATAATCGTTATCTATCTGGTGTCACCGTTAATTCAGGTAAAAAACGTCAGCGGTAAAATGCTGCTGGCCTTGATGGTAATAATCGGGATCGTGGCCAACCCGAATACCGTTTCACAGAAAATTGATGGCTTTGAATGGCTGCCCGTTAACCTTTATATCACCGGAGATACGTTTTATTACGTGCTGTACGGCATGCTGGGGCGCGCCATTGGCATGATGGAGACGCAAAAGCGAGGAATAAACTGGCTATGCGCGGCCGCGTTTCTCGTCGGTGTGTTTATTATCTCTCGCGGGACGCTGCATGAGCTGCAATGGCGCGGCAACTTTGCCGATACCTGGTATCTCTACTGCGGGCCGATGGTCTTTATCTGCGCGATCTCTCTGCTGACGCTGGTTAAAAACACCCTGAATGCCCGCCCGCTTCCGGTGCTGGGGTTTATCTCTCGCCACTCGCTGGGCATTTACGGTTTTCACGCGCTGGTGATCCACGCCCTGCGCACCCGCGGCGTTGAGCTTAAAAGCTGGCCGGTGCTGGATATTGTCTGGATATTTACCGTTACGCTGGTTGTCAGCCTGCTGCTGTCAATGTTGCTGCAAAGAATCGATACGCGCAGGTTTGTAAGCTAACCCGGTTGAAGGCTGGTAGGCCGGGTAAGCGTTAGCGCCACCCGGCTCCTGTTTATGACATTAGCGGCAAAAGCTGCTGATAGATTTTGCGGAACACGTCTCGTCTTTCAGCATAGCGAGCATGATTTTTCGCATCAGGACGATGCTGCCGTTCAAGCGGCAGCTGGGGCAAAAGCTGGTGCAGTGGTTTATCCGGGTTCAGCGCAATTTGCGCCAGCCGTGCCGCACCGAGCGCCGGGCCGACATCGCCTCCCGTACGATAGTCCAGCTGCAACCCGCTGATATCGGAAAGCATTTGCCGCCAGTAGCTGCTTCGTGCACCGCCGCCAATTAACGTAATGCTGGATGGCGTTAGTCCACAGTCATGCACGACATCCATTCCGTCCGCCAGAGCATAGCCAACGCCTTCAAGCACCGCGCGCGCAAGCTCTGCCGGGCCGTGCTGATGGGTAAGACCGAAGAACACCCCTTTCGCTTCCGGGTTGTTATGCGGCGTCCGCTCGCCGGAAAGGTACGGTAAAAACCAGACCGCACCGGCATTATCATCTGCCTGCTGTGCCGCTGTGATAAGCGCCGGGACGTCCGCCATTCCGGTTAGCTTTGCCGCCCAGTCGAGGCAGGAAGCCGCGCTCAGCATCACCGACATCAAATGCCATTTACCCGGCAACGCGTGGCAGAAGCTGTGTACGGCGCTTCCAGGGTTGCTACGATACCCGTCACTGACGGCAAAATAGACGCCGGAGGTACCGAGTGAGAGCATGGCCTGCCCTGCCTCGACCATCCCCACGCCGACCGCACCCGCCGCATTATCGCCGCCGCCGGCGACGACAGGTACGGCTGGCATGTTCCAGCGTTCAGCAACAGAAGGCTGTAAAGCCCCCGTGATTTCACTGCCTTCAAACAGCGCAGGCATATGGTCGCGCGTCAGCTGGCAGGCATCCAGCATCGCCTCGCTCCAGTCCCGTTTCGCCACGTCGAGCCACATCGTGCCCGCGGCGTCAGACATGTCGCTGGCAAAATCCCCCGTCATGCGAAAACGCAGGTAGTCTTTCGGCAACAGAACCTTCGCCACCTGACGAAAAATCTCAGGCTCATGGCGCTGCACCCACAGGAGTTTTGGCGCGGTAAAACCGGGCATCATCAGGTTGCCCGTAATTTCACGGGATGCAGGCACACGCTCCTCAAGGATCGCGCACTCTTCCGCACAGCGGCCATCGTTCCAGAGAATAGCCGGGCGCAGAACGCGATGCTGACTATCCAGCAACGTTGCGCCATGCATTTGCCCGGCAATGCCCAGCGCTTTCACGTCGCGCAGGCTATGCTGCTCGCCTAAGGCTTTCATCGCACGCTCTGTCGCCTGCCACCACTGCTCCGGATCTTGTTCCGACCAAAGCGGATACGGACGTGAAACCTGCAACTTTTCAGTCTGCGTGGCTAATACATCGCCCTGCTCGCTTAACAGGATGGCTTTCACCCCCGACGTGCCAAGATCGATCCCGATATACATGTGGTGGCTCCTTTGACGAAAATGCCCGGTGGCGCTGCGCTTACCGGGCCTGGATGCTGTTATTTATCGAACAGGTAGTGATTGACCAGGTTTTCCAGCAGCTCCTGATGGCCACTCTGATGCTGCGGCGCAAGCTGATGCTGTTCAGCGTACTTCGCGATCTCCGCAAGCGATAACTGACCTTTCAAAATTTGCTGGCCCAGCTCACTGTTCCAGCCGCTGTAGCGCTTCGCCACGCGCTTATCCAGCTCACCGTCTTCAATCATACGGGCCGCCACTTTCAGCGCCAGCGCCATGGTGTCCATCGCGCCAATATGCCCGTAGAACAGATCGTATTTGTCGGTGCTCTGGCGACGCACTTTGGCGTCGAAGTTCAGGCCGCCGGTGGTGAAACCGCCCGCTTTGATGATCTCGTACATCACCAGCGCATTCTCTTCCACGCTGTTCGGGAACTGGTCGGTATCCCAGCCCAGCTGTGGATCACCACGGTTAGCATCGACAGAGCCGAAGATGCCCAGTGCAATCGCAGAGGCAATTTCGTGATGGAACGAGTGGCCCGCCAGGGTAGCGTGGTTAGCCTCAATATTGACTTTGATCTCTTTTTCCAGACCAAACTGCTTCAGGAAGCCATACACGGTGGCGACATCGTAGTCGTACTGATGTTTGGTTGGCTCCTGTGGTTTTGGCTCAATCAGCAGCGTGCCGCGGAAACCGATTTTGTGTTTGTGGTCCACAACCATCTGCATAAAGCGACCAATCTGCTCACGCTCCTGACGCAGGTCGGTATTCAGCAGCGTTTCATAGCCTTCACGACCGCCCCAGAGTACATAGTTCTCACCGCCCAGCTGATGCGTGGCGTTCATCGCGGTCACGACCTGGGTTGCCGCCCAGCTGAAGACTTCCGGGTCCGGGTTGGTTGCCGCACCCGCGCCATAGCGAGGATTGGTAAAGCAGTTAGCCGTACCCCAGAGCAGCTTCACGCCGCTTTGCTGCTGTTTTTCAGCCAGTACGTCGACCATCTGCGCGAAATTGTTCAGATACTCTTTCAGCGATGCCCCTTCCGGCGACACGTCCACATCGTGGAAACAGTAGTACGGCACGTTCAGCTTATGGAAGAACTCGAACGCGACGTCGGCTTTACGCTTCGCCAGCTCAATGGCCTCGCCCGGCTGTTGCCATGGACGGTCAAAAGAGCCCACGCCGAACATATCGGCACCGTTCCAGCAGAAGGTGTGCCAGTAGCAGGCGGCAAAGCGCAAGTGATCTTCCATGCGCTTACCCAGCACCAGCTCATCCGGGTTGTAGTGACGAAATGCTAAAGGATTGGTCGTTTTCGTGCCTTCGAAACGAACGCGATCGAGTTGGTCGAAATAAGCTTGCATATTGAGCTCCATAATCAGGGTATGCGGCGTGGTCTTGCTTCTGGAGTAATAGTGAATAGACATTGGAGGTTGCTCAATTACGTTATTTCACACTGCTATTGAGATAATGCGCAATTGTGCGCTGGCTCGCAAAATAATGCGCAGACAAACTATTTTTCGGCGCGCATTCCAGAATCAAATGTAATTAATAGGTTACGCTTTTTAAAATCCGATCGCGGTCATAAATTCAGAAATAAACCAAATATCGTAATGAGAAGATAAAAATCTGTAATTGCCAGCAGGCCTTTCCACGTTAAAAATTTGCTGCGTCTCAGCAGTGAACGTTTCTTTTATCTCAGCTACACATATCCCTACAAAAAGGCCTAATAATTATGAAGATAAAGAACCTGACCCTAACGCTCTGCACTACTCTCCTGCTTGCAAGCTTTGCCGGACACGCCAAAGAGGTCAAAATCGGCATGGCGATTGATGACTTACGCCTGGAGCGCTGGCAAAAAGATCGCGATATCTTTGTTAAAAAAGCGGAATCTCTCGGCGCGGAGGTGTTCGTTCAGTCCGCTAACGGCAACGAAGAGACGCAAATGTCGCAAATCGAGAATATGATCAACCGTGGCGTCGATGTGCTGGTCATTATCCCGTATAACGGCCAGGTATTAAGCAACGTGGTGAAAGAAGCGAAACAGGAAGGGATAAAAGTCCTGGCTTATGACCGCATGATTAATAATGCCGATATTGATTATTATATTTCGTTCGACAATGAAAAGGTGGGTGAATTACAGGCTAAAAGCCTGGTCGCAAAAGTGCCTCAAGGGAATTATTTCCTGATGGGCGGCTCGCCTGTGGATAACAACGCCAAACTGTTCCGCCAGGGACAAATGAAAGTGCTGAAGCCGTATATCGACGAGGGCAAAATTAAAGTCGTCGGCGACCAGTGGGCTGACGGTTGGTTACCGGAAAACGCGCTGAAAATTATGGAAAACGCGTTGACCGCAAATAACAACAAAATCGATGCGGTGGTGGCCTCTAACGATGCCACTGCGGGTGGCGCCATTCAGGCGCTGAGCGCGCAGGGTCTGGCCGGGAAAGTCGCTATTTCCGGCCAGGACGCCGACCTTGCGGGTGTAAAACGCATCATCGCGGGTACCCAGACCATGACGGTGTATAAGCCCATTACCGAGCTTGCCAATACGGCCGCCGAAATTGCCGTTGAGCTGGGCAATGGCCAGCAACCTAAAGCAGACGCGACGTTAAATAACGGCCTGAAAGACGTACCTGCTCGCCTGCTTACCCCTATCGAAGTCAACAAAGAGAATATTGACGCCACCGTGGTGAAAGACGGTTTCCATAAGAAGAGTGAACTGTAATCCAGCGCAGCCCCTGCCCGGCAGGGGCGCATTGACCTGCCCTGTTCATCTGTTGGGCTATGCGGAGCAGTTATGTCTTATTTACTTGAAATGAAAAGCATCACCAAAGCCTTCGGAGCGGTGAAAGCAGTCGATAACGTAAGCCTGCGGCTGAATCCCGGCGAAGTGATGTCGCTGTGCGGCGAAAATGGCTCGGGAAAATCCACGCTAATGAAAGTGTTGTGCGGGATCTACCCGCACGGCAGCTACGAGGGCGAAATTGTTTTTGCCGGTGAGGTGCTCCAGGCCACGCACATTCGCGATACCGAACGTAAAGGCATCGCTATCATTCACCAGGAGCTGGCGCTGGTGAAGCACCTTACCGTGCTGGAAAATATCTTTCTCGGTGCCGAACTCTCACGCCACGGCGTACTGGATTACGACACCATGACGCTGCGCTGCGAAAAACTGCTGGCTCAGGTGAGCCTGGCTATCTCACCGGATACGCGCGTGGGCGACTTAGGTTTAGGCCAGCAGCAGCTGGTCGAGATCGCCAAGGCGCTGAACAAACAGGTGCGCCTGCTGATCCTCGACGAACCAACCGCCTCACTCACCGAACAGGAAACCGCCGTACTGCTCAATATCATCCGCGATCTGCAAAACCACGGTATCGCCTGCATCTATATTTCGCACAAGCTCAATGAGGTGAAAGCCATTTCCGACACCATCTGCGTCATCCGCGACGGGCAGCACATCGGCACGCGTGAAGCAGAAGGCATGAGCGAGGATGACATCATCACCATGATGGTGGGTCGCGAACTCACCGCGCTGTATCCCAACGAACCGCACACCATCGGCGAAGAGCTCCTGCGCGTGGAAAACCTGACGGCGTGGCATCCCGTTAACCGCCATATCAAGCGCGTGGATAACCTCTCCTTCTCGCTGCACCGCGGCGAAATTCTCGGCATTGCGGGTTTAGTGGGTGCGGGAAGAACCGAGGCCGTGCAGTGTCTCTTTGGCGTCTGGCCGGGGCGCTGGGAAGGCAAAATTTATATCGACGGTCAGCCGGTAAAAATCGACAACTGCCAGCAGGCTATTGCTAAGGGCATCGCCATGGTGCCAGAAGACCGCAAAAAAGACGGCATCGTGCCGGTAATGGCGGTGGGAAAAAATATCACGCTGGCGGCGCTCAGCCAGTTTTCCGGCGCGCTGAGCAGCCTGGATGATGCCGCAGAACAGCAGTGTATTCTCCAGTCGCTTGCCCGGCTTAAGGTGAAAACCTCCTCGCCGGAGCTGGCGATAGGACGCCTGAGCGGCGGCAACCAGCAGAAAGCGATTCTGGCGCGCTGCCTGCTGCTTAATCCGCGCATTTTAATTCTGGACGAACCCACCCGCGGGATCGATATCGGCGCGAAGTATGAAATCTACAAGCTGATCAACCAGCTTGTGCAGCAAGGGATTGCCGTCATTGTTATCTCGTCCGAATTGCCTGAAGTGCTGGGGCTGAGCGACCGCGTGCTGGTCATGCATGAAGGGAAACTCAAAGCCAACCTGAACAACCAGAACCTGACGCAAGAGCAGGTGATGGAAGCTGCCTTAAGGAGCGAACGCCATGTCGAAAAGCAACCCGTCTGATATCAAAGTCGCTGTTCCGACGCCCGGTGCGTTCGCAGGACTTAAATCGCTGAATCTGCAAGTTTTTGTAATGATTGCCGCCATTATCGTGATCATGTTGTTCTTTACCTGGATGACCGATGGCTCCTATTTAAGCGCACGTAACGTCTCTAACCTGCTGCGTCAGACCGCCATCACCGGGATCCTGGCGGTGGGGATGGTCTTTGTGATTATCTCAGCGGAAATTGACCTGTCGGTAGGGTCGATGATGGGTCTGCTCGGCGGCGTGGCGGCAATTTTTGACGTCTGGCTCGGCTGGCCGCTGCCGCTGACGATTGCGGTCACGCTGGTGCTGGGTCTGCTGCTAGGGGCGTGGAATGGCTGGTGGGTGGCCTACCGTAAAGTCCCGTCGTTTATCGTCACCTTAGCGGGGATGCTGGCCTTCCGCGGCATTCTGATTGGGATCACCAACGGCACCACCGTCTCCCCGACCAGCGCCTCGATGTCCCAGATTGGCCAAAGCTACCTCTCTGATGGCGTCGGTTTTACGATCGGCGTGGTTGGGCTGATGGCGTTTGTCGCGTGGCAATGGCGAGGACGCATGCGTCGCCAGGCGCTGGGGCTGACCTCGCCTGCCTCAACCTCGGTTGTCGGCCGTCAGGCGCTTACTGCGGTGATTGTGCTGGGGGCCATCTGGCTGTTAAACGATTATCGCGGTGTCCCAACGCCCGTTCTGCTGCTGGCGCTGTTGCTGTTAGGTGGGATGTTTATGGCCACACGTACCGCATTCGGTCGCCGTATTTATGCCATCGGCGGCAATCTGGAAGCCGCGCGTTTATCTGGTATCAACGTAGAACGCACCAAACTCGCCGTCTTTGCCATCAACGGCCTGATGGTGGCCATCGCGGGGCTGATCCTCAGTTCGCGACTGGGGGCGGGCTCCCCGTCTGCGGGTAACATTGCCGAGCTGGACGCCATCGCCGCCTGCGTGATTGGCGGGACCAGCCTCGCCGGGGGCATTGGCAGCGTGGCGGGGGCGGTGATGGGCGCATTTATTATGGCTTCGCTGGATAACGGGATGAGTATGATGGACGTGCCGACGTTTTGGCAGTATATCGTCAAGGGTGCCATTCTTTTGCTGGCAGTCTGGATGGACTCTGCCACCAAGCGGCGCGCCTGATAACACTATCGTGACTAATTTGGGAAATGAGCCATGTTTGAAAAGCGTCACCGCATTACGTTGTTATTCAATGCCAACAAAGCCTATGACCGGCAGGTGGTTGAAGGGGTTGGCGAATATTTGCAGGCGTCGCAATCCGAATGGGATATTTTCATCGAAGAAGATTTTCGTACCCGTCTGGAGAACATCAAAGACTGGCTGGGAGATGGGGTCATCGCTGACTTTGACGACCCCGTGATTGAACAGTTGCTGAGTGGCGTCGACGTGCCTATCGTGGGCGTTGGCGGCTCTTACCATACACCGGAACATTACCCCCCCGTCCACTACATCGCCACGGATAACCATGCTCTGGTCGAGACCGCCTTCCTCCATTTAAAGGAGAAAGGCGTACATCGTTTTGCGTTTTACGGATTGCCCGCCACCAGCGGAAAGCGCTGGGCGATGGAGCGTGAATATGCCTTCTGCCAGCTGGTTGCCCAGGAGAAGTATCGCGGCGTCGTTTATCAGGGGCTGGAAACCGCGCCAGAAAACTGGCAGCACGCACAAAATCGTCTGGCTGACTGGCTGCAAACGCTGCCGCCCCAGACAGGGATTATCGCCGTGACGGACGCCCGCGCCCGCCACGTATTACAGGTGTGCGAACATTTGCATATTCCGGTGCCTGAAAAGCTGTGCGTGATTGGTATTGATAACGAAGAGCTTACGCGCTATCTGTCGCGCGTGGCGCTCTCATCCGTGGCTCAGGGTACCCGTCAGATGGGCTATCAGGCCGCAAAGCTGCTGCACAGACTGTTAGACAACGAATCCCTGCCGCTCCAGCGTCTGCTGGTTCCGCCCGTTCGCGTGGTCGAGCGTCGCTCAACTGACTACCGCTCCTTAAACGATCCGGCCGTGATTCAGGCGATGCACTACATTCGCAATCATGCCTGCAAAGGGATTAAGGTCGATCAGGTGCTCGATTCGGTCGGCATTTCACGTTCGAATCTGGAGAAGCGGTTCAAAGAGGAAGTCGGTGAGACGATTCACGCCGTGATCCATGCGGAAAAGCTGGAGAAAGCGCGCAGTCTGCTGATCTCCACCTCGCTGTCGATCAACGAGATTTCACAGATGTGCGGCTATCCGTCGCTTCAGTATTTCTATTCGGTGTTCAGAAAAGAGTATGACACCACGCCGAAGGAGTACCGGGAACGGTACAGTGAAGTCCTGCTCTAGAAAAAAGAACGCCTTCCAGTGGAAGGCGTTTTTCATTACATATGTGCGGCAATCAGACGCTGGTTATCCTGGTACATGGAGAACAGGTAATTGTTATAACGCTGTCCCTGAGTGGAATAACCTTTCAGCTTGTGGATCATCGCCGTAGCCGTTACTTCCTGATCCGCCTTACGCAGCTGAGCGCGTGACTTACGGAACGAGGAGTAGGCCGGGTGGGTGTTCAGGTTCACCACATAGGCATTCACGGAATCTTTCACCGATTCAAACTGTGAATAACCCTTCACCTTGCCGGGTGCATTAGTACAACGACCTTTTGCGCATTTCATGCCAAACAGATTGTTGTTGTTGCGCGCCAGCTTCGAGGTGCCCCAACCGCTTTCGGCGGCGGCCATTGTCGCGACCATACTGCCTGGAATAATGTCCACACGCTCTAACAGAGTGTTCCACGGCACACGACGCGTGTTCCCGCTCCACTTCACTTTATAGCGTTTGGCGATGTCTTTCAGGCGAGTGCGCTCAGACGGCGACCAGCGGCTATCGTACTGTTTGGAGATCAGCCAGTTACGATCCGCAGTAATCGCGGCATTTTGACTTTTAATGTAAGGCATTACCGTCCGGAGAAACGCTTTTTTCCTTGGTGTCCCGGAAGGGTATTTTCGCAAATCAGGAAGTGAACTACTCTTTGCACTATTGCGAGAATACTCTTGTTTACTGCTAACCTTACTGCTTGTCGTCTTTATTACGTGGGCTTTCTTACTCGTTGTATCCGCGTGCGTCTTTGCAAGCACCTCACCTGAAAATGCCATGGTGAGTAACATGAGTATCGCGGCCCCATATCGTCGAATGGGAGTCGATATCATTAGGTCTCCTGGTCGGATATATACATTCCAACACCTTATTTTCTTCAAAAATTTGAGAGCGGAATCTCAAATCATACCAAAAATAGTCCTCAAGAGCACGTATACAAATAGTCCAATTCCGAAACTATGTCATCCGGAACATGCTCATTAAATCACCAGCACTGGAAAAATGTGCGCGATATCGCAGATAACTGCCTAATTTTGCGCGGGATCACTCATCCCTTCGCGTCCTCCTGGCAGAAAGCCTCAGAGGAGGAGTTTTTCCCCTGAGCCGAGTGGCACACTGGTCAAAAATGCCGCGACAGGAAAATGGAATGAAACGCACTGCATTAGCTGTTCTGATGTTACCCGCATTCGCGCATGCCGACTGGTCATCGCCGGGATTTAACGCGTTTAGCGCTGAAGGTACCGGCGTCTTTACCAGCCAGGCAACGCTTGCGAAGGGTACCCGCCCGCTGACGTTGAGTCTTGATAACGCGTGCTGGCAGCCGACAGGTGCCATTAAACTCAACGAGATGTTGTCGCTCAAACCCTGCGAAGGGACCCCACCGCAGTGGCGGTTATTCCGTGACGGCGTTTATCAGATGCGTATTGATACGCGCTCGGGAACGCCGACGCTGATGTTGACGGTACAAAGTGCGGCGCCACAGCCTGTCGCAAACGTTACCCGCCAGTGCCCGAAGTGGGACGGCAAACCGCTCACGATCGATGTCGTTAACACCTTTCCGGAAGGGACGGTGGTGCGTGATTTTTACAGCAAACAGACCGCGACCGTTCAAAACGGCAAAGTAATTCTTCAGCCAGCCGCCAACAGCAATGGCCTGCTGCTGCTTGAGCGCGCCGAGACGGACAAACCCGCGCCATTCAGCTGGCAAAACGCCACCGTCTATTTCGTGCTGACCGATCGCTTCGTAAATGGCGACCCCACCAACGACAACAGCTATGGCCGCCATAAAGACGGTATGCAGGAGATTGGTACTTTCCACGGCGGCGATCTGAAAGGGCTTACCAGCAAACTGGATTACCTTCAGCAACTGGGCGTGAATGCGCTCTGGATAAGCTCACCGCTGGAGCAAATCCACGGCTGGGTTGGCGGCGGCACCAAAGGGGATTTCCCCCACTACGCCTATCACGGCTATTACACTCAGGACTGGACGAAA
The DNA here is from genome assembly GCF_014982105.1 of Enterobacter cloacae complex sp. P18RS. NCBI lineage: Bacteria > Pseudomonadati > Pseudomonadota > Gammaproteobacteria > Enterobacterales > Enterobacteriaceae > Enterobacter > Enterobacter cloacae complex sp. P18RS. The sequence continues at coordinate 52,090 of NZ_JADCKV010000027.1, read as the reverse complement.
CTCGACGCCAACATGGGCAGCGAAGATGATTTACGCCAGCTTGTCGACGACGCGCACAGGCGCGGTATCCGCGTCCTGTTTGACATTGTCATGAACCACGCGGGTTATGCGACGCTTGCAGATATGCAGGAGTATCAGTTTGGCGCGCTCTATTTGCAGGGCGATGAGCTGAAAAAAACCCTCGGCGAGCGCTGGACTGACTGGAAGCCAGGCGCGGGTCAAAGCTGGCACAGCTTCAACGATTACATCAACTTCAGTGACAAAGCCGCATGGGAAAAATGGTGGGGTAAAAAATGGATCCGTACCGATATCGGTGATTATGACAACCCGGGCTTTGACGATCTGACCATGTCGCTGGCCTTTCTGCCGGATCTGAAAACGGAATCTAAGATCCCGTCAGGTTTGCCGAACTTTTATCAACACAAGCCCGACACCAACGCGAAAGTGATGACGAATTTCACGCCGCGAGATTACCTGACCCACTGGCTCAGCCAGTGGGTACGTGACTACGGCATCGACGGCTTCCGGGTCGATACCGCTAAGCACGTTGAGCCTGAAGCCTGGCAGCAACTGAAAAACCAGGCCAGCCAGGCGCTGGCCGCGTGGAAAGCCGCCAACCCGGACAAAAAACTCGACAATGCGCCATTCTGGATGACCGGTGAATCCTGGGGCCACGGCGTGATGCAGAGCGATTATTACCGCCACGGCTTCGATGCGATGATCAACTTTGACTATCAGGAGCAGGCGGCGAAAGCGGTGGACTGTCTGGCCGATATGGATTTGACCTGGCAGCAAATGGCAGAAAAGCTGCAAAGTTTTAATGTGCTGAGCTATCTCTCCTCCCATGATACGCGTCTGTTCCGTGAAGGGGGCCAGCGCGCCGCTGAGTTACTGCTGCTGGCACCGGGAAGCGTCCAGATCTATTACGGCGATGAATCAGAGCGTCCATTCGGCCCGACGGGCTCCGATCCGCTACAGGGAACCCGTTCGGATATGAACTGGCAGGACGTCACGGGTAAACAGGCGTTAACTGTCGCCCACTGGCAGCTTCTGGGGCAGTTCCGCGCCCGTCATCCGGCGGTGGGTGAAGGCAAGCAAACCACGCTGTCACTGAAAGAAGGCTACGGCTTTGTGCGCGAGCACAAGGGCGATAAGGTGATGGTGGTGTGGGCGGGTAATCAATAGACCCCCTCATCCTAACCCTCTCCCCAGGGGCTGAGGGATCCCCAGTAATTTGAAAGCAAAAGCTATAACGTTGCCTCAGAATAACTGAGGGCTTTCAGCGATGCCTCGGTCCGGCTGTAAATCGCTGAGGCGTTTCCTGTAGGCCGGGGCGAGGCGCAGGGATGCGCCGAGAGGGCGGGCTTTACAGGGATGTTACCTCCGCCCGTCCCCGATAAGCCGGAAGGAATAAGCCGAAGGCACCGCGAAGCGGCGATTTACCGCCGGAAGCCCGGGTCGCCAGGGTGGTGGCGACTGAGCCACCCTGGCACGTTCACCGGTTATATCGTGACAGAGTAGCAAGGAACATAACGTGAACGGAATGACCACCAGAGCCGTATGTTCCCCCTCACCCCAGCCCTCTCCCTCAAGGGAGAGGGGGCCGTCTGTGCAGGCATTATTTTGTGGGGAACTCTCAGCCCCAGGGGGAGAGGGCCGGGGTGAGGGGCATTCACCAGAACAATTCACCACACAAATACAAACCTACCACATAAAACAACAAATCCGACCACATTCGCCGATTTGCACCAACACGGTGCTGGCGTTATGGTTACTGCCTTTCATATTAAGCCCGACAGATCACCGGCTATGACGTTTTCACTATTCGGCGACAAATTTACCCGCCATTCAGGCATTACCCGCCTGATGGAGGATCTCAACGACGGGCTGCGCACCCCAGGCGCTATCATGCTTGGCGGCGGAAACCCGGCTCAAATTCCGGAGATGAACACCTACTTCCAGACGCTGCTGGCAGAGATGCTGGAAAACGGTAAAGCAACCGATGCGCTATGTAATTACGACGGCCCTCAGGGTAAAACAGAACTACTGACGCTTCTGGCGGCAATGCTGCGGGAAGCGCTGGGTTGGGATATCGAACCACAGAATATTGCACTGACAAACGGCAGTCAGAGCGCGTTTTTCTACTTATTCAATCTGTTCGCCGGACGCCGCGCCGACGGCACCACGAAAAAAGTGCTGTTCCCGCTGGCACCGGAGTATATCGGCTATGCCGATGCCGGCCTCGAAGAAGACCTGTTTGTTTCCGCACGTCCGAATATCGAGTTGCTGCCAGAGGGCCAGTTCAAATATCACGTCGATTTTGAACATCTGCATATCGGTGAAGAGACGGGCATGATCTGCGTATCACGTCCCACCAACCCGACGGGCAACGTGATCACCGACGACGAGCTGATGAAGCTGGATGCGCTGGCGAATCAGCACGGCATCCCGCTGGTGATCGATAACGCCTATGGCGTACCGTTCCCGGGGATCATCTTCAGCGAAGCGCGTCCGCTATGGAACCCGAACATCATCCTCTGCATGAGCCTCTCCAAGCTGGGCCTGCCGGGCAGCCGTTGCGGCATTATCATTGCTAACGAGAAAATCATCACCGCCATTACCAATATGAACGGCATTATCAGCCTTTCCCCTGGCGGCATCGGCCCGGCGATGATGTGCGAGATGATCAGGCGTAACGACCTGCTGCGCCTGTCGAATGAGGTGATTAAGCCGTTTTACTCTCAGCGCGTTCAGGAAACCATCGCCATCCTTCGCCGCTACTTACCGGAAGAACGCTGCCTGATCCATAAACCGGAAGGGGCAATTTTCCTGTGGCTGTGGTTTAAGGATCTGCCCATTACGACAGAGCTGCTTTATCAGCGTCTGAAAAAACGTGGCGTACTGATGGTGCCAGGGGATTACTTCTTCCCGGGGCTGGATAAGCCGTGGCCGCACACGCACCAGTGCATGCGCATGAACTACGTCCCGGCCCCGGAAAAAATCGAAGCGGGTGTGAAAATTCTCGCCGAAGAGATTGAGAACGCCTGGCGCGAGGCCGGTTAATAAAACCTCAGGCCAGATTACGCAGCCGTTCCGCGCGTAATCTTGCGGGGTCTATGCAGCGCAGCGCGTGGGTGGGACAGGCTTCGACGCAGGCGGGACCGCCCTCGCGATGCGCGCACAAATCACATTTCAGCGCCTGAACGCGATCTTCCACGACCCGAACCTGCATTGCCCCGAACGGGCACGCCACCATACAGCTTTTGCAGCCGATACAGCGAGCCTGCTCAACGAGCCAGGCTCCCGCAGCGCGGTGAATGGCCCCCGTCGGGCAGACATTCGCGCAGGGCGCATCTTCACACTGGTGGCAGCCCACCGCCGTAGTGAAGGTTCCCCCCTTAACCACGCGGATCCGTGACGTAAACGCTTCTGGCGTGGCGCTGCTTTGATGCGACATCATGCACGCCACCTCACAGGTGCGGCACCCGATACATTTTTCTGGATCCGTCAGAATAAATCGGTTCATCAGTTACGCCTCGCGCACGTTAAACCCCAGTTCTTTCGAGATAGCTTCCGCCGTGTCACGCAGCGGTTTTAGCAAGTTTTTCTCACCCACCTGCTTCATGCGCGACGTCGACAGCGAAATGGAGATGGCATAGGGCACGCGCCCGTGAATATCAAAGACCGGCACGGCGATACATGACACACCCAGCTCGTTCTCTTCTTTATCCATCGCCATACTGTGATCGCGAATTTCCGCCAGCTCATCATACATCGCGCTCAGTTCGGTGATGGTGTTGCGGGTCAAAGGTTGGATCTGTTCCTGGTGGCTTTCCCAGTAGCTCGCCACGTAATCCTGATGGCCAAACGCCATATAGATTTTGCCCATCGCAGAACAATAGAGCGGCATATGCTGGCCGATATATGCGCGCGTGCGCAGCATACCGGTTGTCGGCTCAAGCTTATAAATCAGGATCGCGTGATCATCTTCACGGCTGGAGAAGTTGACCGTTTCGCCGGTGGCAATGTTCAGCGCCTCGAGGTGCGGCGCCGCCACGTGAATAATATTGAGCGATGAAAGCGCCTTTTGCCCGACGGCGATAAATTTGGTGGTCAGACGATAGCTCCCTGCCGCCGGCGCCGGCGTCACGTACCCGCACGACTGCAACCCCTGCAATAACCGGTGCACGGTGCTTTTATTCAGCCCCGCCAGTTCTGATAAATGCGCAAGCGGACACCCGTTCGGATAGTTACTGAGGATTTCAATCAGCATCAGGCCGCGAAACAAGCTCTGGCTACCTGCTGGCCTCTCTTTTTCTTGCGTCATTTCGCTCTCTTTTATGCTCATCAAATGGCTCCTGTTTATCGCGCCCTGATGGTAGCGCAAAGTGTGGTTTAGTTCACGATCTCAACAGAAAAAACACAACCATTTGATTTTAATCGATTTTGAAAAACGTGAATGTCGTTGATCTGACAAAATTTGATCGCTATATTTGAAATCAGATTTCGTATAGTGAAATTTAGCGATAAAAAAGCACTCGCACTTGCCCCTAAAAAAACAGGAGAACAGGGATGAAAGTGACCTTCGAAGAGTTGAAAGCGGCGTTCAATCGGGTTCTGCTCGATCGCGGTGTAAAAGCGGATAATGCAGACGCCTGCGCCGAGATGTTCGCCCGCACCACGGAGTCCGGCGTTTATTCACACGGCGTCAACCGCTTCCCGCGATTTATTCAGCAGCTTGACGCAGGCGACATCATCCCTGACGCCCAGCCGAAACGCGTAACGACATTAGGCGCCATCGAACAGTGGGATGCCCAGCGTTCCATCGGCAACCTGACGGCGAAAAAGATGATGGACCGTGCTACCGAGCTGGCGTCCGATCACGGGATCGGCCTGGTGGCGCTGCGTAACGCTAACCACTGGATGCGCGGCGGCAGCTACGGCTGGCAGGCGGCGGAGAAAGGCTATATCGGCATCTGCTGGACCAACTCTATTGCCGTGATGCCCGCGTGGGGATCAAAAGAATGCTGCATCGGCACAAACCCGCTGATCGTCGCTATCCCGTCGAATCCAATCACCATGGTCGATATGTCGATGTCGATGTTCTCCTACGGCATGCTGGAGGTGAATCGCCTGGCCGGACGCGAATTACCGGTCGACGGCGGCTTTGACGATGAAGGCAATCTGACCAGAGAGCCGGGCGTGATTGAGAAAAACCGTCGCATTCTGCCCATGGGCTACTGGAAAGGTTCCGGCTTGTCGATTGTGCTCGACATGATCGCCACCCTGCTCTCTGACGGCGCGTCCGTCGCGGAAGTGACCCAGGACAACAGCGACGAATACGGCGTATCGCAGATCTTTATCGCCATCGAAGTGGATCGCCTGATCGACGGTCCAACCCGCGATGCCAAACTACAGCGCATCATGGACTTCATCACCACCGCAGAACGCGCTGATGAAAATGTCGCCGTCCGTCTGCCAGGCCATGAGTTCACACGCCTGCTGGAGGAGAATCGCCGCAACGGCATCACGGTTGACGACAGCGTGTGGGCGAAAATCCAGTCTCTGTAAGGAGTGGGTCATGATATTCGGACATATTGCACAGCCAAATCCATGTCGCCTGCCGCTGGCGATAGAAAAGGCGCTTAATTTTCTGCGTACCACGGATTTCACCACCCTGGCGCCGGGCGTGATCGAAATTGAAGGCCGCAACATTTTTGCCCAGGTTCTCGACCTCACCACAAAGGAACAACACGAGAACCGCCCTGAAGTACATCGCCGCTATCTGGATATCCAGTTTCTGGCCTGGGGCGAAGAAAAAATCGGTATTGCTATTGATACCGGGAATAACAAAATCAGCGAATCATTGCTGGAGCAACGGGATATTATTTTTTATCACGACAGCGAACATGAGTCATTTATCGAAATGATACCTGGCAGTTACGCCATATTTTTCCCGCAGGATGTTCACCGTCCTGCCTGTATTAAAAACAAGGGATCCGCAATTCGTAAAATTGTGGTGAAAGTGGCCATCAGCGAATTAGATTAATTTTCTGATAAATACAGGAATGCGAAATGACCAACACCGGTTTTATTATTGGTGCGTACCCCTGTGCACCCTCATTTCACCAGAAAGGGGAGCAGGAAGAATACGCCTTCTGGCGGGAACTTTCCGACACGCCAAATATTCGCGGGCTGGAACAACCTTGCCTTGAAAATCTCCATCCGTTTGGTGATGAATGGCTGTTTCGTCATACGCCGGGCGACTGGCAGATCGTTGTCACAGCCGTTATGGAAACCATGCGCCGCCGCGGCAGCAACGGCGCGTTTGGCCTGGCGTCCGCGGACGAAGAACAGCGTAAAGCGTGCATTGAATATTACCGCCATCTGCATCAAAAGATTGATGCCGTTAACACCCGCTTTCCCGGGAAAGTGATCGCTCTGGAAATGCAGGCCGCACCGCAGGCGGGTAATGATTCTGTCGAGCAAGCGACAGAATCATTCTCCCGCTCGGTACGGGAAATCGCGAGCTGGGACTGGGGCTGCGATCTGGTGCTGGAACACTGTGATGCGATGAATGGCCCGGCGCCGCGTAAAGGGTTCTTGCCCTTAGAGCAGGTGCTGGAGGTAGTGAAAGAGACCGATATCAGCGTCTGTATCAACTGGGCACGTTCGGCCATCGAAGGTCGCAACACCGCCCTTACGCTGGAACATGTTCAGGCGGCACTCGCTGCCGGGAAGCTGGGGGCGCTGATGTTTTCGGGCACGACCCCTCACGGTGAGTATGGAGAATGGCAGGATCTGCACGCGCCGTTTTCTTCGTTCTGCGCCGACAGTCTCATGTCCACTGAACATGTAAAAACGCTGTTTACTGCGGCGAGCGCCGCAACATTGAAATTCTCCGGTATTAAATTACTGGAAATAAATGCTAATGCTGACGTCAGCCATCGCATCGCTATTTTGCGCGACGGCATTAGCGCTATGAATAAAGCGTCACAATAAAAATAAAGAATACATTTTCCGGTTACCTTCACTGAGATATTAACTATGAATATTTCTTCAAATGCTCTACACGCGGACATTCCGCGCCAGCGCTGGCTAAGGATCATTCCCCCTATTCTTATCGCCTGCATTATTTCCTATATGGACCGCGTAAATATAGCTTTTGCGATGCCCGGCGGTATGGATGAAGAGCTGGGCATTTCCGCCACGATGGCGGGCCTGGCGGGGGGGATCTTTTTTATCGGCTATTTGTTCCTGCAAGTTCCCGGCGGCAAAATTGCCGTGCACGGCAGCGGTAAGAAGTTTATCGGCTGGTCGCTGGTTGCCTGGGCGGTGATCTCGGTTCTGACCGGGCTTGTGACCAACCAGTATCAGCTGCTGGTACTGCGCTTCTTACTCGGCGTGGCGGAAGGTGGGATGCTGCCCGTTGTGCTCACGATGATCAGTAACTGGTTCCCGGATGCCGAGCGCGGCCGCGCCAACGCGATTGTGATCATGTTCGTGCCCATCGCCGGGATCATCACCGCCCCGCTGTCGGGCTGGATTATTACCGCTCTCGACTGGCGCTGGCTGTTCATTATTGAAGGTCTGATGTCCGTTGTTGTGCTGGTGCTGTGGGCGTTCACCGTCTACGACCGGCCGCAGGAAGCACGCTGGATCTCTGAGGCCGAGAAAAACTACCTGGTACAAACGCTGGCGGCAGAGCAGCAGGCCATTGCGGGTAAAGAGGTGAAAAACGCCTCGCTCAGCGCGGTGCTGTCTGACAAAACCATGTGGCAGCTGATCGCCCTCAACTTCTTCTACCAGACTGGCATTTACGGTTACACCCTCTGGCTGCCCACCATTCTGAAGGAGCTGACGCACACCAGCATCGGCCAGGTGGGAATGCTCGCCATTCTGCCTTACATCGGCGCCATTGCCGGCATGTTCCTGTTCTCTACGCTCTCTGACCGCACCGGCAAGCGCAAGCTGTTTGTCTCCCTGCCATTGATTGGCTTTGCGCTCTGCATGTTCCTCTCCGTGGCGCTGAAAGAGCACACCTGGCTGGCCTATGCCGCGCTGGTGGGCTGTGGCTTCTTCCTGCAATCCGCAGCGGGGGTGTTCTGGACCATACCGGCGCGTCTGTTCAGCGCTGAGATGGCGGGTGGCGCTCGCGGCGTGATTAATGCCCTGGGCAACCTCGGCGGGTTCTGCGGTCCTTATGCGGTAGGCGTACTGATCACCCTGTACAGCAAAGACGCAGGCGTTTACTGCCTGGCAGTTTCGCTGGCGCTGGCATCGCTGCTGGCCCTGCTGTTACCGGCGAAATGCGATGCCGGAGCAGAGCCCAACCCCACGGTGACTCCACATAAACGTGCGGCCTGAGGCCCTCACCTGACCCACTAAACCAAACCGTAGGCCGGGTAAGCGAAGCGCCACCCGGCAATTAAGCGAGAAGAAGATGAGTGAAAAAGAGCCCTTCTGGCTGGGTATCGATTGTGGCGGTACTTATCTGAAAGCCGGTTTATACAACAGCCAGGGCAAAGAAGTCTGTATTGAACGCCGCTCAGTGGCCACGCTCAGCCCACGCGCCGGCTACGCCGAGCGGGATATGCACCAGCTCTGGCAGCACTGCCACAAAACCGTCGCCCTGCTGCTCAAAAATTCAGGCGCTGACGGCGGTCAGATCAAAGGCGTTGGCATTTCAGCCCAGGGCAAGGGGCTGTTTCTGCTCGATAAACAGGATCGCCCCCTGGGTAACGCCATACTCTCCTCCGATCGCCGTGCGCTGGAGATCGTACAACGCTGGCAGCAGGACGGTATACCCGAAAAGCTCTATCCGCATACTCGCCAGACGCTGTGGACGGGGCATCCGGCCTCGCTCCTGCGCTGGGTTAAAGAGAACGAGCCGCAGCGGTATCAGCAAATTGGCAGCGTGATGATGGCGCACGATTACCTGCGCTGGTGTCTGACCGGAGTCAAAGGCTGCGAAGAGAGCAACATCTCGGAATCCAATCTCTACAACATGAATACCGGGCAGTACGATCCGCAGCTCACGCGCTGGCTCGGCATCAGCGACATTGACGGTGCCCTGCCGCCTATTATCGGTTCAGCAGAAATTTGCGGGGAAATCACCGCTCAGGCAGCCGCACTGACCGGTCTCACGGCGGGTACTCCCGTCGTTGGTGGACTGTTTGATGTGGTTTCCACCGCGATCTGCGCCGGGCTGCATGACGAACATACGCTGAATGCCGTAATGGGGACCTGGGCCGTAACCAGTGGGATTGCCCACGGCATCCGCGACAACGAGCCTTTCCCCTACGTCTATGGCCGCTACGTCCATCCGCAGCAGTTCATCGTTCATGAAGCCAGCCCCACGTCGTCCGGCAACCTGGAATGGCTGACGGCCCAATGGGGCGATATGTCATTCGATGAGATTAACCACGCCGTGGCCAGCCTGCCAAAAGCTGAAAGCGATGTGTTCTTCCTGCCTTTCCTCTACGGCAGCAACGCCGGGCTGGAGATGACCAGCGGCTTCTATGGCTTGCAGGCGCTGCATACCCGCGCGCACCTCCTCCAGGCGGTTTATGAAGGGGTGGTATTCAGCCACATGACCCACCTCAACCGTATGCTCGAACGCTTTCCCCACGTGCAGGCCCTGCGCGTGACGGGCGGCCCCACCCATTCGGACGTGTGGATGCAGATGCTCGCGGACGTCAGCGGCCTGGCGATTGAACTCCCGCAGGTGGAAGAGACCGGCTGTTCCGGTGCGGCGCTGGCCGCGCTCGTCGGTACAGGCCTCTATCCCGATTTTTACGCCGCTCAGCGCGCCCTCAGGCATGACATCCGGATGATTGAACCTGACATGCGTGCCCATGCCGCCTACCAGCGCAAATATCACCGTTACCAGCTACTGATTTCAGCATTACAGGGCTATCACGCCCGTGTTAAGGAGTACGACCTATGAGCCGACCATTATTGCAGCTGGCGCTCGACCACACCTCGCTTCAGGCCGCGCAGCGCGATGTCGCGACGCTTTCCGATCACGTCGACATCGTCGAAGCCGGCACCATTCTATGCCTGACCGAAGGGCTAAACGCCGTTCGCGCCCTGCGTGCGCAGTGTCCGGATAAAATTATCGTGGCGGACTGGAAAGTCGCCGATGCCGGAGAAACGCTGGCTGAGCAGGCGTTTGGCGCAGGCGCAAACTGGATGACCATCATCTGTGCCGCCCCGCTGGCCACCGTTGAACGTGGCCACGAGGTCGCACTGCGCGGCGGCGGCGAGATCCAGATGGAGCTGTTTGGCAACTGGACGCTGGACGACGCACGCGCGTGGCATCGCATCGGGGTGAAGCAGGCGATTTACCACCGCGGGCGCGACGCACAGGCCAGCGGCCAGCAGTGGGGTGAGGCGGATCTCAGCAAAATGAAGGCGCTGTCCGATATCGGTTTGCAGCTTTCTATAACTGGCGGTATCACCCCCGCTGACCTGTCGCTGTTTAAGCAGATCAACGTCAAAGCCTTCATTGCCGGGCGCGCGCTGGCAGGCGCCGATAATCCGCCGCAGGTGGCACAGGCATTCCATTCGCAAATCCGCGACATCTGGGGAGAGTAACCATGCGTCAGCATCCGTTAGGCATTTACGAAAAAGCGCTGCCAAAAGATCTCTCCTGGCCGGAGCGCCTGGTTCTGGCAAAAAGCTGCGGCTTCGATTTTGTGGAGATGTCGGTGGATGAGACCGACGAGCGTTTATCGCGCCTTGAATGGAGTACCACGCAGCGCGCCTCTCTTGTGGAAGCGATGCTGGAGACCGGCGTGGCCATCCCGTCGATGTGCTTATCTGCCCATCGTCGCTTCCCGTTTGGCAGCCGCGATGAAATCGTGCGCGAACGCGCCCGCGAGATCATGACCAAAGCCATCCGGCTGGCCCGTGATTTGGGTATTCGCACCATCCAGCTTGCGGGTTATGACGTGTACTACGAGGAGCACGACGAGGGCACGCAACAGCGCTTTGCCGAAGGGCTGGCGTGGGCCGTAGAGCAGGCTGCCGCCGCGCAGGTAATGCTGGCGGTAGAGATCATGGACACTGCGTTTATGAACTCCATCAGCAAGTGGAAAAAGTGGGACGACATGCTCGCCTCGCCGTGGTTCAGCGTTTACCCGGACGTCGGCAACCTGAGCGCGTGGGGCAACGACGTCACCGCCGAGCTGACGCTGGGCATTGACCGCATCGCCGCTATCCACCTGAAAGATACCCGGCCCGTTACCGAGCAAAGCCCCGGACAGTTCCGCGACGTGCCGTTTGGCGAGGGCTGCGTCGATTTCGTTGGCGTGTTTAACACGCTGAATCAACTTAATTATCGCGGCGCATTTCTGATTGAAATGTGGACCGAGAAAGCCAAAGAGCCGGTGCTGGAGATCATCCAGGCGCGCCGCTGGATTGAAGCCCGAATGCAGGAAGGAGGCATGACATGTTAGAACAACTCAAAGCCGAGGTGCTGGCGGCAAATCTCGCCCTGCCCGCCCACCAGCTGGTGACGTTCACCTGGGGCAACGTCAGCGCGGTTGACCGTGCCAGCGGCATGATGGTGATCAAACCATCCGGCGTGGAGTACGACGTGATGAACGCAGAAGATATGGTGGTGGTAAATATCGCCACGGGAAAAGTGGTCGAGGGGAGTAAAAAGCCCTCCTCCGACACCCCGACCCATCTCGCGCTGTATCGTCGTTACCCGGAAATTGGCGGCATTGTGCATACCCATTCCCGCCACGCCACCATCTGGTCGCAGGCGGGGCAGGATTTACCCGCGTGGGGAACGACGCACGCGGACTATTTTTACGGTGCGATCCCCTGCACGCGGCTGATGACCACGGCTGAAATCGCGGGTGAATATGAATACCAGACGGGGGAAGTCATTATCAAAACCTTCGAGGAGCGCGACATAAGCCCGATGCAGGTCCCGGCGGTGCTGGTTCATTCTCACGGCCCGTTTGCCTGGGGCAAAGACGCTGCCGATGCGGTACACAATGCCGTGGTGCTGGAAGAGTGCGCCTATATGGGGCTTTTCTCGCGCCAGCTTGCACCTCAGCTTCCGGTTATGCAGCAGGAATTGCTGGATAAGCATTACCTGCGCAAGCATGGCGCAAATGCCTATTACGGCCAGTGATCATCCGGAATTAATATGCTCTTTACAGTACCGCCGTTTCCAGACGGCGGGCGTTAACCCGGTATGTTTTGAGAATATTTGCCGGAAATAACCCACGTCATTAAAACCGCACCGGGCGGCCACTTCAGTTAATGAGGCCGCATCGTTCAGCAGCAGTTTTTCAGCGGCCCTGACGCGCTGGCGGTGAATTGCCTCCGTCAGGGTTAAATGAAACGTCCGACGAAATACCCGCCCCAGGTAATCTGCGTTGCAGTGCAGCTCTTTTGCCAGCTGCGAAGTGGACAGGGGCAAATGAAAGTGCGTGCGGATAAGCTGCTTGGCCTTCCACGCCATTGCTGCGCCCGCATCATCCGCTTTATCTTCATATCCCGGCGAGAGCGATATCTGCTGCAAAATTAACAGCAAAATTATCTCCAGCGCCTGGCTACGCTGTAATTTTTCCTGCTCGCTTAAAAACTGACGGAATAACGCAATAACATATTGCGGATCCCGCACGCTACAGTGTTGCTCAATCGACAGCGGCGTCGCGCCTGGCAACACCGGCAAGCGTTCATCCACCTCAAAATGCAGCCAGTAAAATTTGAGATCGCCCGGAAAATCTTCCACGCCGACATGCCGCCGCTTCGGCCAAAGTAATAAACTCTCGCCAGCGTTTACCTCAAACAGCGTATTTTCCTCCTGGATCGTTAATGTCCCTTTTTCGACAAAAATTATCTCCCACGAAGATAATTTTCGTGCGGGATGACGGCCCACGCCGCGGGAGATAAATAACCCGCCATTTTGAACTCTAATCGGAAGTGCTATGGATAATTCAAGCATGGATATTCATTTTTCCGCTTTTTTGGTGGCTAATATTGTCTTTATCCCTTGATTATTAATAAATATCAGCAGAACAGCTCGATCAAACTCACAGTTTTACCATCAGGTCGGAATCGTCACCTTTTTATACTTTTCCCTTCCCTTGTTGGTCTGCCCGTTGAATGCAGAATAAATGGGGTACCTTGCACAAATACGATAAAAAATCGTTTATCGAGGAGTTACCCCATGACTTCCACACCGATTACAGACGCAGAAGTTGCAAAACAGGCAGCCGATGACCGGCTGTCAGTCCGCGAGAAAATTGGCTACGGCCTGGGCGACGCGGGCGGCACGGTAATTACCTGCCTGATCATGAACTTTCTGACCTTTTTCTATACCGATGTATTTGGCCTGACGCCCGCGCTGGTGGGCACGCTGTTTATTGCCCTTCGGGTATTTGACGCGATTTCCGATCCGGTGATGGGCGTGATTGCCGACCGCACGCAGAGCCGCTGGGGGCGTTTTCGTCCCTGGCAGCTGTGGGTCGCGCTTCCCATCGGGATCGTCGGCGTGCTGACCTTCACCGTCCCGGACGCCAGCATGGGCGTGAAAATCGCCTGGGCGTTCGGCACCTATCTGTTGCTTTCAGTGGGCTATACCGCCATCAACGTGCCATATTGCGCGCTGATCAACACCATGACCACCCGCCACAACGAGGTTATATCCTGCCAGTCCTGGCGCTTCGTACTGTGCGGCGTGGCGGGCTTTCTGGTCTCCGTTGGCCTGCCGTGGCTGGTGTCAGAGCTGGGACAGGGCAATACCGCCCGGGGTTATCAGCTGGGCGTCGGCGTGCTGTGCACCATCGCCGTGGTGATGTTCCTGTGCTGCTTCTTCTGGGTGCGCGAGCGCGTCCCGCTTGCGCTGATGGGTAAATTCACCCTGCGCGAGCACCTGGCGGGCCTGCGGAAAAACGATCAGCTGCTGCTGATGCTGGTGATGTCGTTTCTGCTGATCAACGTCTTCAACATTCGCGGCGGCGGATACATGTACTTCATCACCTACGTGCTTCAGGGCAGCACGGCGTACACCTCGCTGTTTTTCACCATGGTGACCTTTGCCGCTATTCTGGGCGCGGTGATCGTCAGTCCGCTGTCGCGGCGGATTGATACCGTCAAACTCTACTACTACACCAACCTGATACTCGCTGCGCTTGCGGTGGGAATGTGGTTCCTGCCGGGTGGCCCGGCGCACCAGACGCTCTGGCTAATCGTGATTTTAAGTAACGGCGTGATCCTGGGCTTCACCCTGCCGCTGCACTTCTCGCTGATGGCCTTTGCCGATGACTACGGCGAATGGAAAACCGGCGTGCGCTCATCGGGGATGAACTTCGCCTTCAATCTGTTTTTCATCAAGCTCGCGTGGGCATCCAGCGCCGGGATCATCAGCCTGGTGTTTATTGCCGTGGCCTATCAGCCAGGCGCAGGTAACCAGACACCCGCCTCATTGCAGGGCATCACCGCCATGGAGACGCTGCTTCCTGCCCTTTTCCACCTGCTGCTGGCGGTCGCTATCCGCTGGTGCAGGCTTAACAATCCCGTGATGTCGCGCATTGCCACCGATTTGCGCCAGCGTCATTTACAGTCCTGAGGAGAACGATATGACCATAATGGAAGCCGACCTGCATCAGCTGAAAATCAACGACCCGTTTCTTGGTCAGTACCAACGGCTGGTCCGCGATGTGGTGATCCCCTACCAGTGGGATGCGCTTAACGATCGCGTGGCGGAGGCCGAACCCAGCCACGCCATCGCCAACTTCCGCATTGCGGCCGGTCTGGAACAGGGGGAGTTCTACGGGATGGTCTTTCAGGACAGCGACGTGGCGAAATGGCTCGAAGCCGTGGCGTGGTCGCTGTGCCAGAAGCCGGATGCTGAACTGGAAAAAACCGCCGACGAGGTGATCGAGCTGGTCGCAGCGGCGCAGTGCGAAGATGGCTATCTCAATACCTATTTCACGGTGAAAGCACCGGCCGAGCGCTGGACCAATCTGGCCGAATGCCACGAACTGTACTGCGCCGGACATATGATTGAAGCGGGCGTGGCGTATTTCCAGGGAACCGGAAAACGCCGCCTGCTGGACGTGGTGTGCAGGCTGGCGGATCATATCGACAGCGTGTTTGGCCCGGGCGAAAACCAGCTGCACGGTTACCCTGGCCACCCGGAAATCGAGCTGGCGCTGATGCGGCTGTACGACGTCACGCAGGAGCAACGCTATCTCAATCTGGTGAAATACTTTATTGAGGAACGCGGCGCGCAGCCTCACTTCTACGATATCGAATACGAGAAGCGCGGCAGAACGTCATACTGGAACACCTATGGCCCGGCGTGGATGGTCAAGGACAAAGCCTACAGCCAGGCGCATCTGCCCCTTGCGGAACAACAAACGGCCATCGGCCACGCCGTGCGTTTTGTCTATCTGATGGCGGGCATGGCGCATCTGGCGCGCCTGAGCAGCGACGAGGGGAAACGTCAGGATTGCCTGCGGCTGTGGAACAACATGGCACAGCGCCAGCTGTACATCACCGGCGGGATTGGCTCCCAAAGCAGCGGCGAGGCGTTCAGCAGCGATTACGATCTGCCCAACGATACGGTCTACGCCGAAAGCTGCGCCTCCATCGGCCTGATGATGTTTGCCCGCCGGATGCTGGAAATGGAGGCGGATGGCCACTACGCCGACGTGATGGAGCGCGCGCTGTACAACACGGTGCTGGGCGGCATGGCGCTGGACGGTAAGCATTTCTTTTATGTGAATCCGCTGGAAGTGCACCCGAAAACCCTGGCCTTTAACCATATCTATGACCACGTCAAACCGGTGCGCCAGCGCTGGTTCGGCTGCGCCTGTTGCCCGCCGAATATTGCGCGCGTGCTGACCTCGCTGGGGCACTACATTTATACCGTTCGCCCGGACGCGCTGTTGATCAACCTGTACGTGGGGAACGACGTCGCCATTCCGGTTGGGGATAACATCCTCCAGCTGCGGATTAGCGGGAACTATCCGTGGCATGAGCAGGTGAAAATCGAGATTACCTCACCAGTTCCGGTGACTCACACGCTGGCCCTGAGGCTGCCGGACTGGTGTGCGGAACCGGCTGTTTCGCTCAATGGTCAGGCCATTACAGGCGAGGTCTCCCGTGGATACTTATACCTCAACCGAAGCTGGCAGGAAGGCGACACGCTGACGCTGACGTTACCGATGCCGGTCCGCCGCGTGTACGGCAACCCGCAGGTGCGCCAGCAGGCGGGGAAAGTCGCATTGCAGCGTGGACCGCTGGTTTACTGCCTGGAAGAAGCCGATAACGGCGCAAATTTGCATAACCTTTCTTTGCCCCAGGACAGCGCGTTTCGGGTATTTGAAGGCAAAGGCATTTTCGCGCACAAGATGCTGATACAGGCGGAAGGGATCGGGTGTCAGGCGAAGGACACTGATGCCCTGTGGCAGTACGACCACTCGCCGGTAGAACGTCAGCCCCGGACGCTGACCTTTATTCCGTGGTACAGCTGGGCAAACCGGGGAGAAGGGGAAATGCGGATATGGGTGGATGAAAGCTGAATAACTGCGGCCTGTTGCCCTCACCCCAGCCCTCTCCCACGGGAGAGGGAGTAAAAAGTAGGCCGGGTAAGGCGAAGCCGCCACCCGGCTTTAACCCGGCTCAGGTCACCCTACCCGGAACGACCTGAGCCCGGAGATTAAAACAGCCCCAGCGGTTTATCGGAGTAGCTGACCAACAGACATTTCGTTTGCTGGTAGTGCTCCAGCATCATCTTATGGGTTTCACGCCCGATGCCCGACTGTTTGTAGCCGCCAAACGCCGCATGAGCCGGATAGGCGTGATAGCAGTTTGTCCATACGCGTCCGGCCTGAATGCCGCGGCCCATTTTATAGGCCAGATTACCGTTACGACTCCAGACGCCCGCCCCCAGGCCATACTGCGTGTCGTTAGCGAGCTCCAGCGCCTCGTCCATGGTTTTAAACGTGGTGACGGCAAGCACCGGTCCAAAAATTTCCTCCTGGAAAACGCGCATGTTGTTCTTACCGAACAGGATGGTCGGCTCAAGGTAGTAACCCTCCTGCAAATCGCCGCCCAGCACCTTACGACGACCGCCGGTCAACACATCGGCCCCCTCTTTTTTGCCGATATCAATATAGTTGAGGATGGTTTCCAGCTGGCCATGCGATACCTGCGCTCCCATCTGGGTGACGTTATCCAGCGGATTACCGCTGCGAATCGACTCCACGCGCCGGATCGCCCGCTCCATAAAGCGCTCATAAATGGATTCCTGCACCAGCGCGCGGCTCGGACAGGTGCAAACTTCACCCTGGTTGAACGCGAACAGCGCAAACCCTTCAAGCGCTTTGTCGAAGAAGGCGTCCTCTTCATCCATCACGTCGGCAAAGAAGATGTTCGGCGATTTCCCGCCCAGTTCAAGGGTGACCGGAATGATGTTCTGGGTCGCGTACTGCATGATCTGCTGACCCACTTCCGTTGAGCCGGTAAACGCCACTTTAGCAATACGCTTTGAAGTAGCCAGATATTCGCCGATCTCTCCCCCGGCCCCGTTGACCACGTTAATGACCCCCGGCGGCAACAGGTCGCCAATCACCTCCATCAGCAGCAGTACCGAAAGCGGCGTTAAGCGTGCAGGTTTCAGCACCACGCAGTTACCCGCCGCCAGCGCGGGCGCCATTTTCCAGCTCGCCATCAGCAGCGGGAAGTTCCACGGAATAATTTGCCCCACCACGCCGAGCGGCTCGTGGAAGTGATACGCCACGGTATCTTTGTCAACTTCACTTATTCCCCCCTCCTGGGCACGAATGCAGGACGCAAAATAGCGGAAATGGTCAATCGCCAGCGGCACGTCCGCCGCCATGGTTTCCCGGATCGGCTTGCCGTTGTCCCACGTTTCCGCGGTCGCCAGCAGCTCCAGATTCTGCTCCATCCGATCGGCGATTTTGAACAAAATGGCCGCTCTGTCCTGAACGGACGTTTGCCCCCACTTATCTTTCGCCTTATGCGCCGCATCCAGCGCTAAATCGATATCCCGCTTGCCCGAACTGGCAATTTCACACAGCGGCTGGCCGGTAACGGGCGTCAGGTTGGAATAGTATTCACCGTCGACGGGCGCCACCCAGTCGCCGCCGATAAAGTTGTCATAGCGGGGCTTCAGCTTAAGAGGAAAACCATACTCGCCTGGCTGGATACGCGATGAGGGAGGATTATTTGTCATGACCGTCTCCTTGCAGTAGGTGTACAACAAGGGTAGTTCCGGCTGGTGATTTTCTCGCCAGTCGGTAACGGGTTTACGAGCCGTATCACGGATTACCGTACTTTACGTTTCGTTTCTGCCGCCGGAGCCATACTTAATAGCTCAGGGGCTCATGAGGAACAATGCAATGCAGCTATTTATCGGCTTTGACGTGGGCGGAACCCACATCAAACACGGCGTGATCAACGAAAACGGCGAAGAACTGACATCCGATGAATATGATACGCCTGACGATGAAAGCACCTTCAAACAGAAGTGGAAAGCGGTGGTGGATAAGTACCGCCAGGAGCATGAGATCGTCGGCATCGGCGTGAGTTTTCCGGGCCACATCAA
This sequence comes from Enterobacter cloacae complex sp. P18RS, assembly GCF_014982105.1. NCBI lineage: Bacteria > Pseudomonadati > Pseudomonadota > Gammaproteobacteria > Enterobacterales > Enterobacteriaceae > Enterobacter > Enterobacter cloacae complex sp. P18RS. The sequence continues at coordinate 33,486 of NZ_JADCKV010000027.1, read as the reverse complement.
TCATCATACCGGCGAAGCGGCCAAGGCCGGGGCGCTGGATTACCTTGACGGTGAAAACCTGTGCGAGCTTTTCGCACAGCTGACCGATCTCCCCGTAACAACCGAAAATGACGCCAACTGTGCGGCGCTGGGCGAACGCTGGCAGGGCGCCGGTAAGGATTATGAGCATTTTGTCTGCATCACCATCGGCACCGGCATCGGCGGCGGTATCGTCATGGAGGGCGATCTCTACCGTGGGTCGCACTACCGGGCGGGTGAGTTTGGCGTGCTGCCCGTTGGCAACAACGGCGAGCCGATGCACGAAGTGGCGTCCGCCAGCGGCCTGATGAAAGCCTGCCGCCGCGCGCTGGCCGTGTCGGAAGATGAGATGCCTGACGGTGAGGAGCTGTTTAGACGCATGGACAGCGACGTGCATCTGCGTGAGGCCATAGAAGAGTGGGCGCATTTCCTCTCGCGGGGCATCTACAGCGTGATCTCCATGTTTGATCCGCAGGCGGTGCTGATTGGCGGCGGCATTAGCGAGCAGGAGAAAATCTATCTCCTGCTGGATAAATACCTACAGCGATTCGAGGAGTGGGAAGCGCTCCGGGTGCCCATCCTTCCCTGCGAGCTGGGTAACCAGGCGGGAAGGCTGGGCGCGGTCTGGCTGGCTAAGCAGAAGCAGGCGCGCAGCGCTTAACGCTTAGGGAAATAACTGCGCGTCGCGTAGCACATGGTCATTGCCACGACGACGCGTAAACCCGATGCGGTTGAAATACTCCAGGATCTGAATCGCCAGTTTGCGTCCCACGTTCAGCCGATCGCGGAAGTCTGCGGCGCAGGTTGATCCGCGCGCCTGATCCAGCTCCCGGATCAGGTTCGCAAATGCCACGATCCGATCGTTGCGGTAATAACGATCTTTCACGATCGCCACAATCATCCCCTGCTGCGCCGCATGGCGCAGTACCTGACGCATCAGCTGCTCATCGGTATTGGTTTCACGCGCCAGATCGCGCACCCACCACGGTTCATCGCCAAACAGCGCCGCCACTTTTTGCCAGACCGCGTCCTGCTCAGCGGTAAAACCGGCCTTGTGTTCCGGCAGGTGCAGCCAGCCGTGATGACTTGCAATCACGCCGCTTTCACGCATGTTTTCAATCAGCAACAGCACCAGCGCGTCGTCTTCCATGGGCAACGCCATGCGCCGCAGACGTTCACGGCCCGGGCCGGGCTCATCCTGATGCTGTTCATGGTAGGTCGCCAGCGTGCTCAGCACTTTGCGCTGCCAGCGCGCCGCCACCGGCGCGTTCAGCAGGCTGTTGCCGGCCTGAATAAAACCTGGCTCCTGCGTCAGAAGACGCAATCCTTCGCTGCTGAGCTGGCGCGCCCAGGCGAACGCCGCCAGATCCACCGCACCACGCTCAAGGTGGATATCTAACGCAGACTTATCATCGCGGGCCTGGGCCAGTGCGGCCAGCCACTGTAAATACTCGGGCTTACGCTTGCCGCGACGGGGCGGATCCAGCATGACCACGCGCGCGCCCGCCAGCGTTTCCCGCGCCGAAATATCGCGCAGAACCAGGCGGTCGTTATCCGCCAGCCAGAGCGGGGAGTCGAACACCAGTTCGGCGAGATCGTTTTCCAGCAGCGACACGCGTCCGGTGATGTGGCTGGCCGCGTGGTGGATATGCAGCGGCTGCCACTGGGTCAGCGGCGTGTGGGTCTGGAGTGAAACGATGATCCGTTCAGAAGGCTCCGGCGGCGCGTCGGCCAGCAGCCAGTCGCCGCGGTTAAGCTGGTCTTTTTCGGCATCACCGGCAATATTCAGCGCGATACGCTGCCCGGCGTGGGCCTGTTCCACCGGCTGGTTTTGCGCGTGAAGCCCGCGCACGCGCATCGGTTTGTTCACGCCCGTCAGCCACAGGGTATCGCCCACGTTCACTTCGCCGCTCAGCGCGGTGCCGGTCACCACCAGCCCAGCCCCTTTCACGGTAAATGCCCTGTCGATCGCCAGACGGAAGCGGTGATGGCTGGCATGTTCACGAGACGGGATCTGCTGCAAATGGTCGCGAAGAGCGTCGATACCGCGGCCTTCTGTCGCCACGGTGACAAACAGTGCGGCATCCCTAAAACCGTACTCACTCAGCGCCGCCAGCACCTCTTCACGCACCTCGTCGATACGCGCCTCATCCACACGGTCCGCTTTGGTGAGGGCGACGGTCAACTGCGGGTTTCCCGTCAGCTGGAGGATCGCCAGATGCTCGCGCGTTTGCGCCATCACCCCGTCATCGCACGCGACCACCAGCAGAGCGTGATCGATCCCGCCCACGCCCGCGAGCATATTGGAAAGAAACTTCTCGTGGCCGGGCACGTCGATAAAGCCCAGCACGCGACCGTCGGGCTGCGGCCAGTAGGCGTAACCCAGGTCAATGGTCATGCCGCGCTTTTTCTCTTCCGGCAGGCGATCGGCATTCACGCCCGTAATGGCCTGCAATAACGTGGTTTTGCCGTGGTCAACGTGACCGGCGGTGGCAATAATCATTTCAACATCATCTCCAGAAACCGCACTTCATCTTCCAGACAGCGTAAATCCAGCCACATGCGACCGTCACCGATCCGGCCAATCACCGGCGTCGGTAATGCGCGCCAGCGCGCCGACAGCGCCTCAAGCTGGCTTCCGCGTCCGTCGCGCGGGGTGAACGTCAGCGCTTCGCTCGGTAACCTGTCCACCGGCAGCGAGCCGCTGCCAATTTGCGACAGGCAAGGCTCGATACGAACGTCAAACTCAGGGTAATGAGGAGCAACCTGCGGCAGTAGCGCTTCCGCCTGCGCGCGAATGGAGGCCGCATCACGGCTCAGCAAACGCAACGTGGGCAGGCGGTCAGCCAGTTTCTCCGGGTGGAGATAGAGCCGCAGCGTGGCTTCCAGCGCGGCCAGCGTCATTTTATCGGCACGCAGGGCGCGCTTCAGCGGGTGCTGCTGTAGCTGCGCAATCAGCTCGCGCCTGCCGACGATAATCCCCGCCTGCGGCCCGCCCAGCAATTTATCACCGGAGAAACTGACCAGGCTTACGCCCGCGGCAACCATTTCCTGCACCATGGGCTCTTTCGGCAGACCGTACTGGCTCATATCCACCAGCGACCCGCTGCCGAGATCGGCAATCACCGGCACGTTTAGCTCGCGCCCAATGGCGGCCAGTTCGGCCTCTTCCACCGTTTTGGTGAAACCCTCAATGTGATAATTGCTGGTATGCACTTTCATCAGCAGGGCGGTGTTTTCATTCACCGCCGCGCGATAATCTTTTGCATGGGTACGGTTGGTTGTGCCCACTTCATGCAGCGTGCAGCCCGCCTGGCGCATGACGTCCGGAATACGAAACGCCCCGCCGATCTCCACCAGCTCGCCGCGAGAGACGACAACCTCTTTTCCGCTCGCGGTGGCCGCCAGCATTAACAGCACCGCCGCCGCGTTGTTATTCACAATGCAGGCATCTTCCGCGCCGGTGATCTGGCAGAGAAGATCCGCCAGTGCGCGATCGCGATGCCCACGCCCGGCGCCGTCCAGATCGTACTCCAGCGTCACCGGCGAGCGCATGGCACGGGTGACGGCCTCTGTTGCCTCTTCTGCCTGCTGTGCCCGGCCCAGATTGGTGTGCAGAACCGTGCCTGTCAGGTTAATAACCGGGCGCAACGCGCTTTGCCCGTGCTTGCTCAGCCTGCGTTCAACTTCCTGCTCCCACGCCACGCACCAGCCGGGTAGCGCGTTCTCAGCCTGAATATGGCGACGCGCATCGTCCTGAAGCTGGCGTAGCATGTCGACCGTTGCAGTATGGCCAAACTGCTCCAGCACCGCAGTGATGCGCGGGTCACGAAGCAGTCGATCGGTAGCGGGGATCTGGCTGTAGAGGGAATGATGAGTAGTCATGAATGCGCCTGGCGAGTAAATATCTTCCCCCCTCCCGACGGGAGAGGGAGTTAACATGTGGGGGGATTGTACCGCCTCCCGCCAGGAAGTGTTATAACCCGCATCAAGCCTTTGGCGGTTCAGTCCGGGCAAAACTTTCGCGCTGGAAGAGCGTCTCCGCCAGTTTGACCAGCAGCGGACGATCCACGCACCAGCCCGGCGAGACGCGGCGGAAATTGAGGTAGCCAATGGCGCAGGCGATGGCGATCGTCGCCAGATTCAGGCTATCGCTCTGAATTTTCCCGTCGCGGATCAGCTGTTCGCACATATCCAGGCTGCGGCTGATTTTTTCGCGCTGGCGTAGCAGTTCATTTTCTGACTGCTGGGCGGCGGGCCTTGCCTGCTCGCGTACGGACGTCAATGCCGCATCCATAATGCCATCCGCCAGGGCTTCAATTTGCTTCATCGCCAGCGCTGCTTTTGGATCCGCCGGCAGCATGGCTGGCGCAACGCCAAGCAGCTCGATGTACTCCGCAATGATCGGGGAATCAAACCAGTAGTCGCCCTCGTCCGTTACCAGCGCCGGGACTTTCCCCAGCGGGTTGTACTGCGCAACGCCGTTCTCTGCGTTGTAGGGCTGTTCATTCACGAATTCAAATTCAATCCCTTTCTCCAGCAGGAGAATCGAAATCTTACGCACGAAAGGACTGGTATAACTGCCGATGAGTTTCATTGCTTATCCTTAATGCCCACAAAGAGGTCAGTATGGATCAAGCCGTGGAAAAAGGCAGGTGTGCGTATCGCATTCCTGCCATGAGGGGATACGGGAGAAATCTGCATAAAAATATTTTGTGAATCAAATCACAATCTGGAAACAAATAGCCAACTTAACATTGTGATATAAATCACAAAACACCGCCCATTTTGGCGTAACTTTGAGCGATGTATTTTTTTTACACACTCATTTTGTGATCATGATCACTTCATTAATATCCTCACCCCCTACATTCATGTGATTCAGATCACACAAAATTTCACTGTCTGGACAGTTGAACGATTCAGTGCCAGATTTCACAGCATCAGAACAGGGCCCGGCTACCTCTGCCGCCGCACATTAACGATAAACCTCGGGCCACAAGCCTAAGCGTAAACATAAGAAGGGGTGTTTTATGTCATCCGATTTCAAGATCAAAGTGCAAAGCTTTGGTCGTTTCCTCAGCAACATGGTGATGCCAAATATCGGCGCGTTTATCGCGTGGGGTATTATCACCGCATTATTTATTCCGACAGGGTGGTTGCCTAACGAAACGCTGGCAAAACTTGTTGGCCCAATGATTACCTATCTCCTGCCACTGCTCATCGGTTATACCGGTGGTCGTCTGGTGGGCGGTGACCGCGGTGGCGTCGTGGGTGCCATCACAACCATGGGGGTGATCGTCGGTGCGGATATGCCGATGTTCCTCGGTGCGATGATTGCCGGTCCTCTGGGCGGCTGGGCGATCAAGAAATTTGACGTCTGGGTTGATGGCAAGATCAAATCCGGCTTCGAAATGCTGGTGAACAACTTCTCTGCGGGCATCATCGGGATGATCCTCGCGATTCTGGCGTTCCTCGGCATTGGCCCGGCGGTTGAAGTGCTGTCCAAGCTGCTGGCCGCGGGCGTTAACTTCATGGTGGCGCACGACATGCTGCCGCTGGCGTCTATCTTTGTTGAACCAGCGAAAATCCTGTTCCTGAACAACGCCATCAACCACGGTATCTTCTCACCGCTGGGTATTCAGCAGTCACACGATCTCGGCAAGTCCATCTTCTTCCTGATTGAAGCGAACCCGGGTCCGGGTATGGGCGTTCTGCTGGCATACATGTTCTTTGGTCGCGGCAGCGCGAAACAGTCTGCTGGCGGCGCGGCGATCATTCACTTCCTGGGCGGTATTCACGAAATTTACTTCCCATATGTGCTGATGAACCCACGTCTGATCCTGGCCGTTATCCTTGGCGGTATGACCGGCGTGTTCACCCTGAGCGTACTGGGCGGTGGTCTGGTGTCTCCTGCTTCTCCGGGCTCTATCCTGGCAGTGCTGGCGATGACCCCGAAAGGCGCCTACTTCGCGAACATCGCGGCGATCTGTGCGGCCATGGCGGTCTCCTTCGTGGCCTCCGCTATCCTGCTGAAAACCAGCAAGGTGAAAGAAGACGACGATATCGAAGCGGCAACCCGTCGTATGCATGACATGAAAGCTGAATCCAAAGGCGCAACGCCGCTGGCGGCGGGTGATGTCTCTAACGACCTGAGCCACGTGCGTAAAATCATCGTGGCCTGTGATGCCGGTATGGGCTCAAGCGCAATGGGTGCGGGCGTACTGCGGAAGAAAGTGCAGGATGCGGGTCTGACCAACATCTCCGTCACCAACAGCGCGATTAACAGCCTGCCGCCGGACGTTGACCTGGTGATCACGCACCGCGATCTGACCGAACGCGCTATGCGTCAGGTACCGCAGGCGCAGCACATTTCCCTGACCAACTTCCTCGACAGCGGCCTGTACGCCAGCCTGACCGAACGCCTGGTGGCGGCGCAGCGCCATGAAGATAACGAAGTGAAAGTGCGTACCAGCCTGCAAGACAGCTTCGACGAGAGCAACGCGCATCTGTTCAAACTGGGCGCTGAAAACATCTTCCTTGGCCGCACGGCGACCAATAAAGAAGAGGCCATTCGCTTCGCCGGTGAGCAGTTGGTGAAAGGCGGCTACGTTCAGCCTGAGTACGTTGAGGCGATGCTGGAGCGCGAAAAGCTGACCCCAACCTACCTGGGTGAATCCATCGCTGTGCCACACGGTACGGTGGAAGCCAAAGACCGCGTGCTGAAAACCGGCGTGGTGTTCTGTCAGTATCCTGATGGCGTGCGCTTCGGTGAAGAAGAGGACGACATCGCCCGTCTGGTGATTGGTATCGCCGCTCGCAACAACGAGCATATCCAGGTGATTACCAGCCTGACCAACGCGCTGGATGACGAAACGGTTATTGAGCGTCTGGCCAACACCACCAGCGTTGAAGAAGTTCTGGCCCTGCTGAACAAGTAACAGCGCCTCTTCCCTCTCCCCCCGGGGAGAGGGCTAGGGTGAGGGGAAAACGTTCCTCACCCCAGCCCTCTCGGGTAAAAACATTGATGAAGGTTAACACTATGAAAGCATTACATTTTGGCGCAGGTAATATCGGTCGTGGCTTTATCGGTAAACTGCTGGCAGACGCAGGCATTACCCTGACATTCGCCGATGTGAATCAGGTGGTTCTGGATGCCCTGAATGCCCGTCATAGCTATCAGGTTCACGTGGTGGGTGAAAACGAACAGGTTGAAACGGTCTCTGGCGTCAACGCGGTAAGCAGCATTGGCGACGACGTGATTGACCTCATCGCGAGCGTTGATCTGGTCACCACCGCCGTGGGTCCGGTGGTGCTTGAGCGTATCGCCCCGGCGGTCGCGAAAGGCCTGGCGAAGCGTAAAGCACAGGGCGTTGAAACGCCGCTGAACATCATCGCCTGTGAAAACATGGTGCGCGGCACCACGCAGCTGAAAGGCCACGTTCTTACGACCGTCGCCGACGAAGATAAAGCCTGGGTTGAAGCGCACGTGGGTTTTGTGGATTCCGCCGTGGATCGCATCGTTCCGCCGTCAGCATCCGCCACCAACGACCCGCTGGAAGTGACCGTGGAAACCTTCAGCGAGTGGATCGTTGATAAAACCCAGTTTAAGGGCGCGCTGCCGACCATTCCGGGAATGGAATTAACCGATAACCTGATGGCATTTGTCGAACGTAAACTCTTCACGCTGAACACCGGGCATGCTATAACCGCGTACCTCGGAAAATTGGCCGGTCATCAGACGATTCGTGACGCGATCCTCGATGAGAACATCCGTGCGGTGGTCAAAGGGGCAATGGAAGAGAGCGGCGCGGTGCTGATCAAACGCTACGGTTTTGATGCTGATAAACACGCGGCATACATCCAGAAAATCCTCGGTCGTTTTGAAAACCCGTATCTGAAAGATGACGTTGAGCGCGTGGGTCGTCAGCCGTTGCGTAAACTAAGCGCGGGCGACCGCCTGATTAAACCGCTGCTGGGCACGCTGGAATACGGCCTGCCGCACGCTAACCTGGTGAAGGGCATCGCTGCCGCTATGCACTACCGCAGCGAGCAGGACCCGCAGGCGATTGAGCTGGCTCAGCTGATTGATGACAAAGGCGCGCAGGCTGCGCTGGCGCAGATCTCCGGTCTGGATGCCAACAGTGACGTAGTTGCGGAGGCGGTCAGCGCATACAACGCAACCAAATGATGCAGAGTCCGGCGCAGGTTAGCCTGCGCCCGAATAACAGATTGTCAGATATGCAGGCAATAATGGAACAAACCCAGGCCTTTGAAAATCGTGTGCTTGAGCGTCTGAATGCTGGCAAAACCGTACGGAGTTTCCTGATTGCCGCCGTCGAGCTGTTAACCGAGGCGGTGAACATTCTGGTGCTTCAGGTGTTTCGCAAAGACGACTACGCGGTAAAGTATGCTGTAGAACCGTTACTGGACGGAGACGGACCGCTGGGCGATTTATCGGTACGGCTGAAGCTGATTTACGGTCTTGGCGTGCTGAACCGCCAGGAGTATGAAGACGCCGAGCTGTTAATGGCGCTGCGCGAAGAGCTCAATCATGACGGTAATGAGTACACCTTTACCGATGATGAGATACTGGGCCCCTTCGGCGAACTGCACTGCGTATCCGCGCTCCCTCCCGCACCTCAGTTTGATAACAGCGACCCTGAGCTGTTCGCGATGCAAAAGCTGCGTTATCAACAGGTTGTGCGCTCCACCATGGTGCTTTCCCTGACTGAGCTGATTTCTAAAATCAGCTTAAAAAAAGCGTTTCAGAAGTAAGCCCGCACACATTGGTGTATCCTTCCCTGTAAATTCCCCGTTTTCAGAGTTATTTGTCATGAAAGAAGTCGAAAAGAACGAAATTAAACGCCTGAGCGACCGTCTGGATCTGATCCGCCATCAGATGGCTGGCCTCTCCCTGGTCGATTCTGCCGAGAAATATGCCGAGCTGGAAAAAGAGTCCGTGAAGCTGGAGGCGGAAATTGAACGCCTGCGCGAAGTGAAAGGCCAGAAGCTGAGTAAAGAAGCGCAGAAGCTGATGAACATGCCGCATCGCCGCGCGATCACCAAAAAAGAGCAGGCCGACATGGGCAAGCTGAAGAAAAGCGTCCGTGGCCTGGTGGTGGTGCACCCGATGACTGAGCTTGGTCGCGAAATGGGCCTGAAAGAGATGACGGGTTTTTGTAAGACCGCGTTCTGATCGTCCTCCCCTGCCGCTGCGGCAGGGGAAACTCAGTTGTAAATCAGGTTAAACGTCGCCATCGCATCCGCTTTTCCCGCCGTCACGTTCTCTTCCGTCTGAAGGTAATGCGCATCAAACCAGAAGGTTTGCGTCTGGTTATCCCCCACTTGCCCAAATGCTGACACCTGTGGGGTGTTCCACGGTACCACCTGCCCCTGAACCGAACCGGTATTGTCACCGTAAAGCAGTTCGATCCCGACACCGCTGGCGCTATCCTCCTGCTTCGTCAATGCCAGCGCCCGATCGTTGCCCGGCGTGGTATCGCCAAAGAAACCCATCTTCACCGCCGTGTTATTTTCGCAGGTCACCGGAATGCTGAAGCGTCCGCCTCCGGCGCGGGAGCCTATGCCATGAAATTCACGCTGGCTCACGCTCCCCATGGGAACAAGAATGCTGCGAGAGCCCACTGAACAGCTGGTACGCCTGACGGTGAAGCTGGCGAGATGGATCTGTACCGGTGTCGCCACGTTGGTGGCGCTGGCTTGATTTTCTCCCGCCTGCAATATCAGCGATCCGACATTTTGCTCCTGGGAATTGGCGTTATCGTCAGGCATGGCGCTGGTCGTTGGAATTTTGTAAAACACCACCCAGAACTGCATTTTATACATTGAGGCGCTGGCAAAGGCGGGGTTTTGCGATGCGTCGCAAATGCGCCTGGACTCATTGCCATTCACCTGACTTGTGCCGTCAATATAGCGTACCGCATCGGCGCCGCAGTACTGCTGTTCCCGGAACCCCAGCGCATAGCCGATGCCGTCGATCTGAGTTTTATAGACGTGACGTGACGCGCCGTCTTCACCAACCACGGTGCCGACGGGGTTATCCACGTCGACAAAGCCGATACTACGCCAGGCATCATTCCCGCCATCACAGCTGTAGAAATCCGCCCCGGTAGACTGTATCGGCGCAGATATCGGCGTCCAGTCCGCCGTGCCGGGCGCATACCCTATGGCGTAGGGCACCTGAACGACCCACTGATCGCGCGTGGTGCGGCAAGATGAGGTCTGAGCATGGGCATGAAAACTCAGCATGCCAAAAAGCGAAAGAAGGCTCAGATAGAAAAACCAGTGAATAAAACGACGCATGATATTCCTCTAATGGCACTCAACGGATAGCGTGGCGATACCGGGGGCCATATGAGCTTTCCCCAGTCTGAAAGGTGTCTGGCATTGCTGCTGCTCCCCGTCCTGATACCAGCTGACGCGCAGGGTGCCGCGCTCTGGTACCCCGCTCAGGTAGGCCTGACCGCCGTCAGCGACCATGCTTCGGTTTGCAGAATGGCGGTTCTGCTCCACCACTTCAGCCTGCGCGCCAAACGGCAACGGTTCGCCGTGGTAGCGCAGGGAAAACAGAACGCGATAACCAATGTGGGTTTTGTAATTGGCCAGCACCACCGCGCCGCTGGTGGGAATGAGCGTCAGACCGCTCTGCTCAACGTCGACGTTCTCACCCAGCGTCGCCGTATCAAGGCTGACGGTATTTTTGCGATACGCCGAGAGCGTTGGCATGACCGCATAGCCGCGGCTGTCGGTATGGATCCCGTTGTAGCCCTCCGGCTCAACGTTCGCCGCGCCGGGCACGCGTAGCAGGGCGACGGTATCGCCCAGCGGCTGGCTAAGCGTGACGCCATACTGCGTGGCGATAACGCCTCCGGCGAGTCCGAGGCTCGCGTTGCTACCGCTTCGGCTGTGGTCATAACCGAGGCTGACGTTGCCGTAGCCACCGTTGTATTGCAGCGCCAGGCTGGTACTGTCGGCTTGTCCCTCGCTGGCCTTACTCTGCTGAACGCTGTAATTAAGGTTGCGATTCGCCAGCGCACTGCCGTTGAGTGACACCTGCTGAGTGGTCATCCCACGATTGTTGTGGTTGATGAAGTAACTGACCGAGCTGTCCGGTAACCAGTGACCAAGCGGAACATTGACGTTAAACGACACGGTACGATCGGGATGCTGCTCAAGCGCTGAGTCGGTGTAGTCATACCCCGCGCCCCAGGTAATGCCTCGCCAGCTGGTGTACCAGCCAATGTGGATGGTTTTATCCTGCCCGGACGTATGCCAGTAATCCTGCATCCATGCCGAGACGCTGAGGCTGCCGAACTGACCCAGCGTCTGTGAGAAGGTGACCTGCGAGCGGCTACGGCGATTATTGAGTTGCAGCTGTTGGCTGTCAGACTGATTCAGTTCACTGAATTCATAGTAATTGCGCGAGGCATAGCGATAACTCGCCAGGTTGAAGGCGGTGCCGGTAGCGCTGAAATCTTTCTGATACTGAATGCGCCACGCCTGCCCCATCGCGCTTTTGCCATTGGGTAAACGGCTTTTTGCCAGCGTATCGTCAATGCCCAGCGAGCCAAATGCGCCAAACCCTCTGCCTACGCCAATTGCACCGGCCTGATAGTTGCTCGCCGTACGAAAACCGCCATACACCGTCATCCTGGAGAGCAGACCGTAGAAGAAAGCGCCTTCAACAAACTCAGGTGAACGCGCATCGCCGGAGCCGGAGTGAAATCGTCCGGCGTTGAGGCTGTATTTCAGGCTGCCCAGGCGTCGCATAAACGGCACCGCAGAATAGGGTTGGGTAAAGACGCGCGTTGAGCCGTCACTTTCCGTGACCGTCACCTGTAGATCGCCACTTTGTGCGCCGGGGAACAGATCGTTAATGATAAATGGCCCGGCGGCCACCCAGGTTTCATAGATCACATAGCCATTTTGCGAAACGGAGACTTTAGCGAAGCTGTGTGCGACGCCGCGGATGGTTGGTGCGAAGCCGCGCTGGCTGTCGGGCAACATGCTTTCGCTTGATGTAAGCTGTACCCCGCGAAACGCCACGCTATCGAAGACGTCGCCTGCGGTCCAGGCATCGCCGATCCGTAGCTGGCTGTTAAGACGGCGAATATCCCGGGTCAGCCAGCTACTTTGCGACTGAAAATGGTCGCCGCCCGCGTCGCTGTGGCTCCAGGCGGAGGTGTTGCGCAACCGCCACGCCCCCAGATTGATACCGTTACGCAGGCTCAGATAGCTGGATGTCGTGACGCCACGCTGATGATGTGCCTGGCCGCCCGACAGACTGTAATCAGTAAATGCCGCCGGGATACCATCGTCCCACTGCGACTGCGGCACGTAGCCACGGCTGCGGTGTTTCATCGCCGCCTGCGGCAGGCTGAGAAAGAGACGCTGCTGGTTGAAATCATAGGAGGTTCGCGCTGCCGGAATGAAATCCGCGAGGTGCGTGAACGTTTCTCCCTCCCGCAACCGTGAGAATGCAGGAATGGCCCTGACATTCACCCCAAGCGCTTCCAGCAGCGATACGCTTAAAACGGGTTGCAGGCTGCCTTTCTCATTGACGAAGGTGATCTCCTGATGCCGCTCCTCGCGTCCGTTAATCTCCAGCGTCACGAGCCAGGTGCCTGGCATCTGCCCGCCCTTTTCAGAGAAATAGTGCAGATCCGCCGTTTTCTGTTCGGTAGAGGAAAGCTCCAGCGCGGCGGGATCAAAGTAATCCTCGGCCATCCCCGCGCGGCTGAAGCTAAGCAGCAACACCGAAAGCGGCGCGTAACGAAACAGGCGAAAAGACATGGTCTTAAAGAGGCTGGGTGTGGGTGGCGGTGATGGCACCAAAATCATTAATAGCCGACCAGCTTACGCCCCCGGAGGCGGACACAGGCCATTCGCGGATTTCCCCTGGACCGATCATGCCCGGCTGCTCAATTTTATGCCCGCCAACGGACAGTCGATAAAAAGAGACGTAGTATGGCGTCGGGTTGGCGGCCTTAAGCCCTTTTCCCGTCCGCGAAAACGTTATTTTCTGCCAGGCAGTGGCAGCGTCCCCTTTCAGATTGTCCGGGCGGTAGAAAATTTTAAATTTCGATTTAACGTTAACTTGTAATTCGTTGCTGCTCTCTTTTGGCTTTGGCGCAATCGCTTTAATATCGAGCCAGAATACAGATTCACGATCTGTGGGCAGCGGAGCGCCGGTATATTGAATACGCAGCGTGTTGGTCTGCTCCGGATCAAGTCTGAACAGAGGTGGTGTGACAATAAATGGCGCAGCGTTATTTTTATCCTGCCCATCACCTTCAACCCACGACTGAATAAGATAGGGAACCGCACTTTCCATATTAGAAACAGAAAATGCCACCTCCTTGCTGTGTTGTGGGTATACGATCCGTGTTCCCCCCATTACAACGCCAGCGGAAACTGACGCAGAACTAACCATTAATGCAGTGAGCATAATATACGATAAACGTTTCATCATTATTATCTCTGGAGGTGGCTGACAGTGAAATCAGTTATAAACCATCAGGAAGTTAGAAACGGCATTGACGTCGCCCGCGTTAATTTCCGACCCGTCTTTGTCGAGAGAGGCATAAAACGTTAATTCAGCATTGCCTTCAGCATCCGGTGCGGTTGTTTCAGATACCGTACCCGGTTTAATCGCGGTGCTGCGATCGCTGTTATAAAGCTTCACGCCGACGCCCGTCGCCATACCTTCGCCTGGCGTAACCTGTAGCAGTGTGTCATTCACCGTATCTTTGGTTCCGTCAAACAGTACCGCAACCGATTCAACCGTCTCCGGGCAGTTCTCTACGTTGATTTTGAACTCACGCGGCGTCGTTTCGCTATGATCGTCGAAGTAGCTTTTCGCCCACGCGCCGAGGTCTACCGTTTTGCTTTTTGACGCAGGGGTAATATCACAGGAAATAAGGGTGATTTTCCCGGTAAAGTTGATCACGCCGCCTGTGCTCTGCGAGCCAGCGCCTGTATCCAGGGAAGCATTAACGCCAGAATCACTGCTTGCCAGTACTGATTGAGAAGATAACAGCAGCCCCGCCGCGGCAATCGCCAGCGCCACATTTTTGATTTTCATTTGGAACACTTTCCCCTCTGTAAATTAAACAGATATAGACTTGTTGTACCAGGTACAATAACCGCTATAAGGATTTAAAAACGCCACCAAAAGGGTTTTAGCAGAATGGGTGACGCGACCTTATAGAATAAAGCAGGGTCCATCCCATGGTGATAATCCGTATATTTTCAGAAGGCCATACACAGATATCCTGCAACTGAGGAAATGACTTCTGGCCGAAAATAACACTGAATACGTTGTGGTTAGTAATAAATTTAATGTCTTCTGTAACGTTGCTTCTGAATAAATAGTAAATCATATGCCTTTTAGCGTCTACGTATTGAAAAGCAGTACGCCGCGTCTGTAAACACTCTGGAATTAACACTCAGCTAACAAATTTAACCCCTTTCGATTGCCCTGATAATTATTAATTTGCTTTTAATACCGTAACTAAATTACAAGAGAGCCAACTGATCATTGTTTGATCAATTTATTTCAGAATATTATTAGCCAAAAAATGTCACTTCAGCAAAAAATTCTTGCCCTTTATCCTGAAAAATCACGGTTAAACAGGATATTTCTTTATCGATCAGCAATTGATCGTTTGTAATACACTGTTAAAATCTATATGTGAAATTTACCTTAATTAAAATTTTTTGCTACAGCTTAGATTTCGCATTTTTAACCAAAAAAAATTTTATTTATAGGAAATAAATCACTCTGCTCACATATATACAGCTTTTCAAAAACAAAAATAAAGCAAATAAACCTCATTCAATTCACGTAATATTATCACCTCCCCATTTTATTCAACATCTTTTACGCGCCGTATCTGCTCAAAAGGCGAAAGTAATGCCCTCCACCTGACTACCGCTCCCAACGCACACGGTGAGTTGATTTTGCGATTTTGGTCCTACCAATCATGCGCAAAGCTATCCATCGTTCACAGTTTTGATGCTCCACTTCACAAAACCATTGCTGAATAGCAACACTTGGTTAACCATTTATTGCCATTAACCCTACATCACAATATTGGATGGACCACTTTTACACTAAGTGTGACGCTGAGATGAGCAGAGACTCACCCGACAAACACCTGTGTGGTCCTCAGGAGACCTGCATGAGCCTCTGGCAACAAAACTACGATCCGGCCGGGAATATCTGGCTGTCGAGCCTGATCGCATCGCTACCGATCCTGTTCTTCTTCTTTGCGCTAATTAAGCTCAAGCTGAAGGGCTACCTTGCCGCAACGTACACCGTTGCCATCGCCCTGCTGGTGGCGCTGTTCTTCTATAAAATGCCGGTCGATCGCGCGCTGGCCTCCGTGGTGTATGGTTTCTTCTACGGCCTGTGGCCGATTGCTTGGATCATCATCGCCGCCGTCTTTGTCTACAAAATCTCGGTCAAAACCGGGCAGTTCGACATTATTCGCTCGTCGATTCTCTCTATTACACCGGACCAGCGTTTACAGATGCTGATTGTCGGTTTCTCCTTCGGGGCGTTCCTTGAAGGGGCGGCAGGATTTGGCGCGCCGGTGGCGATCACCGCCGCTCTGCTGGTCGGGCTGGGCTTTAACCCGCTGTATGCCGCTGGCCTGTGCCTGATTGTGAACACCGCCCCGGTGGCGTTTGGCGCGATGGGCATTCCGATTCTGGTGGCGGGCCAGGTGACCGGGCTGGACAGCTTCGAGATCGGCCAGATGGTAGGTCGCCAGCTGCCGTTCCTGACCATTATCGTGCTGTTCTGGATCATGGCGATTATGGACGGCTGGCGCGGCGTGAAGGAGACCTGGCCTGCGGTGATGGTAGCGGGCGGTTCGTTCGCCATTGCCCAGTATCTCAGCTCCAACTTCCTCGGCCCGGAACTGCCGGACATCATCTCTTCCCTGGTGTCGCTGGTCTGCCTGACGCTGTTCCTGAAACGCTGGCAGCCGGTACGTATCTTCCGCTTTGCTGACATGGGCGCATCGCACGTGGATCAGACGCTGGCGCGCACCGGCTATACCGCCGGACAGATTGTGCGCGCATGGTCACCGTTCCTGTTCCTGACCGCCACCGTGACGCTGTGGAGCATTCCGCCGTTTAAAGCCCTGTTCGCCCCGGGCGGCGCGCTGTACGACATGGTGATTAATATCTCCGTGCCGTTCCTCGACAAAATGGTCGCCCGTATGCCGCCGGTGGTGCACGACGCCACGCCGTATGCGGCAGTGTTTAAGTTCGACTGGTTCTCCGCCACCGGCACGGCCATCCTGTTTGCCGCTATCCTTTCCGTAGTGTGGCTGCGCATGAAGCCAGCCGCCGCGGTGCAGACCTTTGCGGCGACGATTAAAGAGCTGATGCTGCCGATTTACTCCATCGGCATGGTGCTGGCGTTCGCGTTTATTTCGAACTACTCCGGCCTGTCGTCGACGCTGGCGTTAGCGCTGGCGCATACCGGCCACGCGTTTACCTTCTTCTCGCCGTTCCTCGGCTGGCTGGGGGTGTTCCTGACTGGTTCAGATACGTCATCTAACGCCCTGTTTGCCGCCCTACAGGCCACGGCTGCGCAGCAGATTGGCGTCTCGGACGTGCTGCTGGTCGCCGCGAACACCACCGGCGGCGTGACCGGGAAGATGATCTCGCCGCAGTCCATCGCCATTGCCTGTGCCGCGGTGGGGCTGGTAGGCAAAGAGTCGGATCTGTTCCGCTTTACCGTTAAACACAGCCTGATATTTACCTGCATGGTGGGCGTGATCACCACATTGCAGGCCTATGTCTTAACCTGGATGATTCCATGATAGTGATGCCCAGACGCCTGTCCGACGAGATTGCCACTCGCGTACGGGCGCTGATAGAAGAACAACAGCTGGAAGCGGGCATGAGATTGCCTGCCGAGCGTCAGCTTGCCGCTCAGCTTGGCGTGTCGCGCAACTCACTGCGCGAGGCGCTGGCGACGCTGGTTAGTGAAGGGGTGCTGCTGAGCCGTCGCGGCGGCGGCACCTTTGTGCGCTGGCAGCATGACGACTGGTCCGAACAAAACATCGTGCAGCCGCTGAAGACGCTGATGGAAAACGACCCGGACTACAGCTTCGACATCCTCGAAGCGCGTCACGCCATCGAAACCAGTACAGCGTGGCACGCGGCGATGCGGGCAACCGACGCCGACAAAGAGAAGCTCAAAGCCTGTTTTGAAGCCACGCAAAGCAGCGACCCGGACATCGCCTCCCAGGCGGACGTGCGGTTCCATCTGGCGATTGCCGAGGCCTCGCACAACGTGGTGCTGCTGCAAACCATGCGCGGGTTCTTCGACCTGCTGCAATCCTCCGTGAAGCAGAGCCGCCAGCGCATGTATCTGGTCCCGCCGGTGTTTGCTCAGCTGACCGAACAGCACGAGGCGGTGCTCAACGCCATTCTGGCCGGTGATGCCGAGGCTGCGCGCAAGGCGATGATGGCGCATCTCGGCTTCGTGCATACCACCATTAAACGATTCGATGAAGATCAGGCCCGACAGGCGCGTATTACCCGTCTGCCTGGCGAGAGTGATATTTCCAGGGAGAACAAAGCATGATTATTTCAGCAGCCAGTGATTATCGCGCCGCGGCGCAGCGCATTTTGCCCCCGTTCCTGTTCCACTACATTGACGGCGGGGCGTATGCCGAATACACCCTGCGCCGCAACGTGGAAGACCTGTCGGAGGTGGCCCTGCGCCAGCGCGTGCTGAAGAATATGTCTGACCTGAGCCTTGAGACGAAGCTGTTTAACGAAACGCTCTCCATGCCGGTAGCGCTCGCACCTGTCGGTTTATGCGGCATGTATGCCCGTCGCGGTGAAGTGCAGGCCGCCGCCGCCGCAGATGCCAAAGGCATTCCGTTTACCCTTTCCACCGTGTCCGTCTGCCCGATTGAAGAAGTCGCCCCGACCATCAAGCGCCCGATGTGGTTCCAGCTGTACGTCCTGCGCGATCGCGGTTTTATGCGCAACGCACTGGAGCGCGCCAAAGCGGCGGGCTGCTCAACGCTGGTCTTTACCGTCGACATGCCGACCCCCGGCGCGCGCTACCGCGACGCCCACTCCGGCATGAGCGGCCCTAACGCGGCCCTGCGCCGTTACTGGCAGGCGGTGACGCACCCGCAGTGGGCGTGGGATGTGGGCGTGAACGGCCGTCCGCACGATCTGGGCAATATTTCGGCCTACCTGGGTAAACCGACCGGGCTGGAAGATTACATCGGCTGGCTGGCGAACAATTTCGATCCATCTATCTCATGGAAAGACCTGGAGTGGATCCGCGAATTCTGGGACGGCCCGATGGTGATCAAAGGGATCCTCGACCCGGAAGATGCCCGCGACGCGGTACGTTTTGGCGCCGATGGGATCGTGGTCTCTAACCATGGTGGCCGCCAGCTTGACGGGGTGCTCTCCTCCGCCCGCGCCCTGCCAGCCATTGCCGATGCGGTGAAAGGCGATATTGCGATCCTGGCCGACAGCGGCATCCGTAACGGGCTGGACGTGGTGCGCATGATCGCCCTGGGCGCGGACAGCGTGCTGCTGGGCCGTGCTTACCTGTACGCGCTGGCCACCAGCGGCCAGGCGGGCGTGGCGAATCTGCTGAACCTGATCGAGAAAGAGATGAAGGTGGCGATGACGCTGACCGGTGCGAAAACAATCGGTGAAATCAGCAAAGACTCTCTGGTGCAGGAGCTCAGTAAGCTGCCTGCGGCGCTGGCCCCTCTTTCTCAGGGAAACGCGGCCTGATCTCCCCCGGTTAGCCTCCCCTTCTTCCGCGCCCGACTTCCCCCTCGGGCGCTTTTTTTTGTCGAAAATAACACCTGCGTAACATTCTGGATAAGAAAATTTGACACACCCCGCCCCGCCGCAATTGTATAGACAAGCAAATACAAGAACACAAAAACAACATCACATCGGAGGGGAACGTATGTCGTATTCAGGTCGGGTGGATATTCAGCAGGTGATCGATGAAAGTCCTTTTTCAGGGTTTCACTGGCTTCTTATTGTGCTGGGCTTTCTGGTGCTGGCGATCGATGGGTTTGATACCGCAGCGATGGGTTACATTGCGCCTACGCTGTCGACGGAGTGGGGAATACATAAACAGGATCTGGGGCCGGTGCTGAGTGCGGCGCTGCTGGGGCTGTCGCTGGGTGCCCTGATTGCAGGTCCGGTATCGGACCGGATGGGACGCAAGCGCGTACTGGTCTTTTCATGCCTGTTCTTCGGCCTGGCGAGCCTGGGCACGGCCTGGGCGCAAAGTCTGAATACCCTGACGCTATGGCGATTTCTGACCGGTCTCGGGCTGGGTGCCGCGATGCCTAACGCCATCACGCTGATCTCCGAGTTTGCCCCCCAGCGCTGCCGCGCCATGGCAATTAACACCATGTACTGCGGCTTTCCGCTGGGTGCGGCGGGCGGCGGGGCGATCTCGTCCTGGCTTATCCCTCACCATGGCTGGCGAAGCGTGCTGCTGACCGGCGCGATTGCGCCGCTGATTTTAACGGTGCTGCTGGCGCTGCTGTTGCCGGAGTCGGTGAAGTTTCTGGTGCAGCGTGGGAAAGACGTCGCCCAGGTTCGCCGCATCGCCAGCCGGTTCGCCCGCAGCACGCTGGATAGCGTCACGGGCTTTTTCCTCGCGGAGGAGAAAGTCGCGTCGAAAAAAGGCAGCGTGTCGCAGCTGTTTTCCATGCCCTGGCTGCCCGGCACCCTGATGCTGTGGGTCACCTACTTTATGGGACTGGTGATTTATTACGTCCTGCTGAGCTGGATGCCAACGCTGATGCAGGGGATGGGGTATGCGCTGGCGGAGTCCGCCTGGCTCACCTCGCTGTTCACCTTCGGCGGCACCGCTGGCATTTTGCTCGCGGGCTGGATGATGGACCGCTGGGAAGCGCACAAGGTGGTCGCGTGTGGTTTCGTGCTGACGATGGGCCTGATTCTTTTACTCGGCATTGAGCATAACCATATCGCCCTGTTTGGCGGGTTAATCTTCCTGATGGGGATCGCGATGAACGGCGCGCAGTCGGGCATGCAGACCCTGGCCGCCACCTTTTACCCTACCGAGTGCCGTGCGACGGGTATCGCCTGGATGCAGGGGATCGGCCGCTTCGGTGGCGTGGCGGGCACCATGACCAGCGCCCAGCTTCTTTCCATGCAGTGGCAGGCGGACAGTATTTTAATGATCCTCAGCGTGCCTGCTCTCGTGGCTGCGGCGGCAACCGTCTACAAAATGCTGTATAGCCGCGCGCAGGAGCCGGGCGTCGCCTAGTCCCTCTCTTTTCTGCTATTCTGCCCCCGCAATTAAGGGGGCAGCATGCTTAACATCGTCTTATTCGAACCAGAAATTCCGCCGAACACCGGCAATATTATCCGCCTGTGCGCCAACACCGGTTTTCGTCTGCACATCATTGAGCCGATGGGCTTTACGTGGGACGACAAACGTCTGCGCCGCGCGGGGCTGGACTACCATGAGTTTACCGCCGTCGTTCGTCATCACGATTACGCCGCGTTTCTGGGATCCGAAAAACCACAGCGCATGTTCGCCCTGACCACCAAAGGTACGCCAGCGCACAGCGCCGTAAGCTATCAGGACGGGGATTATCTGATGTTTGGTCCGGAAACCCGCGGCCTGCCGGCCACCATTCTGGATGCCCTGCCCGCTGAGCAGAAAATTCGTATTCCGATGATGCCGGACAGCCGCAGCATGAACCTGTCGAATGCGGTGTCGGTGGTGGTGTATGAGGCGTGGCGCCAGCTGGGTTATCCCGGCGCGATATTGCGTAGCTAAAACAGTTCGGGTGGCTTACGCCACCCGATTCGTCGTGTTTAGCCTGCTACCGCGATACGTTTCATATCGGTCATGTAGCCACGCAGTTTCTGGCCCACTTTCTCGATTTCGTGGCTGCGAATCGCTTCGTTGACGTCACGCAGCTGCGCGTTATCAACCGCTCCTTCCGCAATCGCCTGGCCCAGATCGCCCGCTTGCAGGGTGGTCATGAACTCTTTCAGCAGCGGTACGCAGGCGTAAGAGAACAGGTAGTTACCGTACTCGGCAGTATCGGAGATCACCACGTTCATCTCATACAGACGTTTACGGGCGATGGTGTTTGCGATCAGCGGCAGCTCGTGCAGCGATTCGTAGTACGCAGATTCTTCAATGATGCCCGAATCCACCATGGTTTCGAACGCCAGCTCAACGCCCGCTTTCACCATCGCGATCATCAGGACGCCTTTATCGAAGTACTCCTGCTCGGTGATCTTGCCGTCATACTGTGGTGCGGTTTCGAACGCGGTTTTACCGGTCTCTTCGCGCCAGGTCAGCAGTTTCTTATCGTCATTCGCCCAGTCCGCCATCATGCCGGAAGAGAACTCGCCGGAGATAATGTCGTCCATATGTTTCTGGAACAGCGGCGCCATGATGGTTTTCAGCTGTTCAGAGAGTGCGAACGCGCGCAGTTTTGCCGGGTTGGACAGTCGGTCCATCATCAGCGTAATGCCGCCCTGCTTCAGCGCTTCGGTGATGGTTTCCCAGCCGAACTGAATCAGTTTTTCCGCGTATGCCGGATCGGTGCCTTCTTCCACCAGCTTGTCGAAGCACAGCAGAGAGCCGGCCTGGAGCATGCCGCACAGGATGGTCTGCTCGCCCATCAGGTCAGATTTCACTTCCGCAACGAAGGAAGATTCCAGCACGCCCGCACGATGGCCGCCAGTGGCCGCTGCCCAGGCTTTGGCAATCGCCATGCCTTCGCCTTTCGGATCGTTTTCCGGGTGAACGGCGATCAGCGTCGGTACGCCGAAGCCACGTTTGTACTCTTCGCGCACTTCGGTGCCCGGGCACTTCGGTGCCACCATCACCACGGTGATGTCTTTACGGATCTGCTCGCCCACTTCAACGATGTTGAAGCCGTGGGAGTAACCCAGCGCGGCGCCGTCTTTCATCAGCGGCTGTACGGAACGCACAACGTCAGAGTGCTGCTTGTCTGGCGTCAGGTTAACCACCAGATCCGCCTGCGGGATCAGCTCTTCGTAGGTGCCCACTTTGAAGCCGTTTTCGGTCGCTTTACGCCAGGAAGCACGCTTCTCAGCAATCGCTTCTTTGCGCAGGGCGTAGGAGATATCCAGCCCGGAGTCACGCATGTTCAGGCCCTGGTTCAGACCCTGTGCGCCACAGCCGACAATGACCACTTTTTTACCCTGAAGGTAGCTCGCGCCATCAGCAAATTCATCGCGCGCCATGAAGCGGCATTTGCCCAGCTGCGCCAGCTGCTGGCGCAAGTTCAGTGTATTAAAGTAGTTAGCCATGGGTGATACCTCGTGATGTTGTGTGTCTTATTGTTCGGTTCGCGTTTCAGCGAGAATGTACCCACATTACAACAGGAAATTTATTGCGGAAATTGATATATTCACAACGTCACATTGCAATTTTTGCAATGTAAAAAGAGGGAGTGGAATCGGTGGATTTACGCGATCTGAAAATGTTCCTGCGCCTGGCGGAAAGCCGGCACTTTGGCCGCAGCGCCCGGGCGATGCACGTCAGCCCCTCCACGCTGTCGCGCCAGATCCAGCGCCTTGAGGAAGACCTCGGCCAGCCGCTGTTCGTGCGCGATAACCGCACCGTCACTCTCACGGAAGCCGGTGAAGAGCTGCGCATCTTTGCTCAGCAGACGTTATTACAGTATCAGCAGCTGCGGCACACCATCGACCAGCAGGGGCCGTCGCTTTCCGGCGAGCTGCATATTTTCTGTTCCGTGACCGCTGCCTACAGCCATCTTCCCCCCATTCTCGACCGCTTCCGCGCGGAACATCCGTCGGTTGAAATTAAGCTCACCACCGGCGATGCCGCCGACGCGATGGAAAAAGTGGTGACGGGCGAAGCGGATCTGGCGATTGCCGGAAAACCTGAAACGCTGCCGGGGGCGGTGGCGTTCTCGATGCTGGAGAATCTGGCGGTAGTGCTGATTGCCCCGGCGCTGCCCTGCCCGGTGCGCAACCAGGTTTCGGTGGAGAAACCGGACTGGTCCACGGTGCCGTTTATCATGGCCGATCAAGGGCCGGTGCGCCGCCGCATTGAGCTGTGGTTCCGCCGCCAGAAGATCAGTAACCCGTCGATTTACGCCACGGTCGGCGGCCATGAGGCGATGGTATCGATGGTGGCGCTCGGCTGCGGCGTAGCGCTGCTACCGGAAGTGGTGCTGGAAAACAGCCCAGAGCCGGTGCGCAATCGCGTGATGATACTGGAGCGCAGCGACGAGAAAACG
The DNA here is from genome assembly GCF_014982105.1 of Enterobacter cloacae complex sp. P18RS. Classification (NCBI taxonomy): domain Bacteria; kingdom Pseudomonadati; phylum Pseudomonadota; class Gammaproteobacteria; order Enterobacterales; family Enterobacteriaceae; genus Enterobacter; species Enterobacter cloacae complex sp. P18RS. The sequence goes on along the minus strand of NZ_JADCKV010000027.1, from coordinate 10,141 downwards.
CCGTTCGAGCTCGGCGTGTGCGCACAAAAAAAGCGGCTGCATGAGCCGCTTATTGATGCGTTCTGGACGATATTGCCGAACCACTAAAGCCGGGTGGCGCTGCGCTTACCCGGCCTACACGCAGTTCAACCCTTAGAACGTAGGCCTGATAAGCGCAGCGCCATCAGGCATTTTCCCGAACAACCTAACCCGCCAGGAAGAAACGGAACGCCGGGTTGTGGGTTTCGTCATGGCACTCATAGCCCAGCTCGTTCAGGCGCGTTTCGAAATCCGGCTCGTGCTCGCCCAGCTCGAACGCCGCCAGTACACGGCCATAGTCGGTGCCGTGGCTGCGGTAGTGGAACAGAGAGATGTTCCAGTGCGTGCCCAACGTGTGCAGGAACTTGAGCAGCGCGCCCGGCGATTCCGGGAACTCGAAGCTGAACAGGCGTTCCCTGAGCGGCTTCGATGGACGGCCGCCGACCATGTAACGCACGTGCAGCTTCGCCATCTCGTCGTCGGAGAGATCGACCACACTGTAGCCGCCGTCATGCAGCAGGCTGAGGATCTCTTTGCGCTCCTCCACGCCACGGCTCAGACGCACGCCGACAAAAATGCACGCATCTTTGGCATCGGCAAAGCGGTAGTTGAACTCCGTTACCGAACGACCGCCCAGCAGCTGACAGAACTTCAGGAAGCTGCCCTTCTCTTCCGGAATGGTCACCGCCAGCAGCGCTTCACGCTGCTCACCCAGCTCACAGCGCTCGGAAACGTAGCGCAGACCGTGGAAGTTCACGTTGGCACCGGAAAGCACGTGCGCCAGACGCTCGCCGCGAATATTGTGCTGGGCGATGTATTTTTTCATTCCCGCCAGCGCCAGCGCGCCGGATGGTTCCGCCACCGCACGCACATCCTCGAAGAGATCTTTCATCGCCGCGCAGATAGCGTCGCTGTCGACGGTGACGATATCGTCGAGATACTCCTGGCACAGGCGGAACGTTTCGTCGCCAATGCGCTTCACCGCCACACCCTCGGCGAACAGCCCGACGCGCGGCAGGTCGACCGGATGTCCGGCGTCCAGCGCCGCCTTCAGGCAGGCAGAGTCTTCCGCTTCGACCGCAATCACTTTGATCTGCGGCATCAACTGTTTGATCAGCACCGCCACACCTGCGGCTAAGCCGCCGCCGCCCACCGGGACGAAAACGCGGTCGAGATGGGCATCCTGCTGCAACAGTTCCAGCGCCAGCGTACCCTGCCCGGCAATCACCATCGGGTGATCGAACGGCGGCACCCAGGTGAAGCCCTGCTGCTGCGCCAGCTCAATCGCTTTGGCTTTGGCTTCGTCAAAGTTAGCGCCGTGAAGCAGCACTTCTCCGCCGAACCCGCGCACCGCGTCGACCTTGATATCTGCGGTGGCGACCGGCATCACGATCAGCGCCTTCAGCCCCAGACGCGCCGAGGAGAACGCCACGCCCTGCGCGTGATTGCCCGCCGAGGCGGTAATCACCCCGCGCGCTTTCTGCTCGTCCGTCAGCCCGGCCATCATCGCGTAGGCGCCGCGCAGCTTAAAGCTGTGCACCGGCTGCCTGTCTTCACGCTTCACCAGAATGACGTTGTCGAGACGTGAAGAGAGTTTGTCCATTTTTTGCAGGGGCGTGACCTGCACCGCTTCATAGACCGGCGCGCGTAGCACCGCTCTCAGGTATTCCGCCCCCTCCGGGGCGGCGGATAAGGGTTGTGACTCGGCCATCATTAGCCCCCCAGTTTAGATTTATCGCGCACCGCGCCTTTATCTGCACTGGTGGCAAGACTCGCGTAAGCGCGCAGGGCGAAGGAGACTTCACGCTGACGATCTTTCGGCGTCCAGGCTTTGTCGCCGCGGGCTTCCTGCGCCTCACGACGGGCCGCAATCTCCTGGTCACTCAGCTTCAACTGAATGCCGCGGTTCGGAATGTCGATTTCGATCAGGTCGCCATCTTCGATGATCGCGATATTGCCGCCGCTTGCCGCTTCTGGCGAGACGTGACCAATGGAGAGGCCTGACGTGCCGCCAGAGAATCGACCATCGGTGATCAGCGCGCAGGCTTTGCCGAGGCCCATCGATTTCAGGAAGGTGGTCGGGTAGAGCATCTCCTGCATGCCGGGGCCGCCTTTCGGCCCTTCGTAGCGAATGACCACCACGTCGCCTTCCACCACTTTGCCGCCGAGGATAGCGTCTACCGCTTCGTCCTGGCTTTCATACACTTTTGCCGGGCCGGTAAATTTCAGGATGCTGTCGTCCACGCCTGCGGTTTTCACAATGCAGCCATTTTCCGCGAAGTTACCGTACAGCACGGCCAAACCGCCGTCTTTGCTGTAGGCATGTTCCAGCGAGCGAATGCAGCCTTCGGCGCGATCGTCATCCAGCGTGTCCCAGCGGCAATCCTGCGAGAACGCCTGGGTGGTACGGATGCCCGCCGGACCGGCGCGATACATGTTTTTCACCGCGTCGTCTTTGGTCAGCATCACGTCGTACTGCTCCAGCGACTCCGGCAGCGTCAGGCCGAGCACGTTTTTCACGTCGCGGTTCAGCAGCCCGGCACGATCCAGCTCGCCGAGAATACCAATCACGCCACCCGCACGGTGGACATCTTCCATGTGGTACTTCTGGGTACTCGGCGCGACTTTACACAGCTGCGGCACTTTGCGGGAGAGCTTGTCGATGTCGCTCATGGTGAAGTCGATTTCAGCTTCCTGCGCGGCGGCCAGCAGGTGCAGAACGGTGTTGGTGGAACCGCCCATGGCGATATCCAGCGTCATGGCGTTTTCGAACGCCGCTTTGCTGGCGATGTTACGCGGCAGCGCGCTGGCGTCGTCCTGCTCGTAGTAGCGTTTGGTCAGCTCAACGATGCGCTTGCCCGCGTTAAGGAACAGCTGCTTGCGGTCGGCGTGGGTCGCCAGCAGCGAGCCGTTGCCCGGCTGAGACAGGCCCAGCGCTTCGGTCAGGCAGTTCATGGAGTTGGCGGTGAACATCCCGGAACAGGAGCCGCAGGTCGGGCACGCGGAGCGTTCCACCTGGTCGCTCTGCTCGTCAGAGACTTTCGGGTCCGCGCCCTGGATCATCGCATCGACCAGGTCGAGCTTGATGATTTTGTCGGAGAGCTTGGTTTTCCCCGCTTCCATTGGGCCACCGGAGACGAAGATCACCGGGATGTTCAGGCGCAGGGAAGCCATCAGCATCCCCGGGGTGATTTTGTCGCAGTTGGAGATACAGACCATCGCATCGGCGCAGTGGGCATTAACCATGTACTCCACCGAGTCGGCGATCAGCTCGCGCGACGGCAGTGAATAGAGCATTCCCCCGTGGCCCATTGCGATACCGTCATCCACCGCAATGGTGTTGAACTCTTTCGCCACGCCGCCGGAGGCTTCGATTTGCTCGGCAACCAGCTTGCCGAGATCGCGCAGGTGCACGTGGCCCGGTACAAACTGGGTGAAGGAGTTCACCACGGCGATAATTGGCTTGCCGAAATCGGCGTCGGTCATTCCGGTGGCGCGCCACAGTGCGCGGGCACCCGCCATATTACGGCCGTGGGTGGTGGTGGCTGAACGATACTTAGGCATGCTTTATTTACTCCCGTCTGACTATTTAATGGGACGGTGCGTGCCGTCCCAAATTTATATTTAGTGATTAACCTGATCCAACCAGCCGTATTTGTCTTCTGTTTCGCCGGTGAAGAGGCCGAAGAAGGCTTGCTGAATGCGTTTGGTGACCGGGCCACAGCGGCCTTCGCCCACCTGAATGCCATCGACGCTACGCACCGGCGTAATTTCAGCCGCGGTACCGGACATGAACACTTCGTCAGCCAGGTACAGGGATTCGCGGGACAGTACCTGCTCGCGCACTTCGATACCCAGATCTTTTGCCAGCTTGATGATGGCGTCGCGGGTGATGCCCGGCAGCGCGGACGAAGTGAATGGCGGCGTAAACAGAATGCCGTCTTTCACTTCAAACAGGTTTTCACCCGCGCCTTCGGAGATGTAGCCATTCACATCCAGCGCGATACCTTCCTGATAGCCGTGACGGCGCGCTTCGCTGCCGACCAGCAGTGAGGAAAGGTAGTTACCGCCCGCTTTAGCCGCAGTCGGGATAGTGTTTGGCGCCACGCGGTTCCAGGAAGAAACCATTGCGTCGATCCCCTGATCCAGCGCTTCCGCGCCCAGGTAGGCGCCCCACGGGAACGCAGCAATGATCACATCGGTGTTATAGCCAGCGGGCGGGTTGACGCCCATGCCAACATCACCCACGAAGACCAGCGGACGAATATAGGCGCTGGTCAGTTTGTTCTGGCGAATCACCTCGCGGCAGGCTTCCATCAGCTCATCAACGCTTTGGGAGACCGGGAAACGATAAATTTTGGCTGAGTCATGCAGACGCTGCATGTGTTCGCGATGGCGGAACACCACTGGCCCTTTGTGAGAGTCGTAGCAACGGATCCCTTCAAACACGGAGGTGCCGTAGTGCAGCGCGTGGGACATCACGTGAACTTTCGCGTCTTCCCAGCGAACCATCTCACCATTGAACCAAATGTAATCAGCTTTTTTTGTCGTCATTTTTTCGTCCTGTCACGCTTAAGCGCGGATTTGTTGTGATGTGGTTGTGCTCTGGCAGATGGCAACATGGGCAACGTCTACCAGTTTTGATAACTGACTAAACAGTAAGTCGACCGGCCGCGGGCTGGCAACGGTTAATTCGATACTGATGTTCTGCGCGTCGGTGGCCGTTTCCATATTCATAGAGCAAATCTGAAAGCCACGGTGGCGAACCACGCGCAATACGCGTTCTAACGTTTCCGGGTTGAAGCGAGCCTGCACGGCGACCTGATGTTGCATCATGATAATTTCTCCAGCATTTGTGAGTTACTGGCACCGGGCGGTACCAACGGCCAGACGTTCTCAAGCTCGTCGATTGAGACATGAAGCAGGTATGGCCCTTCGCTTGACAGCATGGTGTCGAGTGCCGCTTCAACCTGGTCTTTACGGGTGATGTGCTGGCCAGGAATGCCGAAGGCGCTGGCCAGGGTGAGGAAATCGGGGTTATCGGTCAGGGTCGTTTCGCTGTAACGCTCCTGGAAGAACAGCTGCTGCCACTGGCGAACCATGCCTAAACGCTGGTTATCGAGCAAGACGATCTTCAGCGGTAACTGCTTACGCTTCACGGTGCCGAGCTCCTGGACGTTCATCATGAAGGAGCCGTCACCGGAGATACAGATAACGGTATCGTTCGGGCGGGCAACCTGCGCGCCAACGGCTGCTGGCAGACCGAAGCCCATCGTCCCTAACCCGCTCGAGGTGATAAAGTTCTCCGGGCGGGTGTAGGTCATGTGCTGGGCTGACCACATCTGATGCTGGCCGACATCCGTCGTTACCACGCTGTCTGCGGGTTTACGGTCTGACAGCTGTTTCAACAGCAGCGGCGCATAGATGGCGTCGCCTGGGTGATCGTAACGCCACGCGTGTTCAGTACGCATATCAGCGGTGTGCTGACGCCATGGGTTGATATCCAGCGGCTGCTCCAGCGCCGGTAACAGCGCGTTAAGATCGCCCTGCAACGCGACATGCGCCTGACGCAGTTTGCTCATCTCCGCCGGGTCGATGTCCATATGGATCACTTTGGCGTTCGGCGCGAAGGTATTCAGCTTGCCGGTAACGCGGTCGTCAAAACGTGCGCCGACGGCGATAAGCAAGTCGCATTCCTGCACCGCCAGGTTTGCCGCTTTGGTACCATGCATCCCCAGCATGCCGAGGTAGTACGGGTAATCTGCCTCTACCGCACCGAGACCTTTCAGCGTGCAGGTGGCGGGCATTTGCGTGGTCGCAATGAACGCGCGAAGCGCCGGAACAGCCTGCGCCATGCCCACGCCGCCGCCTACGTACAGCATCGGTTGTTTGGCCTGCGCCATCATCTGACGCGCCTCTTCCACCTCTGCATGCGGGAACGCATTATCGCTTTCCACGGTAGAGAAATGCGGCTCCAGATCGCCGAGTGCAACCTGGATATCTTTCGGGATATCAACCAGAACCGGGCCAGGACGGCCAGAGCTGGCAACCTCGAACGCTTCGGCCATCACCCGCGGCAGCTCTTCGAGAGACTGAACGAGGAAGCTGTGTTTGGTGCAGGCCAGCGATAAACCGAGCACATCCACTTCCTGGAAGGCATCGGTGCCGATGAACGGAGAGGCCACCTGGCCGGTGATCGCCACCACGGGTACGGAGTCGAGCAGCGCGTCAGCCAGGCCGGTGATCAGGTTCGTTGCGCCGGGACCTGAGGTGGCCATACAGACACCGGTTTTACCGGTCGCACGGGCATAACCGATGGCGGCCATCGCTGCGCCCTGCTCGTGTCGGCACAAGAGGTGTTCCACGCCGCCGTCATACAGTGCATCGTAAATCGGCATAATTGCGCCACCCGGATAACCGAATACGGTTTCGACTCCCTGCGCGCGCAACGCATGTACTACCCATTGTGCCCCATTCATAGTTAGTTCCCCGTCATAAATCTGGAGAAACAGAATTTTGTGCTAGTCGTCATTCTCTGCTCCTCATTTAAGTTTTTTAGTCATAAAAAAACCCCCGGACCTTTCGGTGCGGGGGTCTTAGTTCGTTAAGGCTTGATTTCTAAGCCTTTCCTCGTCCAAGTGCAGCCCCGCACGGTGGGATAATAATCACCACCACGCTAATCACGACCAGGCTAATCACTCGTAGAAGGGCTGTCATTTTCAGTTCTTTTTGCATCTTGTTCGAAGGAATACCTAAAGAGTTACCACAGATATTTCATCTGACACAAGATTTTTTTATGACCTATATCTGTAGCATGCGAACTATTTCTTTCAAAATCGTTGTTTTATATAGGGAAAAAATAGAAATGAAGATTTTTCATTTTTTTGTCCTGTTTCATCAGGCAAGGCGCGCATGATTTCTTTTCTGCGAGGCCGATTCCACCGACATGTAAGGATTACATTTTGCCGCTAAAAGGCTGGAACAAGCGCCGTAATTCAGTGAATTAGTGCTAAACAGGAAAAAATGATGCTGGCATAGTCACCGCCAAGGAGGGCTTATGTCACTGTCAGTTGTTTATACACGCGCGGCCATCGGCGTGAAGGCACCGCTTATTTCTGTAGAGGTTCATTTAAGTAATGGGCTGCCCGGACTGACGCTGGTCGGCTTACCAGAAACGACCGTTAAAGAGGCGAGGGATCGCGTGCGCAGCGCAATTATCAATAGCGGTTATGCTTTTCCGGCGAAGAAGATCACCATTAACCTTGCGCCCGCCGATTTGCCAAAGGAGGGAGGGCGATATGATTTACCTATTGCTATAGCGCTTCTCGCGGCTTCTGAACAGCTCAATACGCCAGGGCTAAGCTCGTGTGAGTTCGTGGGTGAATTAGCGCTTACAGGCGCGTTAAGAGGCGTTCCCGGAGCAATCTCGGGTGCGCTTGAAGCCATACGCGCGGGAAGACAAATCATTGTGGCTAATGAAAATGCCTCTGAAGTAAGCCTTATCGCCGAAAAGGGGTGTCTTGTCGCAGGACATTTGCAAGAGGTTTGCGCCTGGCTGGAAGGCCGACACGAGCTTGCCGAGCCGCAGGAGAATGACGAGGTGGCGCCAGCTTCGCCCGAGGATCTCAGCGATATTATGGGTCAGGAACAGGGTAAACGGGCGTTAGAGATAACGGCCGCGGGTGGGCATAACCTGTTACTGATAGGTCCGCCAGGCACGGGGAAAACGATGCTGGCGAGCAGATTGAGCGGCCTGTTGCCACCCCTCAATAATCACGAAGCGCTGGAAAGCGCCGCGATATTTAGCCTGGTCAGTTCTACGTCGCTGCATAAACAGTGGCGCCGCCGTCCTTTCCGCTCTCCACACCACAGTGCGTCTCTTACCGCGATGGTGGGCGGGGGTTCGATCCCCGGTCCGGGTGAAATCTCACTGGCGCACAACGGCATTCTCTTCCTGGATGAATTGCCAGAGTTTGAACGTCGCGTGCTGGATGCATTGCGGGAGCCGATTGAATCCGGCGAAATCCATCTGTCTCGTACACGGGCCAAAATAAGCTACCCTGCGCAGTTTCAGCTGGTCGCCGCGATGAACCCTAGCCCTACGGGTCATTATCAGGGCAATCATAACCGCTGTACGCCGGAACAGACGCTGCGCTATCTGAGTAAGCTGTCCGGCCCCTTCCTCGACCGTTTTGATTTATCTCTCGAGATCCCCCTGCCCCCGCCCGGTCTGCTAAGGCAAACCGGTATCAAAGGCGAAAGCTCAGCAGCTGTGCGTGAACGGGTTATTGCGGCGCAGGCGCGGCAGTATGCTCGTCAGAACAGGCTGAATGCCCGGCTGGATAACAGCGGGATCCGACAGTTTTGTTCTCTCAACGCTGAAGATGCAGGCTGGCTGGAAGAGACGCTGACGCGGTTTGGGCTATCCATTCGCGCGTGGCAGCGTTTGTTGAAAGTTGCGCGCACGGTCGCCGACGTGGAGGGCTGCCCCGGAATAGAGAGGCGGCATTTGCAGGAGGCATTAAGTTACCGTGCGATCGATCGGCTGCTGTTGCATCTGCAAAAAATGCTGGCGTAAAAAAAGGGGCCGTAGCCCCTTCTCTTCTTAATCGTCAGACTCGGTGTAGTCTTCTGCACCTTCCATCTGCGGTTTGCCGCCAGACAGCGTATGGAAACGCTTAGGACGCTTAATGCGAGCCATATACTTGATCCATACACGTTCTGCATCAGACTGCGGCTCACGCTCACCACGGCAAACAGAGACAAACTGTTTTTCATCTTCGGTTGCCGGTTCACGTTTACCCAGATCCAGCTCGTTAAAGGCATAACCATGGCGCTCAAGAAGTTGAGCTTCTTTGATAGTGAAATCGCCGTGACGAGAGAACCCGCGCGGGTAATGTTTATTGTCGAAAAAACGATTAGTCGTCGTAAAGCTTTCCGCCATCCTACACGCTCCTAATTCTTTGGCCGAGCTATTTATGGCGCGGAGTATTAGTTACGCTTGACAGAGTGTAAAACAAAACATTTAAATCATAACGACAAATAATTTTGTGGAGAAAGATGTGGATACGGAATTGCTAAAAACTTTCCTCGAAGTGAGCAGAACGCGACACTTTGGGCGAGCAGCTGAAGCCCTCTACCTGACGCAGTCAGCAGTCAGTTTTCGTATTCGACAGCTGGAAAATCAACTGGGTGTGAACCTTTTTACCCGCCATCGCAACAATATTCGTTTAACTCCGGCTGGTGAAAAGCTGTTGCCTTATGCAGAAACCCTGATGAATACCTGGCAGGCAGCGCGAAAGGAGGTTGCGCACACCTCCCGGCATAATGAATTCTCGATCGGTGCCAGCGCATCGCTATGGGAATGCATGCTCAGCCAATGGCTTATGCGGCTATATCGCACACACAACCATCTGCAATTTGAGGCGAGGATTGCGCAACGTCAGTCGCTGGTTAAGCAACTCCACGAGCGGCAGCTTGATCTGCTGATCACCACAGAAGCCCCCAAGATGGACGAATTTAGCAGCCAGATTGTTGGACAGTTTAGCCTGGCGCTCTATGCATCGGAGCCTGCAATGATGAAGGCCGACCTGAATTATTTACGCCTGGAATGGGGGCCTGATTTTCAGCAACACGAGACGGGGTTAATTGCCAGCGATGATATCCCGCAGCTCACGACAAGCTCTGCGGAGATCGCATGCCAGCATCTTCCCGCATTGAAAGGCTGTACCTGGTTACCTGTTCGCTGGGCGGATAATAAACCCGCACTCCATGTTGTCACCGATTCGACAACGCTCTCCAGGCCGCTGTATGCCATTTGGCTGCAAAACAGCGATAAGCAGTCGCAGATAAAAGATCTGTTAAAAACCAGCATACTGGATTAACGCAAAAGCCTGCGGAAACGCAGGCTGCTTATTCTTCAGGAAGGTGTTGAGCTGTTTTGCAGGCAAAAAAAATCCTTTGCCGAAGCAAAGGATTCTATATGGCAGGGGCGGAGAGACTCGAACTCGCGACACCCGGTTTTGGAGACCGGTGCTCTACCAACTGAGCTACGCCCCTAAAGTTTTTGCCATTAAGCCTGCCGGAAGGGCAGGCTTAATGTCTTAATAAGTGGCGGAACGGA
>NZ_JADCKV010000026.1:70626-131458 GCF_014982105.1 Enterobacter cloacae complex sp. P18RS | reverse complement strand
ACCGAGAGACTATCAGTAACAAGAATGCCGTACTTCTGGCCGCTCAGCGCCGGAGACGCAGCGGGTGTAATCGTCAGTGACGTCGCGCTGTTGATGGCCGTGATCTGAAACATCTGTACCGGGTTAGAAAGAACAAATAACGTCTGGCCAACCCGAATCTGGCTGGCCGGTGCCGTCCAGTTCGTGCCGGTGCCGGTGGCTGTATTTCCGTTAATGGCGATGGTGCCAGTGTTATAAAGCATATTTTCTCCAGGCAATAAAAAACCCCGCCGGAGCGGGGTTTGTTCAAACTGAATGGGTTAGTGGCAGGTGGTGCTGGTGAACGTGTTGGCGCTCACCCATGACCATTTAAAGGGATAACCGGCGCGGTACTGCGTCTGATTGTTTTGTTTACGGACTCCGTAGATCTGGACGCTGCTTTCCTGCCCGCCGACCAGGGCTGTTCCGGTGCATACGGGTTGCTGCTTCTCAATAACGCCAGCGCAACCGGAGAGCAATACCGCTACCGCCAGGCAAAGAATCATATTTTTCATAGTGGTTATATCCCAGGGCATTCATGAAGCTACACAATAACAATATGAATCAACGGGATATAATTGATTTGATAGATCAATTATTCAAAATTGATCGCTAAAAACGATCAATCATAATTGGCGCAGTTAATGGCCATAATCACGTTCCTCAGATTCGAATACGCGACGTTCTGAAGGTTTCCGCCGGGGGTTGTCTGCGGCCTGGCGAATATTCGCGTGCTGCTTCCCTCAAGCTTTGCCATGCTCTTGTATATGGCCGAGTAGGGCTGCGGCTGACCGCCGGCCGATACAACCCCGGTAATTAGCCCCAGCATGGCAGGCATACAGGCCCACTTCCCCGCCAGAGTTGTATTGATGTTGTATCCTGAGCTGGCATCCACCCCGGCGGTACCGAGGGTGACAACATCGCTCAGCGTGCGCGTTTCGTTTGTTAAAATCAGCGTCCCTGAAGCATCCCACACGGCCAGCCCGTAGTCTGGCTTTGTCTGTGGGAAAATAGAGAAAAAATAAACGTATGCTGTGCCGGTTGCATTCGGTCTGAGAAAATCAATCGTGATGGTGTTCCCGCTTATCGTCTGAGTGATTTCGACCTCAACCGTACAATGAACGAAGGCGACAACGGGCTGACCTGCGGGGAATGTATGCGTCACTTTGGTATTGAAACCCGTTGTTCCCTGAAGTGCCGCTGTCTTTCGCGCCTGTAGAGCGATTGGCGAGCTGTTCGCGGTCACCCATACTTCCCCGCTCGTCGTTGTCAGTAAACCGCCATACTCCGCCATTTATGCCCTCTCGATCTGGAAAATGAGATAAGCCGCTGCCGCAGGCTCAGTCCCTGCTGAGTAGTCGGTATCGCCTACTGCTGACACTGTCGCGGTTCCCCCTGAAATAGTGATCTTCCTCCGACTCGTTCCAAACTGATCACCGTTCATGACCTGAAAATAGGTAAGCCTGCAACCCGGTGGAAGCGCTACGGAGTAAGAGCCTGTTTTCTGGTTCTGGGCCAGCTGGAGATAGCCACAAACACTGACGGGCTTAATGCCATAGTTATTTACCTTGCCTGATATGTCCCAGGATTGAACACCGTATTCAGCCATAGTTTTCTCTTTCAAAAAAAAAGGCCCCATAAGGGGCCTCCAGTCACCATGTACCAGTGATTCTCCCAATCTGCACCCTCAACACATTGTTGGAGTCCCGCACGCTGATTGTCTGGTTTGTCTGTTTCATGGCCCCCTCGCCAGCTGTTGCACCATAGTTTTCAAACGTACCGGATTTATCCAGCCTCCACCCGACTGATCCAGCGACATAGTTATTGGACTGGATATAGTTGCCGATCTTGTTGTTGTTGATGGTGCCATCACCTATCAACGCGTCTCTGATGAACACCTGCCCGTTCTGGATAACAAAAGGTAAGGTCACCGTAGCTCCGGCCTGGTGCGTTACGGCGAAGCGGTCAGCCAGGAATATGACCTGCGACTGCATGCCGGATGGCGTGTTCTCGACGCCGATCCCCATCCCTGCGGCGTAGTACTGGCCGTTGCTGGATAACCCGACCTTGATGCTGTACATCGCCTTCAGGTCCCCGTTGACGTTCGCAATGGCCTGCGCGTTGGTGGTGATCGCTGAAGTATGCCCGTTGACGGTTGCCGTGATGCTGTTTACCTGCGTGGCCATAGCCTGCTGGTAATCGGAGAACGTCTGGTTCAGGCTGTTGATGGATGCCTTGTTGCCGTTCACGTCAGTCTGCAAACTCAGCAGCGAGCGCGCCGTCGCCTCCTTCTCGTTGACGATCACCTCATCAATGCGGTCCAGCTGAGCGCTGTTACCGGCGACGGATGCAGACAGCGTTTTGCGCGCCGCCACCTGCGCCAGGTTGCCCTGAATAATCGCGATGGCAGAGTTCTTCACTCCTCCCGTCATACCGTCCACAGACACGCTGATGTTATCGATTCGCTGACCCAGCGCGGTATCAGCGGTCGCCACTGTCTGCTCAAGCTCGCTCAGAGAAGAAGACACATTTCCGACCGTGCTCGACAGGTTTGTAACGCTGGTCTGAACTTTCCCAATATCTTGGGCGTTTTTGGCGATTTCCTGCGCCTGCTGCTCAAGTTCGTCGTTGGCCTGTTTGATATCGTCAGCCATGCCAGCAATTTTTTCATTGCTGTCCACCGCGTTCTCGATCAGGTCTTTGAACGTATCGGAGCCTTTCATGTCCTCCAGGATTGCATCGGTGATATCGGATACATCGATGCTGGCCTGCCCGCGCACAAAGTCTGTATACCCTGATTCGTTTCCGCTTCGATCTACCAGCTGCGCCCGGTACCAGAAAGTCTGCCCTGCCTTAAGGCCCATCTGCTGATACCTGCGCTGCGGATAGGGTACGTCTGCCAGCAGCATCGCATCGTCTTCCGTCCCGGTCAGGCTGTACTGAATTTCCGTCTTCAGCGTGTCGTCGGTGTTCGCCGGGAATCCCCAGCTCAGCTCGATACCGAAAACCACATTATCAGAAGCGATGAAGCCGACCGGTTTCGGCGGATTGCCCACTTTACCCGTAAGATTCACTTCTGATGATGTCGCCCAGACTGATGAAACGTCGCTGGCGTTCACCGCCCTGACGCGGACCAGATAGCGACCCGAGTAGATACCCTGCACTTCAAAACCTAGAGAAGACGTTCGGGGCACGCTTACCCAGTTGCCGCTGTCACGCCGCCATTCCGCCTCGTACGCAACTGCACCCTGAACAGCATCCCAGGCAACGCGCATGGTGGTAATCGCAATGTTCTGGTTAACCGTAGAGTAACTGTCTACGACAATATTTCCTGGGGGAGCCTGAACCCCGGGTGGAATGACACTGACTGGCCGCTCGTCAAGTCTTGCACCGGTATCAACGGCGGAATAGATGTCAGGGTTGTAAGTCGTCCCGGTGACTTCGAAAGTGCCATCGTTGTTGTCCCGCGTTCCCGTAACACGGAAAAGCGCTATAAACAGATCGTCAGAGTCCACACCCCAGTTACATTCAGCCTCCGGCGTTTCGCTGTAGGGTGTGGTGACAGTGACTGTGTTTCCGTTAACGGCCTGGACGGTTCTGGCCTGAGCTGTGCCTGACGGAAGATTCAAAAACAGCCGGTTCCCGGCCTTCACATCAGCGGCGCGATCGAGGGTTATGTTGCGGCCATTAACCGCACTCACCCTGCCACCGATAGTTCTTCCGGCCAGCTCGTTAGCTGCCACGCCGATCACCTCACCAACGGGGGGAACGTCCATGCCCGTGCTGAAGGTCACCACCTCGCCGATACCGTTAGTGAGCAGCGCCCAGCGCCCCCGCCGGTTTGCCTCTGACTGCCTGGTGCAGCCGATCGCAGTCATTTCGAGCTGACGATAATCGAAGCGCATGGCCAGATCGTTATCGTAAACAGGCTCAGGCGTGTCTTTATAGTGGTTGGCAGGGTCTGACCAGTTCACCAGCGCGGCAGTGTTTCGGGTGGTTTCACTCGGATCCGCAAAAGTAAATTTTCCTTCAACAACGCTGGCGTGGTTATAGATGTGCCACACATCCCGTGGCATATCAGCCAGGACATACATCTTATTGTCGCCCCAGTACGTCATGCCGCGAAATATACCCGCCAGATCACGAAGTACAGTCCAGGCGTCATTACGGTCCTGGATATAAACGTTGCAACGAAAACGAGGCTCCGTCCCACTTCCGCCCTTGCCATCTGGTACCAGTTGATCGCAATACTGGGCGATGCGATAAAGCTCCCATTTGTCTATCTGAGTCGCATCAATTCTTTGACCCAGCCCGAAGCGCTCGTTCAGAATGATGTCGTAATAAATCCAGGCAGGATTATCCGTCCATGCCCATTTAAATACGCCCTCCCATGTACCAGAGTAAGTGCGGGTTTCGGGATCATAAGTATCAGGTATACGGATGATTCGCCCTTTCGGATTGCACACAACCTGAGGAATGCCATTGGGGAACTGCTTTGCGTCAAACTCCACATACAGCAGCGCTGTGTTAACGTAGCGAAGTTTGGCGTCAATAATTTCAGTAACGGCCACAACGCGCATGGTGTCGACGATATTCACGCTCGTGGAATCCGGTGTGATTCTGCGAACCCGCAACTGCCATCCAGTCGAGGCTTTCGGAAGATTGACGCGGTGACTGCGCTCATAAAGCGACGTGGTTTTGTCATCAACAGCACCGTTAACCACCGTTTCATACGGCCCACCATCGACCGACAGATCGATAGCATACTCAACGCGGGTGCCGACTTTATCGCCGTTGTTTTTCTGGAGTAAAAGAGTTGGCCATCCCAGGCGAATTCGCAGCGCAGAGAGCTGCGTGTTGGATACCGCGCGCACGTACGGCACAGCCTGTTTCAGCTCATATGAAACCTGAAGTTCGTTTTCAATGCCGGGGAAGCCCTGAATGTAGTCCTGGTCCTGAGTACCGGAACGGAACTCATATTTCACATTATTGAAGTTATAACTTCCGTCGGCGTTCTGAAGAGGCGTGTAGGAAGATGAGTCACCAAGAAAAATGTTTTTACCATCAAGCCCGCCAGCGAACTCACCCTCTCCAAGCGCAATCAGCACCTTTGCCCTTGCAATGGACTGAATGCTGTCCGGTGCTTCAACGGGTGTTCGGGTCTGATTGCTGCCACCTTTACCGCGGCCTTTGATGATTGTCGTCGTCATATCGCGTCCATAAAAAAGCCACCGTCAGGTGGCTTGCAGTAAGTGGTTTGGTTTATTGCTGATCTTCTGCATAAACCCCGGCGGATATAATGGCGCCGCCAATTTCCCGTTGCCCATAAAGCAGGGGGACGGGATTGCCAGATGCCGTCGTGTTAACGGGACCACCAAACGCATAGGAGGGTTTGTTATCAGGTTCCTGACGCATTCGCAGGCCTGAAACCTGAGGAGAGAGCATTTGCACTACACCGCCAACGGCCATTGCGGCACCAACGGAAAACATGAGGTTACTTGCTGCGATACTAACTCCCGGCATCCATATGGCAGCAGCGACCAGAGCCGTTCCGAGTAACGCCTGGAAAACTCCAGCTCTTTTACTGCCCCTTATCACAGGGATTATTCTTAACTCATCACCCGGCCCCAGGAGTTCAAACTCTTCATGCCCGATATTGCGACGATCCCGGAAAATAACAAAATCCAGTCCCTTTGCCCGAGCTTCACGCAGATAAGCATCAAAGCCGTCAATGGTGTTAGAAAGTGCCCTGAACACTTCGCTGGCCGACGTTAGTGCGCGGCGATGTGTCCTGCCAAATCGCTGAGCCATTGAGCCGCTGAGTTTGATAACGGTTTTTCTTTCCATTACATCAAATCCTTATAACGCAGAATTTTGATGGTACGGTCACGGTAATAGCCACCGTAGGGAATACGCTGGCTTAGCTGGCCATACATGTGATGCAGTAGCATGTTGCCATCAAGCAAAATCCCGGCATGGTTCGGGACGGTGGACTGAACCTGCATGATAACCATGTCACCTGGCTGAGCGGGACCGTCGTACTCACGGAAACCGCATTCCTGCCAGTTATCCATATAGAGGTTTTCACCCTGCTCCCACCAGTGGCGATCTACGCTGTAGTTGGGCAGTTCAATGCCGTGCTCGATGCGGAAATAGTCCATGATGAGAGACCAGCAGTCTGCATACCCGAGTACAAACTGGCGCCCTGCGAGGGGACGGTCTCCGCGAGGCATGACGGTGCGAATGTCGCCCTCCGGCCACGATGCAATAATCCAGGGCAGTTCCGTGGCATCACACATCAGCATGTCGAGCTCGCTCGGCTGAGTTGTTGCCCCGTCGCCGGGATGGCTGTGGACGATCGCCACCACAGTGCCCTGCTCTTCGGCGGCCGCATAATCCTCAGGATTGAGTTCAAATTGCTCAGTCGGTGACTCAGCATTGTTTTTGCAGGAGATGTACTTCTCCACCCGCCCCTTCTGAATAACCACGCCACAGCACTCCTCGGGGAAGGATGCGGCGGCATGCGCCAGAATGGCGCTAACTGTTTTCTCGCGCATGATTATCCTCTCAGAAGTGAAGCCCCGGGGAACCCGCCATAATCCAGCTGCTCATTCTCTCCGAAACGAGGTTTGCAGCCCGTTGACAGCAGTCCGGAGCAAACATCCTGTGAAGGATCGTCCACCCGGTTGCCGTCTTTATCGAACCAGCCGTTTTGCCCGGCGTAGGTGCAGCCGTTCCCGGTTTTGTACCAGCCCCGCATGCACCACGTGCACATTGGCTGAATTTGCCGGGTCGGAATGAGCTGCCCGCGCAGGTCGGCTGGACTGGAAAGCTCAAACTCTACGGTTTCATCGTCCGATCCTGATTTACGGTCGATGTAATAAACCTGTTTGCGCTCCTCGTTGGGATTCGCAGTCGGGTTCCCGTCAGGAAAATTTCTTGCGTCCAGGTAGTGGGCGAAGGTGTCATGGATGATCACCTTTGCTTTAGCCATCCCCTGAAACCTTCGGCACAGCGCGCCAATCGTACCGCTGATGTTTGCCACGGTGAGGGACGGCCGTGAACTCTGGCCGTCACTGCTTACAGATATGCCGGTCAGTTCATACGGCCACGCGCCATACTCCTGCCCCTGCCACCACACCGACTTCGGCTCAAGTTTTGACTCGTCGCCGCCTGCGGCGATGATTTCCGCCTCGGTATGCGGGATTGTCTCGTTGTGAAAGCGAAGAATACCCGCACCGAACGCTGAACCGTCCACCTCGATCAGGCGGACGCGCTTACCCGGTTCCAGTTTCTGGACATCAGATGAAATACTCATGGATGGTATGCCTGTATGAATGTGCTGCTGAGGGTGTATTTTTTGTTGCCGTGGGTAGATATCTGGAAGGATTCCGCGCGCCATAAACCTGAAGGCTCAAGCGGCGGCTTCCAGATAAATGACTTCCACCCTGTATGTCTGTTCAAAAAGTTTTTAATGGCCTGAATGTAAGCCTCGTCGCCGGTAAAGCTCACGCTCCACTGAGGTGTTGCCGGGTTGATGCCGTCCCCGGCCACCTGTGTATAGCCATCGCCAAACTGCGCCTTTCGGGTACGAAAACTTGTATCAACCTGAGAGGCAACCTTTGGGCACCAGCTGAAGGTTTCGACTGCCATGGTTAAACTCCCTTGATTAATCGCCACAGAGGCGAGCCCGGCATGCTGGCCTGTTCGTTAATGACGCCAGTGATGGCATCTTTCAGTTGTCTGCCAGCGGCGCCGGCTGTTCCCTGACTGGCTGCCTGTGGTGATCCACCCTGAATATTGATATCGCCGAAGTTAACTGAAGGCACACCGCCGGAGACCTGCGGAGTACCAACTGCCCGAACGCCCAGCGAACCATCAGCGGCGCGCGTAAGCGGCATAATGGCTTCCGGACCAGCCTCGGCAAAAACCCCTGCGCCTTTGGCAAAAGCAAACAGCTGAGGCGTCTGGAAAACGCCATTGCTGTAAGCGCTCAGGGACGGAGAGTCGTAAACATTACCCTTCGCATTAAATGTGAAGTTCGCGCCAGCATTCTGAATAGCGGTACCGCTGCTGGCGGTTGCGGCTGACGTGGCACCAAAACTGAACAGTGATCCAATTGAGCTGACGCCATTAGCAACAGCCATGTTCACCAGAACGTTCTGGATAATCTTCAGTACGCTCACGCCCCAGCCCTTCCAGCTGTCAACGTTGCCATTGAGCATGTCGGTGATCGTGGTGACCGCGCCACCCATGGCCTGCTTCATGCCGTCAGCGGCCATGGAAGAATAATCAGTGGCTTCGTCCACCCAGTTCGCATAACCCTCAGACAGTCCCGTCATCCAGTCGTCACGCTGCGCATCAGAAGCTGCGTAATATCCCTCCTGGTCGCGCAGGCGCTCTTCGAGGTAGCGCTTATTAAGTGCCAGCCCCTGCTGATAGAACGTCTCGTCGATTTCACCAGCCTGACGCTGGCGGAGAAGATCGGTATTCTTCTGCTCAAAATCCTTACGCAGATTGAACTGCTCCTGAAGTCTTTCACGGAACCGGGAGCCCTGCCCGTAGCCCAGCAGTTGCGCTTCATTGGCTGCGCGGGCGCTGGCGTTACTGTCAGCAAGGTTGGCTTCGTAATTTCGCAGTTGCTCACGTAATTTAACCTGGTCAATCAGCGCAGCATTCTGCAATACCGTCTTTTTCTGGGCTTCTGTCAGAGAAGCAAGTTCGCCCTGGCTGACCTGGTATTTAACCTTCGCCAGTTCAGTATTCTGGCCTTGCAGGGCAATCTGCTCTTTTTGCTGCTTGATAAGGCGCTTATACACATCCTCGGTTTTCTCGCCTTCGGTTTTACCGCCCTTCGCCTTAGGTTTGTTGGCCTCATTATTCCGCCATTCAGCAAGGCCGTTATTAATCAACTCCTGACGGCCTGTCTGGAATTGCGGATCACTGGTTAACCCCAGATCATCGGCTGCATAACTCAGACGCAGTCGCTCTTTTGCTTCACCCTTCAGGCGTGACAACTCCAGATCCCGGCGGCTCTTTTCGAGGGCATCGGTTTGCTTTTTGTCGAGGTCGGCCTGAGGAAGTCTGAGCGGGACGTTAGCCAGCCCTTGCCGGGCCATTAATAGCTGATTTCCCAGACCCAGCAGACGGTTAAATTCAGTATGCTGACCATTCATCATGATCATCGATTGATATACCGCATTCTGTCGCCAGGCTTGTTCGCGTATTAAATCATTACGACGCCGCTCAATTTCTTCGAGAGCCTGTTGAATGCCGCGAGATTTATCTCGCATGTCATTCAATTTTCCCTCTTCAACAGCGAGTTGATCCGTAACAATAGCTATTGCTTTAAGGATATTTGCATCGTTCTCGCTGGTAATGCCCGGTTTTCCACGCGATGCATTCAAATCGTCGATCTGGTTTTTCAGCTCACCAACCTTTTTGGCTTGCTCATCAACCAAACGATTTTGTTCAACGAGAGCCTCAACGGTTTGCCCACGATTTTCATCCGTCTCGGTCAGAGACATTTTTGAGGTTTTTTGCCTAATTTCATCAATCTGACCAGCATACTCCTGGGCGGAACGACGTGCCTGCTCCTGATTCTGATACATCGTGTACCAGGCACCGGCCCCCAGCATCAACAGCCCAGGCAACCCGCCGACAAGACCCAGCAGGCCTGTAGCGCCTGTTTTTACAAGCCCCAGCACTGATGTTGCAGAGTTTAGTGCCTGCTGAGAGGCTGCAACGGCTCTGTTTGACTGTACCAGTGCCGCATTTGCTGTAATCATTGCCCGGCGCTTGGATATGGCATTTTGAGTGGCAGTAGCCTCAGCATTAGTATTCTTTGCCAGCACAAGTTCTGACTGAGCAAGCTGGTAAGCCCGCTCAGCAGCAATAGCATCGGCAGCGGCCTTGCGCTGTGATTGTGTGG
The DNA here is from genome assembly GCF_014982105.1 of Enterobacter cloacae complex sp. P18RS. Taxonomy (NCBI): domain Bacteria; kingdom Pseudomonadati; phylum Pseudomonadota; class Gammaproteobacteria; order Enterobacterales; family Enterobacteriaceae; genus Enterobacter; species Enterobacter cloacae complex sp. P18RS. Next base: position 121,509 of record NZ_JADCKV010000026.1, on the reverse strand, counting down.
CTGTACTTGCCCTTGCGGCGGCGAGCGCTATTTCATTTTTCCTCGCTTCAACCAACTGCGCCGTCTGGCTTCCAAGATCGCCAATCATGCCGCCAATAAATCTTGAACCTCCGATGGCCGCCAGCACGCCAGCAGCAGAGGCAACGGTATTGATATTATCTGAAATCGCATTCAATGCCGCGGTTAGCGCGCTTGTCGCCCCAGTGGCTTCATTTGCACCACCTACCCACGCCAGAAATGCGTTTTCAATTTTGGTCGTTGCTGATGCAACGGTCTGTGGCATCGCGCTATATTCATCCTGTAACGCCCCAAGCTGGCTGATTAAAGCCGGAACAACTTTATCGGCGGTAAGTTGTCCCTGATCGGCCATAGCCTTTAAGTCTTTCCTGGCGACACCCATGCCGGATGCCAGCGCGCGAATAACGCGATCACCGTTTTCGTTGACAGAGTTAAATTCCTCGCCACGAAGAACACCTTGCGCCAGAGCCTGGCTAAACTGCGTGATTACAGAACTGGCCTCAGACGAGCTTGCACCTGACAGCTTAAGCCCTGTTGATATAGCCTCGGTTACCTTCAGAACCTCTTCTGAACTGTAGCCATATTCACGCATAGAAGCGGCTGAACGCGCAAAGAGGCTGGCATTATCTGAAAATGCCGTACCGGTTCGCTGACTGATTTCCATCAGCGCGCGCTGTGACTCGTTGAAATCATCTGTAGATTGTGATGCCTGCTTTAACCTGGCGTTAACTGAACTCCACTCGTCAGCTAAAGAAATAAGGTGCCCGGTGGCATATGCTCCTGCAAATGCTCCGGCAAGACCAACAGCAGACGCTTTAGCGGAATTAAGTTGTCCCGTTAAGTCAGCCAAAGCTCTCTGAGTTTCTCTGGACGCAGCTGCCGCTTGGCGGCCACCATTTTGCATGGTTCGGTAATAATCCTGCCCCATGCGTGAGGCGCGGGAAATTTCCGACTGGAACGATTGGGAGTTAGCAGAGATTTTAATTATCAGTTCGCGAAGAGTTGCCATGCTTTCACCAAATAAAAAAGCTCGCACACAGCGAGCTTCGTATTGAATAAAATTGCCCTACCTGCAAAGCGTCTTATAGACCTCAAGAAATGCCTTGTCGTCCTCTTTAATCACCACTGCTGAACCATTACTTGTTAATTTCCCATCAATAATCTCGACATAGACGTAAAATTTATTACGATAACTTGTGCCATCATTATTTTTTTTGTAAGTCACATCACCACAAACGTATGCTGCATTATCACCATACTTAAAATATTCAGCGTTAAACTTAGCATCATCTGGGTTATTTAATTTCTCTCTGACGATGTTTTCGCCATTTTTAATAAAATCATTTTTCTCAGGCTTACACGCGCTGATAAAAAACAAACACATGGCAGCTATAATTAACTTTTTCATTTTTGCACCTTGATTGCATTATTCATGCTAATGCTAAACCCAAGTACTAGATTTGTCACTGAGTTGCAGCTGTAAGTGCAGCCTCAAGTTCTGCAAACGGGTCATTCGGTTCTGATTGCTCATCACCACCCCAGCGCAGGATCGCATCGTCCAGCGGTACTTTTGCCCCCTGCGAGCCGTAGATGGCAGAGACGAGCTGGGCGGCCTGAATGTCACCGCGAATATCGCCAACCGGACTTTGCCTGTCGTACTCAATCCACATCAGAAGCTCGCTTGCCGTCATATTCTGCCGAAGCTCTGAGAGCGTGCGCCCCATCCGGAGCGCAAGCGACATCAGAAACTTTACGCCGGGGGTTGAGACTTTTCCCGCGCTTCGTCCGCGTTGTTGATCAGGTCAAGCGCCTGTTTGAGCAGGCGTGAATGGACGGGGCCGTAGATTTCACGCACCTGCTCTTCTTCGTCTACGCTGAATACCGGTTGCTTATCGGTGTCGCACAGGACGTCAATGAAGAGCACCACGTCAGCGCAAAGATTACGGTGTGCCTTTTCCGATACCGACACATTTTCATCATCAGTACCCGCTTTCACCACTTCCTGCCAGCGCAGCCAGGCTTCACCTGACGGCTCACGGAGAACCACTTTGACGCCCTCCCACTCAGGAACGGCGACCGTCTTATGACGAAAACCCGACATCTTAGCCAAGGCGAGATTTTTAATATTCTTCATGCGACCTCTCAGGAGCCAGACTCGATGTTTTCAGGCTTACCTTTCAGGCGCAGGGAGAACGTTGCCGCCACTACGCCGTTGGTACCGGAAGACCAGGTGTGCTGGCGGATTTCAGCCAGGAACTTAAAGCCTTTGCCGGACGGGAAAATGACCTGGAAAGCGTAAGTCGTATCGTTGTCATACGCATCACGCAAGGCATCCTGCGCCGGATTCTTGTAGAAGTTGCCGGACAGAGAGATTTCTGACGGAGAAGGCAGGCCGTTGATGTTCTCCTGCTCGGTAGAGCAAAGTGTTGTTACGTCGATATCCTGCTTCTGACCACCGGTGAACTGAATTTCTTTGATGGTGCAACTCAGATCGAGGAAGGTTGCGGAATCCATCGTTTCTTTGGTGGCTGGCAGGGAGGAAATAAGGATCTTCGTCAGCTGCGATTTTTCATAAAGTGCAGACATAGCTGTCTCCTGGAAAAAGAAAACCCGCCATCAGGCGGGTTCGTTGGGTGAATTAATTGTCAGGGGGTAACTTTAAAATCCAGGGTGGCACGGTAGAGCCGATAATCCGGCTCGTACCCGGGGATTTTTACCACCTCTGTAGGGTTTAACGGCTCAAGCGAAGCGAGCGCCAAATCTCTCAGGGATCGTGATTCAGCGATCGAAGTGGAATACACATCGACCTGAACGGAAACCCTGCTCTCTGCCTGGCCACACAGCACGTCAGCGGAAACATCATCGACGATGGAAAAGATAATCCAGGGTGGAGAGACAGACGGTTTCCCGTCACTACCTAATGGCGCGACATAGGGATATACCCGTCCCTCTGCCAGGGAAGAAAGCAAGGCGTAGATATTATCTTCATTCACTTGCTCAATACCTCATCAATAGCCTGATTCATCCTGGCAATGGCGACGCTGGCGGCCTCTTCCTCGCGTGTATCGTAAGCGGGTCGTACAAACGGATGTGCAGGCATGTTCGCGGTGCCCAGCTCAACGAATCGCCAGTAAAAGGCGTTTCTCGGGTTATTCGCCTTCATCGTGTTATCGCTGTTGCCGGTGCGCGGGTTAACGCCACGAATATGGACGCCGGAAGAAATCTCCCCGCGGCGGCGGCTTTTTTGGGTCACCACCACCACGTTTTTTTTCAGTTTCCCGGTGCGCACTGGTGCGCGTGCGATTACTTCTTCCTTAAGCACTTCGGCACCGGCGCGCGTAGCATCACGCAGGACCTTGTTGTTTTCAGCGCGGCTAAGCGCCTCCAGGTCCTTTGCGATATCATTTAACCCAGAAAAATCGAGGCTCGTGTCTATCATTTTTCGATCCCCTGCTTACAAAGAATTTCGAGCTGAATACCGCGAGAATCAGGTATCGGCGGACCAATGATATTTAAAATGGCCCCCTTGAGCGGGCCAGTCATAACCCTGAGTCTGGACGCAGCAGTTATATCGCTACGAAATCGTGTCCATACCCTGATAGTAGCGACTGCGGTTTCAGCGCCAGCGGCTACCAGTTCACGCCCGCTGATGCCCTTTACTTCTGCCCAGGTTTCTGCGCCGTCATGCCAGGATTCAACTGGCTGACCGGAATCATCCCTTTCCGTAGTAATATTCTGTATTGTGATCCTGTCTCTCAGTCTTCCGGCCTGCATAACACCCCCTACAATCCATAAATCCGATAGGGCTGCAAAAGTGCTTCTACGGCGAAAGGAATTTCTGTCGTAATGTTTCCGATGTTCACTGCTTCCCGGTTTGCATACCAGTGACCAATAAGCAGTAGCATGGCTGCCTTAACATCATCATTGAGCAGTATCGGGTCCGGATCGTCAGCGTAACCAGGGCTGCTTTCCTTTTCATAGAGCGTTCGGCGTGTCCATGTCTGGACGTACCGGGCCGCCGCACCTGCGTAAATCTCCAGCAGAGCATCATCACCCGTAAAGTCGGTATCAATGCGGCAATGCTGTTTCACCACATTCTTATCAAGCATTTGTTTGCCCCGAAAAAAGCGGCCCGAAGGCCGCAATAGTTATCAGCTACCCGCGCCGGTGCTGAATGAACCGTACACGAACGCCTCTGGGCGTTTCACAGCCAGCGCCAGACGTTCTTCGCAGCGAATGGAGATCATGTTTTTCTCGAAGTCGTCGGCGTTTTCGGTGGAGATAACCACGTTGGCATCTTCACGATCGAACAGTTGAGCTGCGGCATTGAATGCGCCTGTCAGGAATTTGCCCTGGAAAGCTGCTGCCTCAGTTGCTACCACCGGAAGCCCCCAAAGCGTAGGGCCAGTCAGGGATGCCGGGTTAGCCAGGATATAGCGGCCCAGACTGTCTTTCGTGAGCTCGATTTTCGCCCAGTCGATGAAGTGCAGGACGTGGCCAGATGCAGGGAAACGAGCCAGTTGAGCCTGGAGCATTGCCAGGCGCAGATCATCAATCCCGTTCTGGCTCTCAACAGAAAATGCCGGGTCGAATGCTGAGGCCTGAGGAACGATGCCGTGCAAGTGCACACCAGTTCCGTCGCCGAACAAGATTTCCTGTTCCTCAACATATTTCAGGCCGTAACGCATCTCAGCGTCAACCGTAGACTGGAGTTGAGCGAAATCGTCAAGGATCTGCTTGGATGCCTTAAACATGTGCGCGATGGTTGTCACCGGCGTGATTTTAGTTGCGAATTCAATATCGCTGTAAGGTTTGGCAGTCCCCTCTGCAACGACTTTCGCTGCATTGGTAAAGCCCGTTTGCTGCACCCAGAAAATAGCCGGTGAAGATGTGCGGCCAGGCGCAATCAGATCACGAATGAAGAGACGCTGTTTTGGTGCAGTGTCGATGCCAGGCAGTCGCTGTGGTTCAACCACGCCATCTGCAACATCTGTAGAAAGCAAGGCCGCGTGAACTGGGACGCTTACGCGCTTATTGCCTTCAACGCTCGCGGCAAAGGCCTTCAACGCCTCGCTATTAATCACCACCTGTCCAACAGTTTCGGTAACTTTAGCAGCGTTGTTCAATGGCATTTGGGCAACATGCTGTTCCAGCTCACCAAGGCTGGCCTTAAGGGTTTTTTCAGCTTCCTTAAGAGCATTGAGCTCTGTCGCCATTTTATCTACAACATCTTTGGTCTGAGCTGAGAGCTGACCATTCTTTTTCGCTTCGGTCAGTGCCTCTTCTGCTTTCGCGTTGAATTTGCTGGTTGCATCTTCAATGCTGGCAGTGACTTTTTTCAGAATTTCGTTTACTTCAGACATAAAGGGTCCTTATTTGACTAACGCCGCAAGAGCGCTTTCAAGTGAATTGAGGGTTTCAGGTTTGATCTCTTCGGCAGCGCCCGGCGTACCGTCGTTGGTGGTGACAGCGCCAGGCATGCCACCGGATAAGGCTTTAATGAGTTTTCTGCGCTCAGAGCGCGGGGTGTTGGTTTTAGCCAGCAGCGCATCAAGTTTTCGAAGCGCGGCCGCGGGTGATTCATCGCTATCACTGACCGCATCAGCAGAAAGAAGGCTGTCTGCCAGTCCCTTCGCCACAGCGTCACTGCCACCGATATAACTCTCGGCATCCATCAGTTTCTGAACAGCTGCCATATCAAGGCCGGAACGCGCCGCGTAGATGTCTGCCATAGCGTTATCGAATGGCTCCAGAGACTGTGCCAGTTCCGCAAAGTCATGGCGGTTACCCATCGCGTAGACCCAGCAGTTGTGGATCATCAGAAATGCACCACGACCGATCTGAATATCATCCCCGGCCATCGCAATGACTGAGGCGGCACTGGCGGCAATTCCGAGCACCTTCACCGTCACACGGCCTTCGTATTCACGCAGAAGGTTGTAGATTGCCAGGCCTTCGAACATGTCACCGCCAGGGGAGTTGATATTGACCGTGACGTCGGCGCCATTCATCGCCCGTAGCGCACCGGCGATACGTTTGGCTGTTACGCCTTCACCCCAGTAGTCCTGTCCGATCACATCAAAAACAGAAATACTGTTGTCGTCGGTGGCCGCAGCTTTGATCCCGCCATCCCAGCGATCCAGGGCGGAGGGTAAAGTTTCACAGGTGACCCGCGCGCAGGGGCGACCCGCCGGTGCTGCCGGAAGTTGTTTTTTGCTCATCAGGAAAGTGCTCCTAAGCGGCCTGTTTCAGCGGAGATTGTTCAAAGGAAATGTCAGGGAATATATGGTTATGCAGTTCTCTCAGGGCCAGAGCCTGCACAGCAGGATTGCTGCTTTCGAGATTTTTCAGTTGCGTCAGGTTGAGCTGAACGGTGTAAATGTCACCCCCTTCAATCGGTGGCATATTCTCAAGACGGCGCACGTCATTGCGGGACATCCACCCATTCTGGAGCGCGCTGGTATAGTACGCAGCACGGCCCGCGCTGTCGGCGCGCAGCAGTCCTTCTACAGAGAACTCCGCGAACACCTCATCATCGCTGTCCAGCAGGCACCGTCCTATTTCCTGTTCTATGTTCACCAACAGGGGTCGCAGGGTATGTGTCAGGAACTGGAGGTTCATGCCCTCCAGACTGGATGCCCAGCTGCTTTGCTTCGTGGTGTGACCGACCATGAAAGGCGGAACGCGAAACCAGCGACAGATTTCCTCAATACTGAAAGAGCGGCTTTCCAGCATCTGGGCGTCTTCGGGATTCATGGTGACGCCCTGGTACTTCAATCCGCCTTCAAGCACCATGATTTTCCCGGCGTTTTTTGAACCGGTAAATGCAGCCATGTAGCTGCGAAGTCTTTCACGTTGTTCGTCAGACAGCGCATTCTCAGCGGAGAGAAAACCTGAACTCTGAAGCCCCTGTTCAAATATCTTCGCAGCAGACTCCTCAACCGCCATTGCAGAACCGATCACATCCCGGCCTGTTTTCATCGGCATCATGCCGCAAACGCCGTCAAGACCGAACCCGCGAATGTGCATGATGTTTTTGACGGGAATGACGCGCTCGTTACCGTTTTCAGTGTATTTGTATTCCAGCGCCCCGGTCACGAGACGTTTAACCACCATGTTCTGCGGCAGCAAAGGCACCAGCGAAACCAGGCGGTTTGCGATGAATTTCTTCTCAATGAAGGCGTTCCCGCGCAGGCAAATACTGGCGACCACCATCAACATAAAGCGTGATGGTGTCATTTCTGAATTGGGTCGGCGGCACAGTATCGAATAGGCCGGATGATCGGTTGCCGCTTTACGCGAACCGTCAGGCTGTCGAACGTATATTTTCAGCGGAAGGGTTGAAATAGACTCGCTTAACAGTCTTACGCATGCCCACACAGCCGATAGCTGGATGGCTTTATCGGCCGTTACCACCTTTCCGCTGCTGCTGGTACCAAACCATTCCTCCCAGAACGTGCCGGTAGTCAGGCTGATAGGCACACCAAGCCAGTTAAGCAGAGCACTTTTAACCCTGCCTGGCCGTTTGTTTTTTTTCATCAGAAACCTACCATGATGGGATTATTGAAGAATCCGGAGAGATCCTGCTGGTCGTTGCCACCGTTAACCAGAACGCGGCTCATTGCTGTGAACAAAGCCGCAGGGCCATCAATTTTGGCCTCTGGTGTGGACTTATTCGGGAAAATGTTCTCGTTCCGGTCAGGTTTGACGGTTACGTTGGACATCATCCAGTTCATCACCGGGTGATCGCTGTGATGGAAGCGGCCACCGTATACCAGAGCTTCGACCTCTTTCATCGCCTCAGAGAAATTGCGAACCGTCTGCGGCACTTCCACCAGCGGCAACCCTTCTTCTGCCAGTGCAAGGCTGAACTGCGTCGCACTCCACGGGTCGAAGCCAATTTCTTTCAGGCTCTCGCCAGCTACCCACAGCTGTAGCTCTTCCTTAATCTGAGCATGGTCGATTACATCCCCGTCGGTAAGGATCAGCTTGTCCATCCCGGCCCACTTACGATAGAGCTCTGCCATCTGGCGTGAACATTTCTCAAGGCGTCCTTCCGGTAGCCAGAATTTGAAATCCGCATGAACGTGGCCATCTGGCGCGCGCCAGACTTTAGCGGCCGCACAGATATCAATTTTGTTTGACAGGTCAACGCCCACCCAGGAGGGATAGGTTTTAAGTTCGTGCTGCGGGGCGATAAACTCGCATTTCTCCCATTTCATCATGTCCATCCAGGCTGACTCAGCGGTAACCCAGATATTCATGTGCTTGGTGAAAAAGTTAATTCTGGCCGAAACCTGCTCTTTCGCCTTTTTAGCCAGGCGGCGCAGGTCATCCCAGCGCTTACAGATACCCAGCCCCGGATTCGCCTTCTGCCAGACTTTTTCATCAAAGGGATCGTCACCTTCATCTAAGGTGTAGATGATGGCAAAAAACGTATCGTCTTTTACCAGCCCACGCAGCACCTTGATGGCGTAATCACGCAATTCGTAGCAGATGCCTTCTTTGTTGAAACCGGCGGTGGTGATACCGAAAAGCAGCGATTGCAGACGCGCGCCGGTTGCCGTCTCCAGAACGTCCCAGACGTCACGGGTTTTGTGAGCATGCAGCTCGTCGACGATGGCGCAATGAATGTTCAGGCCGTCGAGGTTGTTCGCATCTGATGATAAAGGCTCGAATTTGGAGGCCGTTTGCTCCTGGTAGATAGCGAGCTTGTTGAATTCGAAGATCCGCCCAAGAGTGGCTTTCGCCTTCTTGACCATATTTTTCGCGTCTTCAAAAACAATTCGCGCCTGGTCACGGGTGGTTGCAGCGGAATAAACCTCCGCCCCGCCCTCGCCGTCGGCACCAGCCATATAAAGCCCCACGCCGGAGCAAAGAGTCGATTTGGCATTTTTACGGGCCACCTCAACATCTGCTGTACGAAAGCGCCGAACCATTACTGGACGACCGCTGCCGTCGTTACGCAGGACAGTTTCTCCCGTTTCTTCGTTAACCAGCGGGATAACAAAACCAAAAATATTAATCAGGATGAAAACGTGCCAGTCCATCAGCTCAATAGGCTGTCCTGCCAGCGCGCCTTTTACGTGAGGCACAAAATTATAGAAATTCAGAATGTGCTGCGCGCGCGGCTCACTGAAGAAAATACCGCGCTCTTCGCCATGTGCCAGATCGTCAAGAAAACGCTGACAGGCAAGGCGCACATACTCACAGGCAATAATTTCCCCCGCCACTACCCTCTCGGCGTAGCGGATGCCTTCTGCAACCTTAGCCATTAATCCCTCGCTTTCATAAACTCGGCCAGCGGGTCAACCGCTTCAGGACCTTTTGCATTCACTTTCGATCGGCTGGCTGGCGTCATACCGAACTCACCAAGCATGGCACGCAGACGTTTCCAGGCATCAGCTTTCATGATGGCGGCGGGGTGAGCCTTGATCAGCACATCCCCGCTCTGCGTTTCGGTCCGGTAGGTGTAGCCCTCAACTTCAAGCGTGTCGCAGTGATGCCGGTATTCGGTATAGGCCTCAACCAGCAGCTCAAGGGCTCTGGCATCAAGCTGAGACATCACACCGATAGCATCAAGCTCGTCGGCCATCCGTTTAAACCAGTATTTCCCCTGCTTGTCGAAATGCTTCGGCGTTGGGGGTACCCCTGAAGGGGGTTTTGGTTCGTTCTCATTGATCGGGCGTTTAGATGGGTTACCCCTCACCAAACGTAGATGGGTCGGGGTTTTCGGTGGTCCAGACATAATCGAAAACTCCTATTAATCATCGAGTGGGGGACCCCATAAAAAAGTTTTCTAACCTGCGGCGATGTGAAAAGAGGTTAGGCGGCGGTCCTTTGGGGTGATTCCCCTGAGGTTTTTACCCACCCTCCCCCTTTCTCATTTCAAATGAGAAATGATGTCATTTGAGTCTCTCGACCGCTGTCTTCGCTCTGTGGCAGGGCTTGCAGAGGCTTTCGAGGTTGGACAGGTCATCGGTACCCCCATTTGCTTTGGCGATGATGTGGTCCACCGTCTCAGCGGGTGTATACCTTCCATTTCGCAGGCATTCCTGACAAAGGTGTTTGTCTCTGTCGAGAACGATTGGGCGCAGCCTGTCCCACTTGCTGCCATAACCTCGCTGATGCCTGCTCTGTCCTCGCTGATGCTGCTGCCAGCCTTCGTTAAGGTGCTTGGGACAATAGCCTGAGCGGTCTGTGGTTGTGCCAGAACAGCCACGCTTACGGCATGCTCTCGGTATTAACGCAGGCATCAGGCTAACCTCCACGCCCGGCGGCGTTCTGTGCGTGGCGCTGAGTCAGGGTGACGCTCAACCGGCTCGCCGTCAGCATGGTCCACCAGCGAGTAACACGGATAGATCACTGAGCCACCCCATGCATCACCAACAGCGTAATCGGCGGGCTTGCTGTTATCCCAGCGGGATAGCACGCGCTGCACATGCTCAGGCGGGACGCTGTAGCAAACGCCGTGAATGAGTCTCGGCAGCGTGATGTAATCAGCGCGAGTCTTATCAGCCACTATTAGCCGCTCAGCAATCTGCATCTGATACTGTGGCGGCCGCCCGGTACCGAGATAAAAACTCAGCATGTGACACGGGAACCTCGCCAGCCAGTCCTGAGCCTTATAACGAAAACCATCAACGGGTAATGCATCCTCTTCGATGATAATCACTCTGTCTGATTGCTCAGCAGCCCATTGTAGCGCGCGGTGATGATTCCAGTTCGCCCCACGGTCACTGTTATCAATTAGCAGGAAAGCACCAAGGGATTCAGCCAGACGCAACGCTTGCTTATGTCGTGAGTGGTGACCAACCACAACAAACTTCACTTGTGTTTCCACCATGCGGCCTCCTTACCGATACCATCAGTTTTGAAAACGGTATGTACCAGAGGGCCGGTGACCAGCCTGTCAGCGAATGACTGCGCGACAATGCCAAAAGCGATCATATCCCCCACCGCAGCGCCAGCCTGTTCCTTCTTCCAGAAACGATAACTCTCGATCCGGTAGTAAAGACGGATGATGCCGTGAGCGAACGCCATTACATCAGCGCGAGTGCCACCCAGCAGACCAGCGTTAAGCATCACATCGCCGCGGTGCGCTTCAATGAATTCCTGATAGATACGCTCAGGATGATTCTGTTTCGCCCAGGAGTCGGCGTAGGTCTTCGGTTCAGAACCGACATACACCTTCCCGGGTTCCATTTCTTCCCACGGCGCGCGAATCATTTCGACATCGGTACCATCAGTACACCAGACGAACCGGTATTCCGGGTGATCTCGCAGGTGCTGCCAGATGTGCAGCCAGCGACGAAAGTAGACATTCATCTTCACGTCAGGTACGAGATACAGCTCAACATCTGCCGGGGCTGTCAGTAATTCATCCACCAGCGCTATACGCCCACACTGGCGAAGCGAGGCCGCCCATTTGCTCAGCATGTCAGGCGAGGCCACCATTCTCGTGCCGCGCTGCGGGTCAGGCTGACTGGTGAGCAGTGTTGTGATAACCACGTCGCGCTGCTGACGGTATTCAACGTAACCAGTAAATCCGGCATCACGCCGTTCGTTGTGGATCTTCACGTTACGTTCCACCAGCACCTGTCGGTCGGGACGCGGTACCGAACGCTCTACGGCTTCATGCTCATCGAGAGAGTGGATCAGCTTTTCTGAACCGACCACATCACCGTAAGCCCACGTCGTCAGGCCAGCGTTATGGATACGTAGCGCGAGGTCACTGTGTTCATACATACCACGGCCGTATATCGGATCGAATCCACCTACTTTCTCAATGGCGCTGCGGTGGTAATACAGCATCACGCCGCGCTGCCCGGTGTAAGCGATGTGCTTATCATCCCGGCACAGGACCGCCATATCCTTCAGCTTATTCGTTCCTGCCAGATCGAGGAACTGGTAAGCAAGGTGAGGCTCAGGTGATTTGATGTAAGGCAGGTGCCAGTTGTCGGCGATGGCATATGCATCGTCATCCCACAAAAATAAATGTTCGCATCCTGAGTCCATAAGGCATTCAAGGCTGGCATTTTTAGATGCGACAATCCCAAGTGACTTATCGTGCCGGATTAACTTGCACCAATCCGGCACTTTTGCAGGAGGGTTTGACCCGTCATCGATGACGAATACCACTGCGCCGGGAGGTAAATATTTACGATGTTGCTCAAGTGAATTTGCAAGCACCTGCGGCCGGTTGTGGGTAGTAATGGCAATGCCAATCCGTGACGCTGAAGCGCAGGCAGGCACAAACGGGACACCATCAATAGTGACCTGCATAATTTCTCCATCGGGGTTTATTGACTCTTAATGGTGACTTTCCCGTAAAGCGTCTGTCGCTTCACTTCGCCGTACTCCGCCTTAATGTATCCGCGCTCATCGGTCACGGCGGCAATTACCTCGCCTTTTTCATCATCAGCAGTGAATACGTGCTTAACTTCAACGCCATCGATATATACTTTATATCGTTCCTGAGCGAGATTAATTTTCCGCCCCGGATCGTCATCCAATACAGTGATACGCATACACCCACCCTCAGAGTCCACTCGACCGTGTATTCCAGAGGATGCCGCCAGGCTTCAGCGCATTGCGAAGAGCATCGTTCACCGCATCGTGCATCGCCTGTTGCAGGCCAGCTACTGAAGCTGTTTGCGCATCAATCTTTGCCTGGAGGGCTGCGAACAAATCGCTTTCGCGTACGGCGGAGATAATGGCTTCGCGCATCTCATCATTGAGGCTGGTTTTGGTGGCATTATTACCATCAGCGGGATTAGCCTTATCATGACTAATTGCTCCAGGGAAGCCACCAAAAGACAAACCAACATTGAATGTCGTCTTTTCATTATTGCTGGCTGATTGAGCGGCTTCATGCACCGTATAGCGATCGGCCAGAAACTCAACCTTGCTCTGGTCGCCTTCAACACTAAGGACCATACCAGCTTCGTGCGGTTTACCTTTGTCGGCGACGTTTAATTTAACGCTGTAGCTCTTAGACACTACGTCATCGTCGATCTTCGCATCGGTAACGAACACCTCGCCGTTATTAATAATCAGCACCCCGTTCTTTTCGAAAGTCCAGCCATCTTTCAGGACTTTGAATGCGTCGCTGTTACGGATTTTGTCATCCAGTTCATCAACAGCCTGTTGTGCGCCTGATGTGTCCAGCTCAACGCCAATAGTGATTGCGCTGCAATACTGCTTCACACCAAAACGAGTATTGACCAGATGCTCTATAGCAAACGCCTGCCCTTCAGCGGTCAGGAAGGTGAAATAATTTTCCTTTTGATACTCCGTCGCGGTATGGCGTGTTTCAGCGAATCCCAGCTCCCGAAGCTCAGCAGCACCAGATTTAGCTGGCAGGTCACCAGACTGAAGCGCGCCACGGAAAAACAGTGCATAAAGAACATCCGTCGCAGCGCCGGACAACGTAATGATTTTCTGACCCATGATTTATTTCCTTTTAGGCGTGAGCCTGCCGCACGGCAAATCCGCCGAAAGTTAACGGTTTGCCCAGGCTCACAGCTGAAAGACTTTCTTTGATTTGCGCGTGCGATGCGCATAAAAAAAGCCACCAGCGGATGCCAGTGGCCTGGATTGAACCCTACGCTCAATCCGCAATGAATCTCTTCACCGCCACCTGGCGACATTACTTTTACTGTTAACATGCTTCTTCTCCTGCTTCTGGTAATAAAAAAGCCGCGCTATTGCGAGGCTCTATGTGTGTTTTATGGCTAACAGTCAGCATCAGGACGTGCCACAGCACGACATGCCCACATGCAGGCTTCCTGCATTTTGGTGCGTGCAAGAGACAGGCAGCGACCAGCTTCATGCGCCTCAGCAGAATGATTACCAGTCACAGAGAGTTCGTCTTGTACCCACACCTTCTGCTTTTCCAGCAATTGACAGAATTCACGGCTGACTTTCTTCAACTCGTTCATATCTTCAATTTCTTGCGGCCCCAGCGTGCGATATCCCTTTACGGTAGTGCCGTCCTGCGGTTTAGCTTCGCTCATAGTTTTTTCTCAGTTGGTTTCTGGCAGTTAGCCTGCCACGCTTTGTTATGAGCCAGGATGTCTTTCTTGGTCTGGCGGTCCAGCACATCCCAATCGTGCGTTGTCCCGTAGATGGGTTTAACCCAGTCGCAAGCCGTGTCCACTACCTCAACCCTTACGGGTCCAGTTGTCCCGCAGCTCGCGATCAACATCGTCGCCAGGCATATGGTTAACAGTCTGCTGTACATTGCTGGCCTCTTTCGTTGCTTCTACCCGGCGTTCGGCTGCTGCGACCGTTGCCGCTGCATTATCTTTGGTGCGCTGCTGATCAGCTTTAGCCTCTGCTTTGCTGGTGCCGCGGATATGGCCCAGACCAAAGCCACCAGCTGCGGCAACACATATAGCGCCTATAACGCCAATGATTATTTCCAGAATGCTCATGCTGCTACCTTTGGCTCAAACTAGCGAACGTTGATAGGTTCCCCAAACGGAAAGGACCAGTTCAGCCAAGTGAAGGTCTTAAGCTCGCACATGCCGTCAAACATTTCGCCGGGATCGATATCCTCGTAGCTACAGACAATGTGAAGCTCATTCCCCCTGACCTGTAAAACTACAGTGTCTGTTTCCCAACGAGGAATCAGGAGACTTAACCACTTCTTCATACGAGTACCGATTTCGCCAGGTTAAACAGCGCGCAGCGTTTATCAAGCCCGTTTCTGCCGCCATTGATAAGAAGCGTCACGCGCTCCACGTCGCCGGAATGAAGCAGGCAACCGCGGGAGGCAAAGAACCATGCAGCTGAGCGCGCGGCGTATTCATCCTGTTCAAGCAACTCCGGGTGGGTAACGAGGTCCAGTTTCAACGCCTGGCCACAACTGCGGTAGTTGCTCAGGCCGGTAACCTGTTTCAGCCCGCGACCGCGATATTTCCAGCCATCACCGGCAACCTGATTGCCAAGGTGTTCTTTTCCCCAATTACCGCCGTATACCAGATTGGCGATCGCTTTCTGGTTTGCCGTTTGCGTTGCTGTTCTGCCAAGTGCGGCGGCCTGCTGTTGCGTGATGCGGTGGCTGCCGAACGTAGGTACCAGGTTTTCTGCCGCGTAATTCAGGTTCTCCACCAGCCGGGTAAATCTTGTGCTTTCATGCCCCATCTGGGCAATAAACATCGCCTGATCAAGCGGTGCGGTTATGCCGTATTCCTTCATAGCGGCGTCGATATGCGGAAACCAGCGCGCAGCTAAGCCGGCGCTGATACCAGCCGCCCTCTGAAATTGTGTTTGGTTCATTAGTGCCTCAGTACATCAACTAGGCGCGCCATGTTTCCCCGTGCCCAGAGAAGAGCAGCGCAAATCAGGACGTTCACCAGCACCACAAACCAGTGTGATTCGTGATACAGGCCGAACAGGTAACGGAAAGGGACGCTGGCATAAACCAGCACCGTAAAATAAGCCATCAGCGATATCAGAGGACGATGTCTCGCCCCCCCGCGCTGGTAGAACATGAGGGCAAGAACGATCACCCCGCAGATGATGGCATTCGCCATTGCACTCGGATCACTTGTTACCATTGCTGGTCCCTCCTCCACGTAAACGAGAGAGAATTCCAAACAGGCTACCCAAATCCTGACTGTTGACGAACGTCAGCAGCTTAATCGCAATAGCGGCTACGATTACCGCGCCCAGCGCATCAAGTGGCCTGTCGCTATAACCCGTCCATTTCGAAAAGTAAGAACCGAGGAGAGGCGCACCCAGAACACCAAAAATGAATGATGTGATGAAATAGCCCACCAGCTTCAGGCGGCTGATATTTACCGCCGTAGCGACGTAGAACACCGCGCCAGCAAATGCACCAAACACCACGCCGTAATCAATACCGGTTGCCAGGCCAAAGATACTGGCCCCCATGAGACCACCAGCAGCTACCGTAGCGCCAGAAACAGGATCGGACATTTAGCCCCCTCTTTTTGCCGTGAGTCCTCTCAGAACGAGGGGAAACAAAAAAGGCCACCCGGAGGCAGCCCTTAAAAAAAAACCCGCAGCAGTGGCGGGTTTATGTTTTGATTTGTTGCTCAGTACGCTTTACTGTCCCGAGCCTACCACAATTTAAGCACTTTCTTGCTCACTATGCAACTTAAATCTGTCGACATTTGTGCCGAACGCATCACAAAGTGGTGCGTAAAGGATCGATTCTGCAAGACTAACCCATGTATCAATGCGACGACGGCATGTAATAAGGGTCCAGTCGGGGTGTTTTGAATTAAGCTCTTTAGCCATCTGGAGTTTGCTTTTACGCAGACGATGACGATCAACAATCACGCCATACAGCCCACGGTATTCTTCGTTCATCAATACCGCTGCAATAACGCCGTCAATGATTAGCCCCTCCTCGTCTGAGCAGAACGCCAGGCCAGTTTTGTTTTTACTGTCGAGGATTTCACGCAGGTATGCTTCCAGCTCGGGTTTAGTGATGCCGGATTTCTTCATGCGGCGCAGCGCATCGTTGATGGCGGATTTGGTTATTTTCCCGGATGCCAGCAGCTGGTTGAACATGTTTCCGCCCGAGCCACCACCGATATAAGACCAGCGGCCCCACATGCGGAGCTTTCCCTGTACCCAGATACTTTCTAGAGTGCGAAGGCGAACCAACTCGCCGGATTTACCTACTTCTGAAGGATTGATCATTTGCGTCTCCACTTACGCCAGTACGCCGATTGCCAGCGCACGATCTAAAAACCGAAACAGCAGCGTTAACTGGTCGCCGTATTTCGCTTCAAATGCCACGGGATCAGCGTGTAACTCGTCGTGATGCGCTCTGCACAGCGGTATCACAAACAGGTCATGCGCCTTAGTACTCATTCCACCCTGCCCGTGGCCTATCAGGTGGTGGGGGTCGTCTGCCGGGTTATTACAGCAACAGCACTGCTGCGACTTCACCCAGCGGGTGTATTTCTCGTTTTCCCAGCGTCGGCGCTTTGGCCTCAGCATGAAAGATTCCGGCGTTTCAGGATCGACCTTCACCGCCACTATCTTTTTTGCCTTCTCCTGAAAGATTTGCGTAGCCGGTAATGACGGGACAATGTCGCTTTCCCTCATCACTGATCTGTGCTGTTCTGGCTTGATTCTGAGTGCTTTACTCGCCACCGATTCAGGAACAAGGTCAGCCAGATCATTACGTACCATCCACCAGCAGAACTCAGGAAGCGAAAGAGTGTGGTCAGGGCTGAAACCTAAATCAATATTTACCCTTTCCAGCAGCCATTTTACCAGGTTCTGCATGGCAATTCCTGCCAGTCTTTCAGTGGTTTGCTCACGTAAATGGTTATCACATGACCAGCAAAGACGAATGCTCCCCGGAGCGTGGCGCATAACCGTAAAGTCAGTGGCATGCCAGTCAGTGTGAGGCCACTGACATTGAAATTTTCTCTCCAGCCAGGCATCAAGGCTACTTAATCCACCGGCTCGCTGAATGACCCTCTCGTTAACGAAAATAGCCTGCATGTTGGCATCGTCAGTCAGGGGCTGGTGGGCTTCAGGGATTAATCCAGATGGTAGATGCTGTATGGCTTCGGATGGTGGCTCAATAACTACCCTTCCCTGACGGAATAGCCAGAGCAGTTCTGTACCAGGGCGGAACAGAACCACCCCGGACATCGGCGCAATTTCGGGCGTCAGTATGGCTCTCACCCAATTCCTCCCATTGTTGGTTGATGCCTGGTTATCGATATTTCTACCCTTCCGCCATGCACTTTCGGCCCCCACTCCACCAGCATTCTCTGCACCTGGCTGTCATCCTCCCAAATGCCAGCATGCGTAAGCGCATCAAACAGAGCCTTGTTGTAGTTGTCGATGTCGCGGCGGCGGGCATCTGGCGGAAAGAGAAGGATCTCCACCGCAGCTGGTGATGATGATGGTTTTGGTAAGCAACACAGTTGCTCAATGATCGCTGCACATGCCGCGCTCTGGTATGCCCTGCCCTTCTCGCTGATAAGATGGCGGCCTTTTAACGGCCCCTTGTTTGGGGCTCGCCAGTATGTGTTTACGCTCGGTGGGAACGGGAGCACCAGTTTCATAACGTCACTCCCTGTTTTTTCAGCCATTCAACAGCGTTATCTCTGGCCTTATCTCCACCGGATAGCAGGTCTTTGATGATCGTCACTGGTTCTGCATCCCATTTCGTTTTGACGACGGTAATGCCCCTGGCTGCGCCAGGAGCAACAGTGATGTAACCCTTTTTCTTAAGTGACTTCACGTGCGCTACAGCAGCGTTCGGTGATGCGCAGCCAATTAATCCGGCAAGCTCCAGCATCGTAGGTGGGAAGCCAGCCTTTTCGATATGAACCTTGATAGCTTCGAACACTTCATTCTGACGCGGCGTTAATTCGATCATGAATCGACTCCATAACGCCCGTTCAGGCGTCCGATTACGCTGTTAAACATCACCAGGCTTACGCCCATCGGTTTAACCTTCTCGTGGTACTCCTTCAGGATGGGAGGCACTACGACATTCCAGCTTGGCTTTGGCTTCTGCTTTAGGGCTTTTTTGATGGCATCGTTGCATTGACGGGCTACATCACGCACAGCGTTCTCATGCTCGGTAGATAGCTTTTTCATGCGGCGCGCTCCTGTAGTTTTTTCATGGGAACGGCAACTGCCGGTATAAGCTCAACAGCTGGTGATTCAGATTGATTTCCCCAGTGGTCCCAGCCAGGCGCACCGCAACGGCTGAATAGTTCGATGCGTGGAACATCACCGTAAAGCTTCTCCAGACGGAAACGCACCTCTGCCGGCTTCCGGCTGTGCTCACCGAGTGGGCTGTAGATAACCTGCTTGATGCTGGCACACTTGCGTTCCAGTCCATTTCCCCTGGTGGCGATCAACAGGTCTTCGGTATTGGCTCGGGTGTAGTTCCCGCCGTTCATGCGGGTCTGTGCGTTCAGCAGGTCTAAGAAGTCGTAAAAATCCTCTACACGGCCTGCCTGAAGTGCTTTGTTGATATGCTTCTCTGCCAGTAGATTGAACTTCACCCAGGTAAAGCCCTTCATCGTGCGGACCTTAAAGCCCCACGCTTCAGCCAGTTCGATAGCTTCGCGGGTGTGGGTACCGGTGAACCACATAGCCAGAACAGCATCCTCGGCAGCCAGGTCCCAAACCGCGAGGCGCTTCATGTCGATCAGTTTCATCGTGTCGTAGTGATCTTCTGCTGCACCGTTACTGGCTTTGTTGTCATAAAGCCAGGCTGGGTCAGCGTAAATCAGTGAGTATTTCATCAGACATTCCTCGCTCGGCCAGCCAGACACCATGCATCAGAGGGTGCTTTCACTTTCGGCGCCATGCTCAGGCAACGCTGACGCTCAATCAGTATCTTCATCCTCTGCTCTTCGTTCTTAGAGCGATTGAAGGCATCCATCAGAACCGTGGCTGCACGCTGGTAGAGCCCTTTTTCAAACAGGCCTTGAGCCTTATCCATCATTGTGGTCACAGCCGGATTCAGAGCTTCTTCCTGTTCTGGTACAGCTGGTTTATCAGCCCGGTTGATTTTCAGTGCAGAACGCCCCTCGCCAACCTCCCCACCCGGTGCTTTGGCAAAATACTGGTAGCACTTGCCGTTATGCTGGCGGGTTGCGCGATTCAGTTTGACCAGATGGCATACACCGCGCTGAACAGCATGAACGTCGTACTGTGGCATTGATGCCGCAATCTCTTTGTTCGTTAAGCCAGGATTAGCGGCGATGAAAATTTGAATATCTTTCAGAAGGCTCATGAGTTCGCTCCTCTGAAACCTGCCGGGATGACTTTGTCTGGCTGACCGAATTTTAATGGATCTTGTTTGCGGACAGCGTCCCAGTCCTCGCGCTTAGGTCGGCCTTTGCTATTCCAGCGCAACGCGTTCTGCAAATATCCTTCGAACTTCGTTGGCCTGAACAAAGTTGTAGGCTGCATGTGTTCGTAGTATTTCGTGTCTTTCCACTGCTCGTGCTTGTAATCAATAACCAACAGCAACTCATCGTGTGTGAAGTTCTCACGAAGTCTGGCGCGAATATTATCCAGGGAGCTTTTCCCCTTGCGGAATGTCTTACCAGTAACGTCATTGAGATGGTTGAGGATTAAGACTGCCTGACCAGTTATCAAATCAACCTGATTGACACATGCAGTGTCGGGTTGCGACGCAACCTGACAATTAGGTTTTTTATCTGATGGATCAGTAGTTGATTTTACTGACGGATCCCCACCAGATTCTGACGGGTGAAAACTGCCATTATTACTGTTTTTCGACGCATCAAATTTTGACGGGTCGGATTTTGATGCATCAGATTTTGACGCGTCAGATTCTGACAGGTGAGAAAAGGCAGCTGCCTGTAATTTCGAAACATTGAGCTGGTAAACATTCGATGCATTGCGATTGCCTTTACGACGCTGCTGGCGGGTTAACCAACCGTCTTTTTCCAGCTGAGATATAGCTGTGCGAACCGTGCTCTCACCAGCACCAATCTGGCGCGCGATGGTAGCAATAGAAGGCCAGCTAACCCCTTCATCACTGCTGAAGTCTGCCAGGCGCGCCATGATGGCAACGCTGGACAGCTTCATGCCTGAAGAAGCGCAAGCGTCCCAAACGTAACCGGTTAATTTAGTGCTCATGGTCGTCCTTTAACTCTGTAAATTTACGCTGGAATTGCTCAAGAGGGCTGAAGCACTCATGATCGTACCCTTCGCGAAGGTATATAACGCGTCGAGTCTCGGGCTCCCACCTGATGACGTGGACGGTGATGCCTCTGTGGTCTCTGAATCGCCGGTCAACTTCAGCCATTCCTCACGCCCCTTCTCGTTCATCAGTGCAAATGCCTCTACCATCGCGTTCACAGGCTGGTAGTTGTTCTGATCCGCCTGGTTGTTTAATCTCTCCACATAGCCGAACGGGGAATCTTTTCCCACCAGTGGAAGGCATCTGAATTGCTTCGCTGGTCTCAATCGGTTTAAACTGTTCATGCGTTAGTTTCTCCACTGAATACGACACGCCACGACGCCCGGAGCTGCACACTCGCGGGCGTCACTTCTTTTGGCTTTTCTTACGGCTAAACAGCGCGACAATCGCGCGGATCTCTTCTTCACGCGCTGCCAGATGACGGCGGTGATATTCGTTGATTTCTTCAGCTTCATGACGTTCGATTACCCCATCTTCGAGAGCTCTCTGGATCACGGTATCAACACGTCCGCGCGCTGCCGACGTTCTCATAGCACGATCAAACAGGTCGACACGATCAAGGTCTTCAAGTTGAGGAACGTCCACCAGCAGCGCACCACGACGACGGGCAAAGTAATCTGCCAGGAGGGACGTATTCGAGATGTCTTCCATGGCCTCCAGCTCGTTCACTTCAAAGAAGCGGCAGCCATTCTTCTCATACAG
This sequence comes from Enterobacter cloacae complex sp. P18RS, assembly GCF_014982105.1. Lineage (NCBI taxonomy): Bacteria > Pseudomonadati > Pseudomonadota > Gammaproteobacteria > Enterobacterales > Enterobacteriaceae > Enterobacter > Enterobacter cloacae complex sp. P18RS. The sequence continues at coordinate 100,091 of NZ_JADCKV010000026.1, read as the reverse complement.
GTTGTTATTGAACTGCGTAACTGACATGCCAAGAGCACCGGCCATAGCCTCACGGCCTCCTGGATACACTTTACACATCGCTTTAACTACTTCTTTCAGGCTTGGCTCTACCATATTGATTTTCCCTTTGTAGTTACTTTCAAGCAGCTGAATCTGTAGCCTTTTGATAAAGGCTCGCATCGTACTTAAGCTTGCCTTTCGTAATTCGCTCGATGACGAACGCTTGCTTTTGAGGGATGACCTCACCCCATCGGCAAACTGCCGGGTGGGAAATCCCAAGAACACTTGCGGTTTTTGATACGCCGCCGAAGTGCTCAATGACTTCTGATTTACGCATGGTTCCTCCTGGTTAACTCACGCCTTAAAGGTAACAAAAGGTACATCAAATAGCAAACAACAGTTACAAGGAATCAATGTAACATTGGTTACATGAAAACAGAGATGAAAGACCGAATAAGATCCCGACGAGTCCAGCTCGACATAACACAGCAGACCCTGGCTAAACGCTTAGGCGTCAGCCGTGTTTCCGTAACTAAGTGGGAGAGCGGTACAACCAAACCTGATGGTGAGAACCTCCACCAGCTGGCAATGGCGTTGCAGACAACTCCAGAATGGATTCTTTACGGTCAGGGTATGGAAACGCAGGACGATACAAAAGTTGTTCCGTTCCTTAAGCCCCCAACGGCAGTCCCTATTATCTCCGCTGTTCAGGCTGGTATGTGGACTGATACTTATGCATGCTCAAGGCTTTCTGATGTGATTTCATGGACGCAAACCACTGCAAACGTTTCTGATGAAGTATTCGGCCTGGTAGTTCGCGGTGAGTCAATGACCAACCCTCACGGCCTGCCATCCATTCCAGAAGGATCGATCGTTATTGTTGAACCTCATTATGGCCAACTAGATGACCTCTACGGAAAAATTGTGGTGGCGATACTTGATGGCTCAGCTGAGGCAACGGTAAAAAAGCTTGTTTGGGATAGCCCTTACGCTTACTTAATGCCCCTAAATCCTGCATTTAAACCTATCCCAATAGACGGAAACTGCCGGATCGTTGGGAAGGTAGTTCAGATAACCCAGAACATCTAAGTTATTCATTTCCAATGCCAGATATCCTACTGGCATTTTTTTTCACCCCTTCAGGTAACAAAAAGTACATTCCTCGCTTGACCATTTAAGTAACTAAAGGTACATTTAAATCACACCAAGGGTACTGACAGTTACCTGCGCCGGTGTGGTAGTTAGCAGTACGGCATATGGCACATGATGGGGTGATGATGAGTTCAAGCGCAAACAGGAAGATGGTCGCACTGCCGAGAGGCGTTAAGATTGAGCCACTTTATTCAAAGTGTCCGGAATGCGGGTGTGACCTCACAAAGTTGCCTGCGGATTTCAAGGTTCTACCTGATACGTTCGATGAGCTAATCAGGATGAAACGTCGCAATAGAACCCGAATTGAAAAATTAGTTTCTATAGCTTTTAAAAAGCTGGCTTTGAGGATTAAACGGCTTGGTCAAAGGTAAGAAGATAAATGCCTTAGAATGTGGAAGTGATACTTATCATCAATAACGTAACCTTCCATGTCAGGTCCGCAGTTTAGGGAATAGGTTTTTCTAAGAATACCCTTGTAGACCAGCTGTTCCACTACAGGATTGTGATTTTTAGCATAGACAACGTGACCACCGTTTTTGATGAAAGACAGAAGGCACTGCTTTTCAGGTACTGAAAGCATGCTGACTTTTAAGCGTAAAGCCAGGATTTGAAGCGCGTTTGATACAGATTTGGTAGTGAAGCTGGTCAGCGAAGAAATAAAAAAGCTGACGCAGAGGATCATCAGGTAGTACAGGCTGAATGCTGGAAGGAATTCCGGATTATGAGCGCCAACAGACTGCTTAACAGAGTCAGGCAGAAAAACCGTGAGAATGACGAAGATGATTAGCATGTGCATTAAACGCCTAATGTCTATGTCACGCAGGATCGAGCGCAGTAAGTCCTGCAACCATTTGTTGTCCATCGGCGGAATCCATCACTCTCTGTAGGGGTGAGAAGATTTTAACCGATTTCTCGCTGTAGGGGTACACGAGAACCACCGAGCCTGATGTGGTGAAAAGACAGGCAGCAGTTGCAGTACGGTATATGGCACATGTGCCGCAGCGGTCCGGGGATTCCTTCAAGTATCCAGATCCAGCGGGTAGCCGGAATGTGCAAGCCAGGCAAGTACGACGGCCAGAGACGTTTCACCAGCGTGGCGATCAGGTGTGACACCTCGGAATAGACGAGGATGCAACGTAGAGAGCACTATCTGTGAATAAGTACACCAGATCGCAATGCGATACGTGATACCCAACCGATAGCTGTTTAGAAGCATCATTTAGTGCTCTCAACGTTGTGGTGAATGGCGGGGCTGACCGTCAAACGGTTGAGAAAAGATAAGCAGGCGAAACGTTCTAAGCGAGCATATGGATTGATCGAACGCGGATGGAACGGGCGGTTACGATATTGAAACACCGCGCCACTGAGCTGGAGTTCAGCACCAGCCACCACAAACGAATCACGTTAGGACCGTGGTAAACCGTAGTAGCTGTACCAGATGCTGTGTGTAGTCTTGGCGGTCGGCAGTTTTGAATGTCCTTAATGTCGACCGCCCCTTTTACACAACTGAAAGCGCGTTCTGCGTTCAACTTGAGAGGCCGTAGTCGTTAAATCAACTCAGGAGAACGCGCTTCCAATTGTGGAGAAGCTAACTGGCGGTGGCAGCCGCCCGTTTCACTAAGTGCCCTGGGTGGGTGCTTACTAAAACGAACCCCCTTTATTTTTTGTCGCCAATCGGCGAGGGATTCGTGCAACCAAAATTCAGCGCTGTGCAGAGCGCGTATAACACGGAGAAACTATCCATGACGAACACACAGAACGTCACCGAGTTACAACCAAGTATGACCCGGGAGCAGCTGATCGACGCAGCGCGTAAGGCCGCCCCTCTCCTTCCGCCAGCTTATCGCGGCATTATGACCGAACTGGCTAACCGCCTGGACTATACCAGCGTCGCGCTTTGTGAAGCGATGGCGCAGCGTAAAGAACTGGCTGTTCAGAACGCTACTTTGCGTGAAGATGTCGCAAACTGGGCCAAAGAGTGTGACCGCATTATTGAACGCCACACGAAGACCAGAACCAATATGCATTTACTGGAAGCCCAGCGAGAATTGCGTGAGCTGTCACCCATCGTCATTTCCCAAAATAACGAGGTGGCTCTCTGATGGCTAACTCATTCAAGCAAATGACCCGTGACGGGACCATCAAGCGCACCGATACCGGGATGTTCATCAGCCTTGATCAAATCCATGTGCGGGAAGGTTTCAACAAACGCGAAGATGATGAACGTACCCGCCAGGCAGATGATGACCTCTTCAACTACCTGATGAACGGTGGTTCTGTTCCTCCACTGGAAGTTATCGCCCGCGATGAAGGTGGAGTGTGGGTTGTTGAAGGCCACCGTCGGCGTCGCTGCTATGCGCGCTGTGCAGAAGCTGGTAAGCCAGTAGACCGTATCCATATCATGCCGTTCAATGGTAGCGATGTTCAGCGCCTGGCGCGCATCATGACCAGTAACAACCAGCTCCCGCTATCCGATATGGAACAGGCAGCTGTTATTCAGGAGCTACATAACGCCTTCAACCAGACCACCAGCGAGATTGCAAAGCTGGTGAATAAGTCTGTGGCCACCGTCGAGAAGCTGCTGCTCCTCAGTACGGCGAACCATGACGTTCAGCAGGAGGTTAAATCCGGTGCTGTGTCAGTCGATGTCGCGGTTGATCGCGTTATGGAGTATGGCGAACAGGCCGGGAAAGTTCTCCAACATGATAAAGCTGTAGCGGCTGCCCAGGGTAAATCGAAAGTAACCCGTAGCTCTATCGCGCCGGAGCTGAGCGTCAAGAACGCACGCCGTTTCGTTGAGCTGATGGCTCAGGCCACGATCAGTGATGAAGGTGTCTTTACTCTTGAAGGCACTGCTCTGGCCGAGGCGCTGTCGATTATGGACGAACATAAAGCGATTGCCGAAGCGCGTGAAACTTACCGCCTGTCACAACCAGTCCCTGAAACTGAGATCAAAGGTAAAACTCTTTACGTCAGACTTGAAGGTAATGAGATCGGGAAAGCGCAAATCTATCGCGGTAAGAACGTCATCCTTAATGGGATTGTCACCAGCCAGTCAAAGGCTGTGGCCCACTTCGTCAAGCAACACAAATTGCAGCAGGAGCAAAATCATGACAGCCAATAAACCAATGACCGGCGAACAGCTGGATGAACTGATGACTATTGCTGTCAACATGCAACGAGACAGTGAAAAGGTGAGTGGCCGCCCTGCTGCTATGTTCGCTTATGCAGTGCAGGTAGCTGTTCTGGAACTGCGTAAGGTTCGTAATGAAGCTGCTGCGCTGGCTGCCGAGAATGCGGGGCTGAAGAAGTTCATTACTCAAGAATGTCACGTTGCGCACGTTGAGCCAGAGACATTCTACGAAGAGGAAATTACTCGCTACGTTAATGCTGATGGGTACGAGCCAGAAACCACGGCGACCGACGCTTTCCTGGCTGAAGTGCGGGCGCAGGCCCACAAGGAAGGCGCTCACTTTGTTGCTAACAGGATGCTGGCCGCATGGGAGGCTGGGTTTATCGATGACACGGCAAAGAACGCGGCAGACATCGCATGGATGATCCTCACATCTACAGAGTTTATGGCTGATGCGCCAGAGGGGGATTTCGATCGCTCGCTCGCTGATGGAATACTCGAAGACATCGCCGCCCAGCTTCGTAAAGGAGTGCAGTCATGAGCAAAGTGACTTTCGTCGTTGAGTTTGAGGATGGTAAAGAGCCAGCAGTAAACGCTGGAATGACAATCTTTGGCGGAAAGATCGCGGCTGTCTCATGGAGCGATGCGCTGGAAGAAAAAGCATTCTCCGTGCATGAATGCCTTCCATCACCCAATGACACGGTTCTGCTTTTCGATTCAACCGGTGAGGGATGGCTGATTGGTTGGCGCTCAATGTGGATTACCTTTGGGCAGAAAGAGACTGGAAGTTGGCAATGGACTTTCCAGAACGGTGATATCGATATCGACGATGTTGTTATCACTCACTGGGCTCCAATTCCAGAGGAACCGGAGGCCGCCCAGTGAGCAACATCGACAACCGTGTATTACGGGAAGCGGCGGTTCGCGCAGGTGGCGTGAAGTGGCAATACATGCGCGCGACGCAACATTCGAAAGCATACATAACGGACGATAAAGGCTCGACAGTCGTTAATTGTTCGGACGGTGATGTTCCAGCCAAATGCGCAGGATTTATCGCCGCAGCCAACCCCGCCACCGTACTGGCGCTGCTGGATGAGCTGGAAGCAGCAGAGAATCGGATCGCTGAGGTTGAATCACAGCGGCGAATGGCTTTCATGGCCTGTAATCGGTGGGCAGATAAGCTCAGAGAGGCAGAGAAGCGGATTGCTGAGCTATCACACCACCTCCAATGCGCGCACGCCTTTATCGAACATACAGAGGCGTTTGGCTACGAAGCCTCAAACGGGATTCTGTGCTGTGGTGATGCGAAGTGGAACATTGATGAGTCTAAGTCGGCTCTGGCCGCAGCCGGAAAAGGAGAGTGAGCATGGCACTGACGAAAAAACAGCGCGCAGAGCTGCGCATGAAGTTCGGTGGTCGCTGTGCTTATTGTGGCTGCGAACTTCCCGAAAAGGGCTGGCATGCTGACCACGTTGAGGCGGTACTGCGAAAATCTGAGCAGTGTATGAAGGCTGCTGCGAAAGGCATCTTCAAACTGAAGGCGACGGGTGAATACTACAGGCCAGAGGCTGAAAGACTGGAAAACCTATTCCCGGCATGTGCGCCCTGCAACTTACTGAAAACGTCCTACTCGCTGGAAATGTTTAGAAAGCAGATATCTCTTCAGGTCGAGCGAGGGCGCAAGAGCAGCATGAACTTCCGAACGGCAGAGCGTTTCGGCCTTATCGAGGCAGTGGAGAAGCCAGTGGTGTTCTGGTTCGAACAGTATCAGGAAGGAGCAGCATCATGATTACCCTTACCAAAGAATGGCTACTGAAGACCATCGCGGAGCTTGAAGAAGAGCGAGATGCTATGCCCGGCGCAGTAAACGAAGATGCGGCTATGGCGCACGCTGCGATGAAGATTGCGCTGGCATCGCTCGAAGCGGAGCCTGTGTCTGAGGTCTGCGAGGGATTTACCCTGAGATATATCGGTCACGGACCTGCGCCTAAATCCGGGGTGAGAATCGGAGACAGGCTTTACGCCTCCCCGCCAGCGCCGGTAGCAATGAAAGACCATCAGATCCGTGAGCTGGTGAACGAGCTGCGTGATATAGCAGTCAAGTATCACGGGAGCCAGCAGCTTCGTGAACATATTGCTCGCACAATACGCGCCGCCATGCTTCAGGGGGCCGAACATGTAAAGGCGGCTAACAAGTTACCGGAAGAAACCGGTTCATCTTTGCAGTTGCGCAATCTCATCCGTCAGCGCCATGCTGATTGGTCACAGGCCACGTTCGGTGATGTTGGTCCTGTCGGCCCGCTTAAGCACCTTTCAAAAGAAGCACTGGAAGCAGCGGACGAACCTGAAGACCTCAGCGAGTGGGCTGATATGCAATTCCTGCTGTGGGATGCCCAGCGACGCGCTGGCATAACTGACGAGAAGATTACACAGGCATTGATCGATAAGCTGGCAGTGAACAAGACTCGTCAATGGCCGGAACCGAAAGACGGTGAGCCTCGACTGCATATAAAGGCATGTCTGAAGTTAGAGGGGAAAGAGAAACAAAAAAAGTAGATCGCTGCGATGTCTGCACTGAAGGCGCTCGCGGCGGGTGTGGTACGTGTATTTTTAACGGTAATTTTTAATGAGGTATTTATGACTACTACTGATTTTATGGAAGAGCAGGAAGTGTTCGACCTGCTCAAAAAGAAAAAAACTGCTGTCTGGCGTTTACGCAAAGAACGTGGTTTCCCCGATCCTGTTCTCACCTATCCATCACGATATAGCCGTAAAGCAGTTATGAAGTGGATTGAAGAGGGCGGCGTCAACCGAGCTGTTTAACATGCCAGAATATTTTATCGGCATATATTTCATAAGCCTCTTTCTGCTCCACCAGCCAGTCGTGTTTGTTGTACACGGCCATCACACCACCCAGTTCATGCCCCAGCATCTTTTCGGTGACATGGGGCATAACTCCCTCCCCTGACAAATTCGTTACCAGTGAGCGCCTGAAATCGTGCGTTCTCCATTCCGGTATATCAATTTTATCCCTTAACTTTTTCATGTAGAGATTTGCTGACGAACGATCTATTGCCTTATCCAGTTCCTGTCCGGGAAACAGGACGGTGTTACCCGAATTTAACAGCCTCTCCACAAAAGGATTTACATGCTCAAAAACAGGACGACGAATAACATTCCCCATTTTTGAATGCTCAGCTGGAGTTGTCCAAATTAGATCGTCCATATTGAATTCGCTGTTAGTAGCCAGACGCAACTCTGACAACCTGGCACCCCACAGTAACAACAATTGGTGAAGTACCTTGTTTGAGGTAACAATCTTATTGTTTTCCAGTGCGAGCCATATTTTTGCCAGTTCGGTATAGGTTAAAACCCGGCTTCCAACATCCGGCTTCTTTCCTATCGTCTTAACGCTGAGCTTCAGAACCTCGCACGAAGGTATGAGCTGTCTGCTGATACACCAGTTCATTACAGATCGCAGCTGGAGGAGAAGTACCCTGGCCTTTTTGCCGTTTTTCTTTTCCTGCTTATCGAAGAACCTAACCCATGATGAAACAGGAATATTTACGACGGGAGCATCCGGGAATTCTGTGTACATAGTGTTGTACACAACTGACTTGTATAATGTCTGTGTATTAGGCTTCAGGGTCTCAACATACTTGTTCCACCACTGATTGAGACACTCTTTAAGTGTCAGCTCGCCATCCTCTTTGGCAAAATAATTTTTAGGGTTTAGCCCCTTGAGGTACAATTCGCGCATCTCGCCGACAATGACGCGAGCTTCTTTCAGAGATGTAGCAGGATAGCGCCCAATAGAAAGGCGAACAGGTTTACCATTCCATCGGTACCGAAACTGAAACGTAATCGTTCCGGTAGGGGTAATACGCACGCTGAGACCGTCACCATCTGTGACTTCGGGCGCGCCGTTGTATGGCTTGTCATTGATGCTGCGAAGTTTGGTATCACTGAGGGCCACGGCTCTGAATCCTGTACACACTGATTTTCTGCATTCTGTACTCAATATGTACGCAATGGCAAGTGAACCAAATGATTTTCTTTGCGTAAAGACAGGAACGAATGGGAAATAAAAGGGACTAAAAGCTTGAAGCGGCGTGGACTCTTGCGATAACATGCAACACAAGACGAACACTTAAAAACCAGTTATTTCTACGTCCCCTTAGTTAAATGGATATAACGAGCCCCTCCTAAGGGCTAGTTGCAGGTTCGATTCCTGCAGGGGACACTTCTGTCTTTCCTTACGCCCCCTTCCAAAGCTCCACGCAGTTTCGGCCACGCCGTTTCGCGCCGTATAAGGCTTCATCCGCCGCCTGAATCAATCGCTCGTAATCGGGATGCCCGTTGAACATCGCAACGCCTATCGAGAGGGAGAGCGGGATAATATCGCCGGTTGGGGAGTTAACCTTGATTTTTTCCACCCGCCTACGGATACGCTCGGCAATTCGCAGCGCGTCCACCTCTGAGATTTCCGTTAGCACAATCAGAAATTCATCGCCGCCGTAGCGAAAAACGTAATCACAGGTTCGCACGTTGTCGTAGAACGCGCCGGAGACTTTTCGCAGGATCTCGTCCCCGGTATTGTGCCCCCAGGTATCGTTGATTTGTTTAAATTTGTCGACGTCAATCAGCAGCGTCGAGAGCTTTGTTCCCGCCCGGGTGGCGTGCAGGATTTCGCGTTTGAAGATGGTTGACAGAAAACGGCGATTCAACAGGCGGGTCAGGACATCAACCCCCACCTCGTGTCGCGACACTTCGTCAAACAGTTCGCGCAAAAGCGTGATGATTTGCGAGAGGGTATTACGCATTCGCTGCAAGAATTTATCCCGCTGCGCTTTATCACTCAGACCCTGCCCTGCAAGACGGACCTCGTTAAAAAGGTCATCGAATTCCTGAGTCAGACGAGAGATATGACCGGCCTCAGCGATCCCGCTGAAGTAGTGCCGACCTTTATGGCTAAACCACAGTCCAAATTCAGACTGCCCCAGCGGCAGACTGATGCCGATACTGGAATTAAGCGTGATCTTATACAGAAGCACCATTTCCCATGACAGCAGCGCCGCGGTCTGTCTCTCCTTCTCCTCTTCTGCGTTCTCCATTAAGGAAAAGATGCGATAATTTTCGTCCTCTTTCGCCGCATTGTTCTCGCTAAATACATAGGCCCGCGACATCACTTCCATGGCCAGATCGATACTGTTTATCGCGTAGTGATAAATATGCAGCTTCACCTCAGGCGAATGGGCGCTGGTAGTAATGACAGGTAACAGCAGCTTTTTCAGAACACGGAAGCCCATTTCAACTAAATCAACCGAAATACCAATACGGGCATGAACATCCGCAGCGCGCTGCTGCGCCCGCATCTGCTCTTCAACCTGCTCCACACGGCATGAGAGCACATCAATAAGCCAGCGACGAAGCGCCTCCTGAAGCTGCCTCTCCACCTGTTCGGTTGTCAGGAATTCAGCTGCCGATGGATCTGCCAGCACAACACGATAGAATTCAGCGACCAGGGGAGTTGCGTTGTCTCTGGCAAGCTCAGTCGCAAGCCGATGCACATCGGGATCGGTTTCATTAATCAGCTTCACCCACTCTTCTTTCACCGTTTGCAGGTAGGTTTCCATGGTCTGCACCTTCAGGAGACATGCGGGAACGCAGATTAAACAATAGCAAATCAAACCACTCCGCAATTGCCGCTTTTTTAAACAAAAACGAGTGATGGCTCATAATGTATAACGGTGCTACATTATGCCGCCCACCCAAGTCAGCAATGGCCAGGCAACGTCGTAAAGAACGGTAAAGCCTGCAACCATGACCTCGTCCTACGGTCTCAATGGCACGTGGTATCGCGAAGTCTGCGCTACCTTCACAGGCTTCACATAGGTTCCACTATTTTGTCTCAATCCAAATTTCAGCGGGCGTTTCTGCACCCGCGCTACTGGTTTACATGGTTCGGCCTTGGCGTGCTTTGGCTGCTGGTTCAACTTCCTTATCCCGTGATCCGTTTCCTGGGTTCTAAGCTCGGTAGCGCATCGCGTCACTTCCTTAAGCGTCGTGAGTCCATTGCCCGAAAAAATCTCGAACTTTGCTTTCCGCATTACAATGCCCAGCAGCGCGAAACGCTGATTGCGGAAAACTTTAAATCTATCGGTATGGCGCTGCTTGAAACCGGTATGGCCTGGTTCTGGCCAGACGAGCGTGTCCGTAAATGGTTTGACGTGGAAGGCCTGGATAACCTGAAACGTGCCCAGATGCAAAACCGCGGCGTGATGGTTGTGGGTGTGCATTTTATGTCGCTTGAGCTGGGCGGCCGCGTTATGGGTCTTTGTCAGCCGATGATGGCAACCTATCGCCCGCATAACAGCGCGCTGATGGAATGGGTACAAACGCGGGGCCGCATGCGTTCAAATAAGGCGATGATCAGCCGTAACAATCTGCGCGGTATGGTTGGCGCCCTGAAAAAAGGGGAAGCCGTCTGGTTTGCCCCGGACCAGGACTACGGTCCTAAAGGCAGCAGCTTTGCCCCTTTCTTTGCGGTTAAAGATGTCGCTACGACGAACGGTACCTTTGTGATTTCACGTCTCTCAGGCGCCGCGATGTTGACGGTGACCATGGTCAGAAAAGCGGATAAGTCAGGCTATCGTCTGCATATCTCCCCAGAGATGGCGAACTATCCAGAAGATGAGAGTGAAGCCGCGACCTTTATCAATAAGGTGATTGAGTTTGAGATTATGCGTGCGCCTGAGCAGTATCTGTGGATGCACCGCCGCTTTAAAACCCGCCCCCTGGGCGAAGCCTCGCTCTATATCTGACCCCTGTCGAAGGTTAGTTTCGCTAAGAAACTAGCCTTTTCAAACACCTGTAATCGCAGTGCGTAACGGCTTTTTCGACCGTCGCTCAACAGGCATTTATTGCGTACCGAAATCAAACTGTCGCCGTTCCACGACACTCGTAAGTGTCGGAAATTATTTAAAAAAATGCCTCTTGTCACTCCTGAAATTTAGGCGTACATTAGCGCCGTCTGGCGACAGGAAAGCACAGAATTCAGAGCTGAAGTTAGCGACGTCACGGGATAATTCCGATTTCCCCTTTCGCATGATTTCAACTCTCTATACTCAGTTGGACTCTGTTTTTTTAATGCGTACCGGAAGATACGCGGAGCGATGAAACGTGAAATATTTCTTTATGGGCATTTCGGTTATTGTTTTAGTTTGGGCCGGAACGTTTGCTCTGATGATCTAGTTAAGAAAATGCAGTCAAAAAAACAGGCGCCGTTGGCGCCTGTTTTTTTTGGTGTCCGTTACGACTCGGGTTGTTCCGCAACGCTCTTCGCTGCAAGCAGGCCATCCGCGCGGAACATGCTTTTAATGCCCCGCACTGCCTGACGGATACGGTCGCTGTTTTCAATCAGCGCGAAACGCACGTGCGTGTCACCGTAGTCACCAAAGCCAATGCCTGGAGAGACGCAAACCTTCGCGTCCTGAAGCAGTTTTTTGGCAAATTCCAGAGAACCCATCGCCGCATACGGCTCAGGGATTTTCGCCCAGACGTACATAGAGGCTTTAGGCATTTCCACCATCCAGCCTGCTTCATGAAGCCCTTTTACCAGCACATCACGACGGCGTTTGTACTGAGCGGCAATATCGAGCACGCACTGCTGATCCCCTTCCAGCGCCGCGATGGCCGCGACCTGTAACGGCGTGAAGGTGCCATAGTCATGGTAGCTTTTAATACGCGCCAGGGCGCTCACCAGCGTTTTGTTTCCCACCATAAAACCAATTCGCCAGCCCGCCATGTTGTAGCTTTTCGACAGGGTGAAAAACTCAACCGCCACATCGCGGGCACCCGGTACCTGCATAATTGACGGCGCTTTCCAGCCATCATAAACGATATCGGCGTAGGCGAGATCGTGTACCACCAGCACGTCGTAACGCTTAGCCAGCGCGACCACTTTCTCGAAGAATTCGAGTTCAACGCATTGTGCTGTTGGGTTTGACGGGAAACCGAGGATCATCATTTTCGGCTTCGGATAGCTTTCACGAATCGCCCGTTCCAGCTCGTTAAAGAAGTCGACGCCTTCCACCAGCGGGACAGAACGCACCTGCGCGCCGGCAATCACCGCCCCATAGATGTGAATGGGGTAGCTCGGATTCGGCACCAGTACGGTATCGCCGTGATCCAGCGTCGCCAGCATCAGGTGGGCCAGCCCCTCTTTGGAGCCAATGGTCACAATCGCTTCACTTTCAGGATCGATATCGACCTGATAACGATCCTGATACCAGCGGGAGATCGCCCGACGTAAGCGTGGAATGCCGCGTGAGGTGGAATACCCATGGGTATCAGGACGCTGCGCAACCGTGCAGAGTTTCTCAACGATATGCGGCGGCGTTGGGCCGTCAGGGTTACCCATACTGAAATCGATAATGTCTTCGCCGCGCCGACGCGCAGCCATTTTCAGTTCAGCAGTGATATTGAAAACATAAGGGGGGAGACGATCGATACGCGTAAAACGGCGTTCAGGACTGAATTCAGCCATAGATTCCTCAGAGTCACGTTAGCGCCCGGACCGTCCGAGCGACGCTGCCACCCGTGTGGCGTGCTTAGAAAATAACCTGAAGAAAAAGACGCTGTCGAGAGGATAACGGCAAAACAATATTTTGCGCTAAAACGGGAATGCGATTGCAGTGAAAAGCGGAACTCTTATCGTGAACAGGCAGTTTTAAGCGCTACGATTTAACACAATATTTTCAGTATCGTTACCTGACGTTTCTCCCCAAACGGAAAAGCACCGGCTTTCAGTCAAAAGCCAGCAATCCCCTTTGAGAATTATGGTTTTTCCCCATTTGATAAATCTGATGGATAGCTGGTCATCAGGCCCTATGTTTTCTATCATAGATTTTTCCCGTTTTCCCAGGCCTGACCGTGCACGAAATCTTCAATATGCTCCTGGCGGTGTTCGACCGCGCGGCATTAATGCTGATCTGTCTCTTTTTCCTTATCCGCATCCGCTTGTTCCGCGAACTGTTGCATAAATCTGCCCATTCGCCAAAAGAGCTGCTGGCCGTCACGTTTATCTTTTCGATGTTTGCCCTGTTCAGCACCTGGTCCGGGGTGCCGGTAGAAGGCTCGCTGGTGAACGTGCGCATCATCGCCGTCATGTCGGGCGGGATCCTCTTTGGTCCCTGGGTTGGGATTATCACAGGCATCATCGCCGGCACCCATCGATACCTGATTGATATTGGCGGCGTGACGGCAGTCCCCTGCTTTATCACCAGCATTATTGCCGGGCTGCTCTCGGGCTGGATTAACCGCAAAATCCCGAAAAAGCAGCACTGGCGTGCGGGGATTATCGCGGGGATGGTCTGCGAAACGCTGACCATGATCCTGGTCATCGTCTGGGCGCCAACCGTTGCGCTGGGGCTGGATATCGTCTCGAAGATCGGTATTCCTATGATCCTCGGGAGCGTCTGTATCGGTTTTATCGTGCTGCTGGTGCAAAGCGTGGAGGGCGAAAAAGAGGCCAGCGCCGCGCGTCAGGCCAAGCTGGCGCTGGATATCGCCAACAAGACGCTGCCGCTTTTCCGACACGTTAACGCCGAATCTTTACGTCAGGTTTGCGATATCATCCGCCGTGATATTCACGCCGATGCGGTCGCCATCACCAATATTGACCACGTGCTGGCTTACGTTGGCGTCGGGGAGCACAATTATCGCGACAGCGACGATACCATCAGCCCGACCACCAGACAGGCGATTAACTACGGAAAAATCATCATTAAAAACAATGATGAAGCCCACCGGACGCCAGAGATCCACTCAATGCTGGTGATCCCGCTGTGGGAAAAAGGCGTGGTCACGGGGACGCTGAAAATTTACTACTGCCATGCGCACCAAATCACCTCTTCGCTCCAGGAGATGGCGATTGGCCTGTCGCAGATTATCTCCACTCAACTTGAGGTTTCGCGTGCAGAGCAGCTGCGCGAGATGGCAAATAAGGCAGAGCTGCGCGCCCTGCAAAGCAAGATCAATCCCCATTTCCTGTTTAACGCGCTGAACGCTATCTCCTCTTCCATCCGTCTGAATCCGGATACCGCGCGGCAGCTGATATTTAATCTGTCGCGCTATCTGCGCTACAACATTGAGCTAAATGACGACGAGCAGATCGACATCAAAAAAGAGCTGTATCAAATCAAGGATTACATCGCCATCGAGCAGGCTCGCTTTGGCGATAAGCTGACGGTCATTTACGATATTGATGAAGAGGTCAACTGCGTGATCCCAAGCCTGCTGATCCAGCCGCTGGTGGAAAACGCCATTGTTCACGGTATTCAGCCGTGTAAAGGCAAAGGCGTGGTAACGATTAGCGTGACGGAAAGCGGTAACCGCGTGCGTATCGCCGTGCGCGATACCGGGCACGGCATCGATCCTAAAGTCATTGAGCGCGTCAAATCAAACGAAATGCCGGGCAACAAGATCGGACTGCTGAATGTGCATCACCGGGTCAAACTGCTGTACGGTGACGGGCTGCATATTCACCGTCTTGAGCCGGGCACCGAAATTGCCTTTTATGTTCCGAATGAGCGAACGCCCGTGAATGCCCCCATATCCTTGTTGCCGTAGGCCGGAGTAACAGATGAAAGTCATCATTGTAGAAGATGAAATTCTGGCTCAACAGGAGTTGAGCTGGCTTATCAAAACCCACAGCCAGATGGAGATTGTTGGCTGTTTTGAGGATGGTCTGGACGTGCTGAAATTTTTACAGCATAACCGGGTCGACGCGATATTCCTCGATATTAATATTCCGTCGCTGGACGGCGTCCTGCTGGCGCAAAATATCAATCAGTTCGCCCACAAGCCGTTTATTGTGTTTGTCACCGCGTGGAAAGAGCATGCCGTGGAGGCCTTCGAGCTTGAGGCGTTTGACTATATTCTCAAGCCGTACCAGGAGTCGCGTATTATCAGCATGCTGCATAAGCTGGAAGCCGCGTGGCAGCAGCAAGCATTACCCGCCAGCGCCAGCCCGGTAGCGCGGGAAAACGACACGATTAATCTGGTGAAGGACGAACGGATCATCGTCACGCCTGTCGACGATATTTACTATGCCGAAGCGCATGAAAAAATGACGTTTGTCTATACGCGGCGTGAATCCTACGTCATGGCGATGAACATCACCGAATTCTGCAATAAACTCCCGGCCGCTCACTTCTTCCGCTGCCACCGCTCGTTCTGCGTCAACCTGAACAAGATCCGCGAAATCGAACCCTGGTTTAACAACACCTATATTTTGCGGCTGAAGGATCTGGATTTTCAGGTGCCGGTAAGCCGCAGCAGAGTGAAAGAGTTCCGCCAGCTCATGCACCTGTAGCGCGTTCCCTCTCCCGCAGGAGAGGGGAATGAGCATCAGAGGATCTGACCCAGTACCTGACGCAGATGCGCCCCGGAGCCCAGTAAGCCTGGGTTGTCGTGGACAATCAGGTAAACAGGAATGTCCTGGACATAACTCCTGAAGCGGCCTTTGTCTTCGAAGCCGCCACGGAAGCCGGAGGCGGTAAAGAAATCGAGGAAGCGCGGTACGATCCCGCCCGCAATATAGACCCCGCCAAAGGTGCCAAGGTTCAGCGCCAGGTTGCCGCCAAAACGCCCCATGATGACGCAGAACAGCGACAAAGCACGGCGGCAGTCAATACAGCTGTCGGCCAGCGCGCGTTCGGTCACATCTTTAGGTTGCAGATTTTCCGGCAGACGACCGTCTGATTTTACAATCGCCCGATACAGGTTCACCAGGCCCGGGCCAGAAAGCACCCGCTCGGCCGACACGTGCCCAATCTCGGCGCGTAGCTCCTCAAGAATAATGCCCTCTTCTTCGCTGTTCGGCGCAAAATCCACGTGACCGCCTTCGCCCGGCAGGCTGACCCAGCGTTTGTCGACGTGGACCAGGTGCGCCACCCCCAGGCCGGTGCCTGCGCCATAAACGGCAATCGGTTTGCCTTCAACCGGGGCCGTACCGCCGAACTGAATCAGATGCTCTGGTTTAAGCATTGGGATAGCCATGGAAACCGCAGTGAAGTCGTTGATAATTTCAAGGTGCGAGAAGCCGAGGTTTTTCCGCATTTCGGCAATTGAGAAGGCCCACGTGTGGTTGGTCATCGCCACCCAGTCGCCGGTGATCGGACAGGCGATAGCGATACAACCGTCTTCAACGCTCACTTTATGCTCTTCCAGATAGACGCGAACCACCGCTTCCAGGCTTGGGTAATCCAGCCCTGAATAGGTTTTCGTCTGAGAAATTTCACCGCTGTTCACATCGCACAGGGCAAGGCGCGCGTTGGTGCCGCCTACATCACCTACCAAAGCATACTTTGTCATTCTTCTACTGCTCCGCTAAAGTCAGAATAAATCTTTGGGACACTGTAAATTCAAGGCGTGATAACAACAACGACCAGAAGGTGACTGCCCATGGATTATCGATCTTCGTCACATTATAACTTTACCGTTTCAGCACCTTTTGCACTATTGCCACAATGCTGATTGTGCAAAGTAACGTTAAGCCGTTTTGTACAAGGAAATCATCATGCTCCATCCGCGAGCCAGAACCATGCTGTTATTGGCTGTCCCGGCGCTGATTATTGGCGTGGCGTCGAGCCTGGTGCTCATCGTCGTCATGAAAGTGGCGGCGGTGCTGCAAACGATTTTATGGACCGCGCTTCCGGTAAAACTCGGTATCAGCATTGACTCGCCGGGCTGGATCATGATGATGCTGACCCTGACCGGGATTGCCGTAGGGCTGGTGATCCGCTATAGCCCGGGTCATGCCGGGCCGGACCCGGCACTGGAACCCTTGATTGGCGCGCCTGTCTCTCCCTCTGCTCTGCCGGGGCTTATCATCGCGCTGATAATCGGTCTTGCGGGGGGCGTAAGCCTCGGGCCTGAACATCCCATTATGGCGGTTAATATCGCGCTGGCGGTCTTTCTGGGGGCGCGTCTTTTCCCGCGCGTTGGCGCGCTGGACTGGACGATCCTGGCGTCAGCAGGCACCATCGGGGCGCTGTTTGGCACCCCGGTCGCGGCTGCGCTCATTTTTTCGCAAACCCTCAGCAGTGATCATGAAGTACCGCTGTGGGATAAACTCTTCGCGCCGCTAATGGCCGCCGCTGCGGGAGCCCTCACCACCAGCCTGTTTTTCCATCCCCATTTTTCACTCTCCATCCCCCACTACGGCCAGATGCAACTCACCGATATTTTCAGCGGTGCCGTCGTCGTCGCCATCGCCATTGCGCTGGGGATGGTCGCGGTGTGGTGTCTTCCTCGTCTGCATCGCCTGATGCACAGGCTGAAGCATCCGGTGCTGATTCTGGGCATGGGGGGGTTTATTCTGGGCGTTTTAGGCGCCATCGGCGGAACGGTTACGCTGTTTAAGGGTCTGGACGAGATGCAGCAGCTGGCCTTCAGCCAGGTCTTTAGCGTCTCCGATTATCTGCTGTTCGCGCTGGTAAAACTGGCGGCGCTGGTGGTCGCTGCGGCCTGTGGTTTCAGGGGAGGTCGAATCTTCCCGGCGGTATTTGTTGGCGTCGCGCTGGGGCTGATGCTGCATGAGCACGTTGACGCTGTCCCTGCGGCGATTACCGTCTCCTGTTCCATTCTGGGGCTGGTACTGGTGGTCACGCGCGATGCGTGGCTGAGCCTGTTTATGGCGGCCGTTGTCGTACCGGATACCACGCTTCTGCCGCTGCTCTGTATCGTGATGTTGCCCGCCTGGCTCCTGCTGGCGGGCAAACCGATGCTGATGGGATGGCGAAACGACAGGTAATCAGGCGTTATTGCGCGCCTCCAGCGCTTTGGTCAGCGCGCTCAGCAGCGGCGGAATATCGGCTTTCGGCAGCATCACCTCGATCAGC
Organism: Enterobacter cloacae complex sp. P18RS; assembly: GCF_014982105.1. Taxonomy (NCBI): domain Bacteria; kingdom Pseudomonadati; phylum Pseudomonadota; class Gammaproteobacteria; order Enterobacterales; family Enterobacteriaceae; genus Enterobacter; species Enterobacter cloacae complex sp. P18RS. Next base: position 81,899 of record NZ_JADCKV010000026.1, on the reverse strand, counting down.
GAAAGCCGCTCATGGTGTGCCACTTTATCCAGCACCTCCGCCAGCGCTTCCGCTTCGCTGACGCGCCAGCACTCTGCCTGAGGCGCCAGGCTCAGCGCCTGCGGGATCTGCGTCCAGTTCCAGAGGGCAATATCGTTATAGCGCTGCTCCGGCCCGTGGATGGCCCTTTCCACCGTGTATCCTTCGTTGTTAAGCACCAGAATAATCGGGCGCTGCTTGTCGCGCAGCATCGATCCCAGCTCCTGAATGGTCAACTGCGCGGCGCCGTCACCCGTCAGGACAATCACGCGTCGGTTCGGACACGCCGTTTGCGCGCCAAACGCCGCCGCCAGCGTGTAGCCAATCGATCCCCACAGCGGCTGGACGATAAAGTTCACGTCCGCCGGTAAACGCAGATCGATAGCGCCGAAAGCAGACGTTCCCTGGTCAGCCAGAATAATGTCTCCGGGGCGGACAAACGTTTGCAGGGTACGCCAGAAGCTCTCCTGAGTCAGCGCCCCTTCGATAGTCGGGAACGAAAAGCCGCTGTGATCCAATGGCGCTCGCGTATCACGAACATAGGTTTTACACAGCGCTGTCAGCGTTTCAATGGCCTCCCTCATCGGGATACCCGTAAACCAGACGTCGCCGACGCGGGACGCGTGTGGCTGAACCTCTATCGTCTGGTCTGGCGTCAGCTGGTGGGTAAACCCGGCAGTGAGCGTATCGGTAAAGCGCGTGCCAATACACAGCACCGTATCAGCCCCCTCGATGGCCTCTTTGACCGGCGCGGCGCTCGCCGATCCGCTGTAGGTGCCGTAAAAACCGCTCTGTCGTTCGTCAAAAATGCCCTTGCCCATCAGCATGGTGGCGTGTGCCATCGGCACCTCTTTCACCCACGTCTGAAGGGCCGTGCGCAGACCATGGCGGAGTACGAGGAAGTCCGCTAACAGCGCGGTGCGTTTGCTCGTGGACAAGCGCTTTTCGGCAGCCTCACGAAACGCCTGCAAGCAGGCTGAATCAGCCGGTGCGGGGTTAACATTGAGAGCGCTTACAGGGGGCGTAGCGGCTTTTTTCGCCACATCAGCGGGCAGCATCAGGTAGCCCGGACGGCGCTCCCGCAGCATAGTGGTCAGGACTCTGTCAATTTCATAGCAGGCGTTTTGTTCGGTAAGCACCGCCTGTGCAACGGTGATGGGTTCGCTCATATGATAGAAATGGCGGAACTCGCCGTCACCCAACGTATGGTGCAATAACTCTCCTCGCTGCTGCGCCGCCATACCCGGGGCCCCCACAATATGGAGGACGGGAACATGTTCGGCAAAGCTGCCCGCCACACCGTTCATGGCGCTTAACTCCCCAACGCCGAATGTCGTCAGGAGCGCGGCAAAGCCCTTACAGCGGGCATAGCCGTCTGCGGCGTAAGACGCGTTCAGTTCATTGGCACAGCCCACCCAGCAGATGTCCGGGCTGTCTATCACGTGATCGAGAAATTGCAGGTTATAGTCGCCTGGCACGCCAAACAGATGATCGGCACCACAATCTGTTAGTCGGTCCAGCAGGTAATCGGCGACGCAATAGGGGGTACGCATATTATAAGTGTCCTTCTGACGTTGACCTCACTCTGAGTATTAAATAAGCGTGAAGCGTGTCCAGAATTGGCGACAATCAGGGTCTGGAAAGAATGCTTTACGAAAAAAGCTGGGCTATGCTCATTTTCTTCAGGTTAGTGTAAACGTATACACTGATGTTTCTTTCCAGCGCCAGAGGTCTCGTCAATGGGTTATCAGCCTGACAAAAATCGTTATCAGACAATGCAATATCGCCGTTGTGGACAAAGCGGCCTTAAGCTTCCCGCCATCTCGCTGGGGCTTTGGCATAATTTTGGCGACGCGACGTTACTCGAAAACAGCCGTCAACTTTTACAGCGTGCTTTCGATTTGGGTATTACGCATTTTGACCTTGCCAATAATTACGGCCCGCCTCCTGGTTCGGCCGAACGTAATTTCGGTCGCATTTTGCAGGAGGATTTCCTGCCCTGGCGCGATGAGCTGATCATCTCCACTAAAGCGGGCTACACCATGTGGGACGGGCCTTACGGTGACTGGGGCTCACGTAAATATCTGATCGCCAGCCTGGACCAGAGCCTCAGGCGTATGGGGCTGGAGTATGTCGATATTTTCTATCACCACCGCCCGGATCCACAAACGCCGCTACGTGAAACCATGAAAGCGCTTGACCATGTGGTGCGTCAGGGCAAGGCGCTGTACATCGGTCTGTCCAACTACCCGGCAGAAGTGGCAAGGCAGGCGATTGAAATACTGGAGGATCTGGGCACGCCATGTCTGATCCACCAGCCGAAGTACTCCATGTTTGAACGTGCGCCTGAAGAGGGGTTGCTGGACGTGTTGCAGCATAAAGGGGTGGGATGTATCCCCTTCTCCCCCCTGGCGGGCGGACAGTTGACCGATCGCTATCTGAACGGTATCCCGGCGGATTCTCGCGCAGCAAGCGGCAGTAAGTTCCTTAACCCGGAGCAGATCACCGACAGAAAGCTGGAAAAGGTACGCAAGCTGAATGCGCTGGCGGAAAACCGGGGGCAAAAGCTTTCGCAAATGGCACTGGCCTGGATCCTGCGCCACGATGCGGTGACATCCGTGCTCATCGGCGCAAGCAAGACCGGACAAATTGAAGATGCAGCAGGCGTGCTTGAGAATTGTCGGTTCACGGCAGAAGAGCTGAAGACGATAGATACGATCCTGTCCAGTTCAGATTAAAAACACTTTTAGCAAAAAGTGCTCTCGTTCATGATTTAGGAGTTGAGGCGATGAAACGAATGTTTACCAACTCGTAAAATTGCGTTAACAGGTCGCACAGCGGCCCCGATCGTGAAGGAGAAGAGTATGTTCAGGTCACTGATTCTTGCAGCGGTATTACTGGCTTCGGCCCCGCTGGTCGCCAGTGCGGGCGAAATCACCCTGTTGCCATCGATTAAATTACAAATTGGCGATCGTGATGACTACGGCAGATACTGGGACGGTGGCTACTGGCGCGACCGTGACTACTGGCATCGCCATTATGAATGGCGTCAAAACCGCTGGTGGAAACACGATAACGGCTATCACCGTGGCTGGGATAAGCGTAAGGCTTACGAACGCGGCTACCGCGAAGGCTGGAACGATCGTGACGACCGCCGTGGCGGCTGGGGTCATGGAAAAGGCAGAGGCCACGGTCACGGCCATCACCATTAACAACAAAAAGGAGCCTTCCGGCTCCTTTTTCTTTTACAGGCCTGCGGCTGTGCCTATCAGCAACCACAAGTTTAACGCCACCACCACGACCACAATGGCCCACCCGGCGCGCTTCACCCACGTCGAATTCACCAGATCGCCCATCAGCGATTTGTTGCTGGTGAAGATCAGCAGCGGCACCAGCGCCAGCGCAATCCCGAAACTCAGCAGTACCTGACTCATCACCAGAATGCGGGTCGGATCCAGCCCCATCAGGATCACAACAAAGGAAGGCAGCATCGTAACCGAGCGGCGAACCCACAGCGGAATATGGAAACGTACGAACCCCTGCATCACCACCTGCCCGGCCAGTGTCCCCACAACCGTAGATGAAAGACCCGCAGCAACCAGGCTTAAACCAAAAATAGTGGCTGCGGCATGGCTCAGCAACGGCTCCAGCGTCAGGTAAGCCTGGTCGAGATCGGCAACCCCGGTATGCCCGTTAAAGTGGAACGCGGCGGCGGCGGTTGCCATCATCGCCAGATTCACAAATCCGGCAATGGTCATCGCGATAGTCACATCCCATTTCGAGGCGGAGTAGCGCTCTTTACTCGTCCCGCCATGCAGATTCTGGGTTAATGAAGAGTGCAGATAAATGACGTGCGGCATAATGGTCGCCCCCAGCACCCCGGCAGCCAGAAAAACGGCTTCAGAAGTGGGTAACGACGGGATCACCATCCCTTTCGTCAGCTGCGCCAGATTCGGTTGGGAGAAAATCAGCTCAACAATATAGGCGGCAGCGACGAACAGCAGCAGGCCGCCGATGACTTTCTCCAGCGGTTTTTGCCCCCGCCGCTGGAGCATCAGAATCAGGAAAGTGGCGATACCGGTCAGCACGGCCCCCTGAAGCAGGGAGACGCCCAGGATAAGCTTAAAGCCGATCGCCGCCCCGATAAACTCGGCGAGATCGGTGGCCATGGCGATAATTTCCGCCTGAACCCAGTAAAACCAAACTGCCGGACGTGGATAATGATCGCGGATTTGCTCCGCCAGGTTTTTTCCGGTAGCAATACCCAGCTTCGCGGAGAGCATCTGAATCAGCATCGCCATCAGATTGGCCCAGACCACAACCCACAGCAGTTTATAGCCGAAACTGGCCCCGGCCTGAATGTTGGTCGCAAAATTACCCGGATCGATGTAGCCAATCGCGGCAATGAATGCCGGTCCCATTAATGCGAACCGCAGCTTGCGTGCCGCTCTGCCGCTGCTACTCTCTACGCGACTATTCGTCATTTCTGCCTCTGGAAATATAGCCTTTGCTATGTTTCATGCTATCAAAATGAGAATGATTATCAAGTTCATTTGTAATGGTTAACATGATTTCTCTGATAGTCAGGAACGATAGACAGGCAGGTGGAGCAAGGTCACAGAATGTGAAAATGCGCAGACATTTGTGAAGCGTAGCACACAAACTTAACTTTTCACTCATTTACCTAACATAACAAAAATGTCTTGTTGATCACTATTTTTGAGACTCGTCACAGGATGTAACTATAGTGTGGGCTTGATCTCGTTTTCTTTGTGCTTGTTACATAGAATGTGCACGGAAATTAAACCTGCCTCATATTTGGAGCAAATATGGACCGCGTCCTTCATTTTGTCCTGGCACTCGTTGTCGTTACTGCACTTGCATTGCTGGTCAGCACAGACCGCAAAAAAATTCGTATTCGCTATGTTGTCCAACTGCTGGTCATTGAAGTTTTACTTGCGTGGTTCTTCCTGAACTCCAACGTAGGCCTCGGCTTCGTGAAAGGCTTCTCCGAAATGTTCGAAAAACTGCTCGGATTTGCCAACGAAGGGACAAACTTCGTCTTTGGCAGCATGAACGATCAGGGTCTGGCCTTCTTCTTCCTGAAGGTACTCTGCCCTATCGTCTTCATCTCTGCCCTGATCGGTATCCTTCAGCACATCCGCGTTCTGCCGGTGGTTATCCGTGCGATCGGCTTCCTGTTATCGAAAGTTAACGGCATGGGTAAACTGGAATCCTTTAACGCAGTCAGCTCGCTGATCCTCGGTCAGTCTGAGAACTTCATTGCGTATAAAGATATTCTCGGCAAGATGTCCCGTAACCGCATGTACACCATGGCGGCAACCGCAATGTCTACCGTTTCCATGTCTATCGTGGGCGCGTATATGACCATGCTGGAACCAAAATACGTAGTTGCGGCGCTGGTTCTGAACATGTTCAGCACCTTTATCGTGCTTTCGCTGATTAACCCGTACCGCGTGGATGCCAGCGAAGAGAACATTCAGATGTCAAACCTGCACGAGGGACAGAGCTTCTTCGAAATGCTGGGTGAATACATTCTGGCGGGTTTCAAGGTTGCAATTATCGTCGCCGCGATGCTGATTGGCTTTATCGCGCTGATCGCTGCGCTGAACGCCCTGTTTGCGGCCGTACTCGGTATCTCCTTCCAGGGTATTCTGGGCTACATCTTCTACCCGATTGCCTGGGTGATGGGCGTGCCCGCTCACGAAGCGTTGCAGGTGGGCAGTATCATGGCAACGAAACTGGTTTCCAATGAGTTCGTGGCGATGATGGATCTCCAGAAGATTGCCAGCACACTCTCCCCTCGTGCGGAAGGGATCCTGTCCGTCTTCCTGGTCTCCTTCGCGAACTTCTCTTCCATCGGTATTATCGCTGGTGCGATTAAAGGCCTGAACGAAGAGCAAGGTAACGTCGTTTCTCGCTTTGGCCTGAAGCTGGTTTACGGTTCAACGCTGGTGAGCGTCCTGTCTGCCTCTATTGCAGCACTGGTTCTGTAATTCATACCGTGCAATAAAAACCGGGAGCCATCGCTCCCGGTTTTTTTTATGCCTCCAGCGCCGTCAGGGGCAGTGGTTTACCAATCAAATAGCCCTGCAAATAGTCCACGCCGAATCGCAGCAACATCTCGCGTTGTTCAGCCGATTCCACATATTCAGCCACCACACAAAGCGATTTCGTTTTGGCCATGTTGCAAATGGACTGCACGATCATCGCATCCATGCTGTCGGTGCAGATATCTTTCACGAAGCAGCCATCGATCTTAATGATATCGGCCTCCAGCCGCTTCAGGCGCTCAAAGTTGGCATAGCCGGTACCAAAGTCATCAATAGCAATGCGGAAGCCGTAATCCCGCAGCTGCTGGATATTGTTGATGCTGCTTCCCGAGTCAGAGAAAGCCTGTTCCTCGGTGATCTCAATGACGATATCTTGCGGCGCAATGGCGTAGCGTTCAAAAAGCGCGATGATCTCAGCCGCTATCTCATTTTGCATCAGCGTCAGCGGCATCAGATTAACGGAGAACCGCGTTCCGGCCCGTTCGGACGGATGGCTGCGCATCCACATCAGCAATTTTTCCACCACGTTCAGGTCAAATCGGTGGCTCAGGTTAAACTGAGCAATTAGCGGAATAAAGCGATCAGGCGTGATGATCTCCCCCTCGCTTTCAAGCCTTGAGAGGATTTCAAAGTACCCTTCCCCACGCGCGTTATGGATTGGCTGGGCGTAAAGGTGAAGCCCTCCGACATCAAGGGCGCGTTTTATGCGGGCCAGCATCAGCACTCTGTCCGTCGTCTGACCGGAGACATCATCCAGACTGTTGGTTAACGCCAGGACGTTATGCCCGGCACAGGACTGCTCGGAGAGCCAGCTCAGCTGACCCAGCGTATGATGCAGGCTTTCTCCATCCGGCACTTCACCCCAGGAGGCGCCAAACTCGATGTCGAGCTCAGTCTTGTTCCAGACAATCTTACGGCTGTTCAGATGATCAACCATATATTGCAGACGTTCAGCCGTGCCCGGCCCCAGCAAGACCACCACCAGCTCACTGCCAGGCAACTGGAAGAGCTTCTCGTCTTTTTGCAATAACGGTTGCAGCGACGCGGTGATCATCTTTTTACAGTGTACACGCATGAGGATGCCGTAGTGACGGCTCAGAAATTCCAGATTATCCAGGCGCAGGCAGCAGATTTTGGCTTCGGGATGATGCTGTAAAAACACTTCCAGCGCACGAATGTTAGGCAGACCGGTGAGCGGATCGGTAAGCGCCCTCTCCTGCCACCCCTGTTTCAGCCATTCACTTTTCTGATAGATCCGCGACATGTAAAGCAGGCAGATGGCGAAAGAGATCAGCACCGACAGGATAAAGGAGAGCGAATGGCCCGATTCAACGCCATTAAGAAAATTATAATTATAGGTCAACAGCATGAGCGCCGAGGCCGCCCAGAGTAAAGAGATGAGCGCATAGCTCAGACGACCAATCCCCAGGGTAAAAAGAATGAAAACGATTGGCATCAAATAACCCGCAATAAACTGCGATTCAAAAGGCGCGCATAAAATAGCGATCATCGAGATCAACAGCATCAGCCACACAACGATAAATAACGCTTTTTTGTGACAAAAGAGGGGCTTCACGCTTCGCCGCCAGAATGTTCGGGCATAGCGAGGATTAATAATCATTCTTAACGGATAATAGAACATCATGGTGAAAATCAGGGCGGCACAAATCAGACTCTGAATATCGATAACGTTATAAATTGCAGAGCCTTCGCCGAAATAGGAGGAGATTGTCACCGGGAAATCAAATAAATATCCCGCCAGATACATCGATAATTTGATGCCCACAGGCACCATAAATCCGAGCCAGAAAATACGTATGCCAATGTACTTATTCGGTATGCTGTGTCGCCAGCGCTTGCCCAGCACCAGACGGATGACGCCACAGGCGGCGAAGACGGTAAACGTCTGACAACATAATAATACGGCAGATTGTAGTGGTGCTAAATCAAGATTATAAATATTAGTAATACTAAAACTTAACAGCAAAGGAATGATTGCCCGCCGTCCAAATAACAACACGATGGCGAGCATGGCACTTAAGGGCAACCACGCCAGATAAACATCATTTTCGCTGACGATGGCCCGTGGAGAGATATAACGAGAAAAAGGAATCGCAATCAGGCTTAGCGCCAGGGCAATCATAAATATCTTTACATTATTGTAAATTTTTCTATTCATTAATCCGGATAATCTATTTTACCATCGTCTCATTGACCGCATGGATAATAGGTTTATTAATAACACGAATCAAGTTCAGGTCTATTTATAGACTTGTTTATTGATTTGGATTGAGGTGAGGTGTAGAAAACGACGTTAATTGCAACAAAAACAGTCTAAAATATTTTACAAGATATAAAAAAACCCCCGTCTTGCGACGAGGGTTTAGAGTTTGGTGGAGCTAAGCGGGATCGAACCGCTGACCTCCTGCATGCCATGCAGGCGCTCTCCCAGCTGAGCTATAGCCCCGTCGTAAAGCTGTCATGTTGACGGGCGGCATAATATGAATTCCGCCGCAGAGTGTCAACGGCAAATTCAGCCTCCGCCTTTCAATCGCCGAAAAATCATGCAAATGAATCACTTTGCGAGCCTGCTCGCAGCCAGGAGTTAAGCTTGTCACGTTTTCACGTAAAACGGTGCTATAAAATGAACCACTAATTAACCCCACAGATATTCAGGAAATTGTATGATCAAGGAACGAATGACGCCAGAAGAGTTAGCCCTGCTCACTGGCTATAGCCGACAGACCATCAATAAATGGGTACGCAAAGAGGGTTGGATTACATCGCCAAAGCCAGGCGTTCAGGGTGGCAAGGCGCGTCTGGTACACGTCAATGAAAAAGTGCGCGACTTTATTCGCAGCGCGCGCAGGGCAACAGAGACGCCGGAACTGCCAGATAAGGCGTACCACGAGGGCTCGCTTCATGCCCTGCTCCTGACGCTGGCGAATGAAATGACGCCGGAAGAGCAAAAGCAGATGACATCGCTATTACTGCGGGAAGGGATTACCGGCTTGTTACAACGTTTAGGGATTCGCGACCAACGCTGATATGAAAAGATTACGCAGCAAAATGACCACGGAAGAGCTGGCGGACAGTCTGGGCGTAGCCCGACAAACCGTTAATCGCTGGATACGACAGAAAGGATGGAAAACGGAGGGTATCAACGGTGTAAAAGGCGGAAGAGCGAGGGTGATATGTATTGATGCGCACGTTAAGGAGCACATCATTAGTCTTCCCGCCATTCGTAACCGTCGGGCTGTTTACCATGTGGCGGAAAGCCCCTCCCACTACGGCGTGGCAACCTCATCCAGCCTGCTTCCACAAATTATCGACTCGCTGGAAAACATGACGACTGTCGAACAGGAACGTTTGCACAAGTTGCTCGCTCGTGAAGGGTTGCAGGGTTTTCTCACGCGTCTTGGTATTGCTGAATAACAGGCATAAAAAAACGGCAGGTTACCCTGCCGTTTTTTGTATTACATGAGTATTACTGCTGGCTTTCACGCTCAGCAATAAAGCCCAGCGCTTTGTTGATACGCGCAACGCTACGTGATTTGCCGATAGCATGAACGGTCACGTCCAGCGCCGGAGACTGGCCTGCCCCCGTCACCGCAACGCGCAGCGGCATACCGACTTTACCCATGCCAATTTCCAGCTCATCAGCGGTAGCCTGAATCGCGTGGTGAACATTTTCCGCAGTCCATTCGGTAATGGCTTCGAGTTTATCACGCACCACTTCCAGCGGCTGACGCGCAACCGGACGCAGGTGTTTCTTGGCCGCGTCGGCGTCGAACGCGTCAAACTCTTCATAGAAGTAACGGCAGCTTTCAGCAATTTCTTTCAGCGTTTTGCAACGCTCGCCAAGCAGCTTCACCAGATCCGCCAGTTCAGGGCCCGTACGGGTATCGATGTTTGCCTGTTCAATGTGCCATTGCAGATAAGTCGCCACATATTCTGGCTGCATGGTATTGATGTAGTGATGGTTCAGCCACAGCAGTTTGTCAGTGTTGAACGCGCTGGCTGATTTGCTGACAGAGTTCAGAGAGAACAGCTCGATCATCTCTTCGCGGCTGAAGATCTCCTGGTCACCATGAGCCCAGCCCAGACGCACCAGGTAGTTCAGCAGCGCTTCCGGCAGATAGCCGTCATCACGGTACTGCATCACGCTCACCGCGCCATGACGTTTGGACAGCTTTTTACCGTCGTCACCGTTGATCATTGATACGTGCGCATACACCGGTACAGGCGCGTTCAGCGCTTTCAGAATGTTGATCTGACGCGGGGTGTTATTGATATGGTCTTCACCACGGATCACGTGAGTGATTTCCATATCCCAGTCGTCCACAACTACGCAGAAGTTATAGGTTGGCGATCCGTCAGTACGACGAATGATAAGGTCATCCAGCTCCTGGTTGCTGAATTCGATCGGACCACGGATCTGGTCATCAAAGATAACAGAGCCATCCTGTGGGTTAGCAAAACGCACTACGCAAGGCTCATCCGCAGCATGCTCGCTGTGGTCATGGCGGCAACGACCGTCATAACGCGGTTTTTCGCCTTTTGCCATTTGCTCTTCGCGCAGCGCATCCAGACGCTCCCTGGAGCAGTAGCACTTATAGGCCGTGCCTGCCACCAGCATCTCGTCAATTACGGCGTTATAGCGGTCAAAACGTTTGGTCTGGAAGTATGGGCCTTCGTCCCACGCCAGATTCAGCCAGTTCATCCCATCCATAATGGCTTCAATTGCTTCCGGCGTTGAGCGCTCCAGATCGGTGTCTTCAATACGCAGCACAAACTCACCGTTGTTGTGACGTGCGAAAAGCCAGGAGTAGAGAGCGGTACGTGCACCACCGACATGCAGATAGCCTGTCGGGCTCGGCGCGAAGCGAGTTTTGATTTTCATGAAATGGCCTTACGTTATAAAGATGCCGGTAATCGGCAAATTCCGGGAAGAAAACAATGGGCAATATTCTATCACTGTGGGCCGATTCCTCAATGTCGATCACTTTATCCAGTTCGAGATTGCTGTTTTTGTTTATAAATCATGCGCCACAGTCCGTTTTGCGATCGTTTTGACTAATTTTACGACGAACGAATAAAAACTTTAGAAAATGCGTTGACTCATTTTCAACTCTCCCTATAATGCGACTCCACACAGCGGGGGTGATTAGCTCAGTTGGT